>JAYZCF010000182.1:0-7425 GCA_036338455.1 Planctomycetota bacterium
ATGACCGCCATGCGTTCCGAATCGGCTCTCTTCTTTTATTCACTGCTGCGGGACAATCATCCGATTTCACGGCTGGTCGATGCCCGATATACCTATTTGAATGAAGAGCTGGCGAGCCATTATCGGATCAAAGGAATTGAAGGGGAAAAAATGCGGCCGGTCCGGTTGAAAACCAAAATCCGTGGTGGAATCCTGACCCATGCCAGTATTTTGTCGGTTACCTCTTTCCCGGACCGCACCAGCCCAGTCGTGCGGGGCCATTGGGTGCTCGACACTTTGCTTGGAACACCCCCTCCCGAACCCCCACCCGATGTGGGGGAGATCGAGGACGACGTCCTCGAACGGGATGATTTATCTTTCCGGGAAAAAGTCGAAATGCACAGCCGTGAACGCCGCTGTGCTGCCTGCCACCAGGAGATGGACCCGATCGGGTTCAGCCTGGAAAACTTTGACAACTTTGGTCGTTGGCGAACTCGCCAATACGATGAACGGATCAACGCGCGGGGACGGCTTCCCGACGGAACGGTGTTCGAAGGTCCTCTCGGCTTACGCGACGTGATCGTGGATCATCGAATGGACGACCTTACCCGACAGCTGGCCGAAAAGTTATTAACCTATGCTCTGGGAAGGCAGTTGGAGTACTACGACGAAGCTGCCTTGCGTAAGATCGTCGATCAAACCCGGCAACAGGGCGATGCCTTTCAATCGCTGTTGCTTGCCATCGTCGAGAGCTACCCTTTCCTGTACCGCCAAACCTTGCCGGGGGACGAACATTGAGCCGATCACCATTGCGAGTTTCACGAAGAACGTTGTTGCGCGGTGCTGGCGCTGCGGTCGGTATACCACTCTTGGACATCATGGTTCGTCCGTCCAAAGCTGGGGAACCAGGCGCTCCTGTAGCCACCAACCGCCTCGCCTACCTCTATTTTCCCAACGGCACCGCTCATGGTTCGTGGGAACCGGAGGAAACGGACAAGGACGGAACGCTGTTAAAGTTAAACCGTTGGATGCGCCCGTTGGAATCGGTCAAGCAGCATCTGATCGTGCCCCAAAACCTTTGGACGCCGCGCGGTAACGGACACGGTGCTGGCACGGCAACTTGGCTGACCGGCGGGGGTTACGATGATCGAAAAATTGAAGCAGGAGGCCAGTCGGTTGACCAATTGGTTGCGAGCCGTTTAACCGAAAAAACGTTACTGCCCTCCTTGGAATTGGCCGTCCGCGGCGAAGGCTATTTCACTGGCAATTTACCCCGCAACTCAATCTCCTGGCGAGACCGAGGGACGCCTCTTGCTCGGGAAACCGAACCGAGGTCCGTATTCGATCGGATGTTCCGTACGAATCAGGGAGTTGGCATCGACCAGAGCGTGGTCGACCTGGTCTTGGAAAACGCGCGAACTTTGCAGCGGAAAGGGAGCCGAGAGGATCGCCGCAAAATAGAGGAATACCTAGAATCGATCCGCAGCATCGAACGCCGCCTCGCTTTTGCCGAACAGCAAACAGATCAGGCGCTGCAGGGTGGTGATTTGACCGATACCCTCAGCCGACCCCAGGCGGGTATCCCGACCAGCCATGCCGAATATGTTCGTTTGATGATCGACATGATCGTACTGGCTTTCTGGGCCGATGCGACAAGGGTCTGCACCTTCATGCTGGATCACGGCCAGAGCAATCGCTATTTTGACTTTATCCCAGATTGCCAAGGGACTTGGCATGCACTCTCGCACTACCGAGATATCTCCGGCAGGACCGAGGACGACGACGGCAAAACGTCTTGGGACACGGTCGATTCGAAACGGAAAATGTACAATCGCGTAACCGAGTGGCACCACGCCCAATTCGCCTACCTGATCCATAAATTGGACAACATTCAGGAAGCCGACGGTCACACCCTCTTGCAACGCTCGTCCCTCTGTTATGGCTCCAGTATTTCGGATGGGCACAGCCACGGGGAACGGGATCTGCCGATCCTACTGGCGGGTCAAGGGAATGGTGCGTTGCGCACCGGAAGAGAGATCAAATTCCGCCGACCCACCTCGATGTCCAAACTGCATTTGGCACTGGTCCGTTCGATGGGGATCCCATTGGAAAAGTTCGGCGGTGAAGACGAAGCGATCGATTTCACCTAAACCACAGCGCACACGATACCTTTTGGCCTAACGTTCGCCTGGCGGCCCAATAACAACAGGGCAATACCTTACGACGCGCTTCCGCCAAACGGTCTTCGGAACGCTCTCGCTTTTGCATCCAGAGGCTTTCTTTAGCGGACCGGCCCCCATTTCCTTTCCCTTCCGTTCAAAATATGAAATAATCGTTGCTGAAAATAACCGCTGGCGACCCTCCAATAAAGGACAATTTTGCCGAGCCACCCGCTCCCGCCGACCGCTCGGTAGTTGGCCGGGAGCACCCTGACACCCGACCCCTGATTGCAATCCCCACAAGGAAACGACATGCCTCTCCACGATAAAGAATCGGTACGCGAATTGATGGCGGACGATGTGTACGCCTCGAACGACCTTTCGCAGACGATGCCCAAGTTCAATTTCCCCCAGCAAGAGCAACAGGCTGTCGACGTCTATTCTGCCGTGCATGACGAACTGATGCTCGACGGGAATTCTCGACAGAACTTGGCCACCTTCTGCCAAACCTTGGCCGAACCAGAACTTCACAAGTTGATGAACGTCTGCATCGACAAGAACATGGTGGACAAAGATGAATACCCACAGACGGCCGAAATCGAAGCCCGCTGCGTCCACATGCTTGCCGATTTGTGGAACTCCCCCGAGTCCTCGAACACCGTTGGTTGCTCAACGGTCGGCTCAAGCGAAGCCGCAATGTTGGGCGGCATGGCAATGAAACGCGCCTGGGAAGACAAGCGAAAAGCCGCCAACCTGCCGTACGACAAACCCAACCTTGTTTGCGGTCCGGTTCAGGTCTGTTGGCATAAATTCTGTCGCTATTGGGATATTGAAATCCGTGAAATCCCCATGGAAAAGGACCGCCTGATCATGACCCCTGAGGAGGTCCTCAAGCGCGTTGATGAAAACACGATCGGTGTCGTCCCGACGTTGGGCGTAACCTTTACCTGCCAATACGAACCGGTCAAGGCGGTCGCCGACGCGCTGGACCAACTCGAAAAAGAGAAAGGCCTCGACATTCGGATGCACGTCGACGGCGCCAGCGGTGGATTCTTGGCGCCTTTCTGTGCTCCTGATCTGGAATGGGATTTCCGTTTACCCCGGGTCAAATCGATCAATACCTCCGGTCACAAGTTCGGCCTCTCGCCGCTGGGTGTCGGCTGGGTGATTTGGCGTGACATTGCAGACCTCCCTGAGGAACTCGTTTTCTGGGTCAATTACCTGGGAGGTAATATGCGGGATATTGGCCTGAATTTTTCTCGTCCAGGTGGGCAGGTCATCTGCCAGTATTACAATTTTGTTCGTCTGGGACGGGAGGGTTACCGCAGGATTCATTCCGCCTGCTATGAAACGGCGAAATACCTCTCATCAGAAATTGCCAAATTGGGTCCCTTCGAAATGATGTATGACGGTGACGAATCCGGGGGAATTCCCGCCCTCTGTTGGAAAATGAAGGAGGGGGTTGATCCAGGATTCAGCCTGTACGATTTTGCTGACCGTCTGAGAACCCGCGGCTGGCAAGTTCCAGCGTATGCGTTACCGGCCAACTGCCAGGACCTGCCGATTCAACGGATTCTGGTGCGTCACGGCGTCAGCCGCGACCTCGGCAGTCTTTTGATCGGGGATATGAAAGCGGCGATGGAATACTTCAAAAAGCACCCTGTAGCCCACCAAATCACACCGGCCGAGGCCTCCGGGTTCCACCATTAGCCTCCCTGAGAAAACGGCGGTATCGATAAACATGCGGCCAGCAAACTTGCTGGCCCTGTTTCATTTACCGTTCACCATGTCGGCGACAATCTTATGCATCTCTTTTTCGGGGATATGTTGCAATTTCAGATCCCGAAACCAGTTTTGCAAACGGGAGCGACCCGCTGACATATGGAGACTGGCCCGCGACTCCTTGATGATGGCGTCGGTGAGCGGTTTGCGATCCTGCTGGAAACGCAGAAAAAAACCGCCGATGTCAGTGTAAGAATCCATGAGGTGGGCGAAATGACCGGCATCGGCAATCGCCGCACAGGCCCCCATACCAGCATACGGGCTGGTGGCATGCGCGGCGTCCCCGAGAATCATCACACGGCCTTTAAACCAGGGCTCCAGCGCGAGGAGATCGCCACCGGTAACGGTCACCATCTCCTCCTCTTTGGTGAGATCGAGGCATTGCTGCAACACCGAAGGCAAAACAGGAACCGCCTCGAGAATTTGCTCTTTGACAGAACGCCGTTCATCCGGCAAAGCTCCATTCATCCCGACATACCAACGCGCTTGGCCATTGCCAATATCCGCGACACCTGCCTTGATACCGGGTTCCCAAAAATCCATATGTCGATTCGGTTTTAAAGATGCCGGATGCTCGTCCATGACGGCGATCCAACCTCCTGCATTCAGCATGGTGAGTTCCACATCTTCGTGAATGAATTTTCGGACCGTACTGTGCGCACCATCGCACCCAATCACGACGTCCCCGTCGGCGGAACTACCATCTTCGAAGTGGGCGATAGCTCGGTCGGGCAAACTATCCACAGCCACGCAATTTTTTCCCTGCACCAAATCAGGCCCCAGCATTCCGGCCATCAGCTCGATCAACCCCCTGCGGTTGATTTCGTAAGAGTCAGCCCCCATTTCACGGGAAACGGTGCCTATCGGCATCTCGGTCAACGCCTGGCCTTTCCGGCCGTGAACCTCAAAAACTTCGAGTGGCGTACCGACTTGGTCGACGGGAACATCGAGTTCCTGCAAAACCTTGATCGCGTAACTCCAGATCAGGAAACCGGTCAGATGGTGCTGGAAATGGTCATATTTCTCGTAAACTTTGACGTCCAACCCTTTTTTTCGGAGCGCCAAACCGAGGGTAAGACCACCTATCCCACCGCCGATCACCACGACTCGCTTGATATTTTCCATTACACTCTTCTCCCGTCGGCCGACGTGCAAGCTGCCCGCTTACCCATTCTTTGGGCGTCGGGCTGTCAGCTTAAGTTAGCGTAAACCGCATGAAGGACCAACAAGACTGACCAAGCAAATTGCTCAAATCGAAGCCTGACTCTTATTTCCCAATTCAGCCTGAACGATTAGACTTAGTTCAGATTCGGAAGGCCACCTAGGGAGCGGGCCGACCGCCTCTGTTTCCAAGCAAACTAAGAACGTTTGGGCCTTTCAATGCGGTCCAACCGACCGATCCATCTAAGGGAAGACGATGAATAAACATCAGCATGACACCCCCCCCGGTTACCATAAACAGGACAAGCATAAGAAACAGGGTCAGGTCCACCGCGCGGAGCCCAGTAAGGGGATCCACAAGGATTGGCGCGCCTGGACTGCACTGATCCTAATGCTCCTTGCCATGGCCGCATATATCCTTTCAGGTGAAGAATCCGGAACGGTTGTCCCCGGTATGGAACGCGGGCCCGCCGGAGAAACCACCCCGATCGGTGAATAATAACGCTACGGTATCGGGACGTTTCCTGGAACAGGGAACGCTCCCGATCCCCTGGACGGACTGCGAAGACCGATCTACTTCCCCTTTACGGCTCCCTCAACCGCCTCTTCCGCTTTTTTCAAAGCATCCCCCAATTCCTGGGCTCCCTGCTTTGTATCATCGGCCAGCTTGTCCCGGTTGACTTCGACCCCGAAATCAGAGTTCCCCGAACCATTGTCCGTCGAGAAGGTTAACCAACCACTGAAAACACCAATCGCTGCAACCACGACCACAATCAACACAAGCGTGCCCAAAAATTTACGCATACCAGAACTCCTCGTTTAGTAAAACAGCTTCGCCAACAGCAGCCTCCCGCTCACTTTGGCTGGACCGTCAATGTATCGGTTATTCCCATGTTTGCCCACATCGGTTCCGTCTCGTCATGATGGTTTCTCTTGTCGTGTGCGTTCGGTTTCATCCCCTCGCTCACCAGCCACCGCAACAGCACAGTCCGTCTGGGTGGCCGTGCCGCCCAACACCGATTACCTTAGAGACCGACAAGCGTTTACCCATAATTTCCCGATCCTTCGAGACACGCACATGCAGGAACCAAACCGCATCCGTCCGTTGTTGCTGAGAGCTATCGCCTACACGTTCGGACTGGCCTCGTTTTTAGCCAGTGTCCCGGCAACAACAGTTCACGGTTTTCAGACAGACGCGCTCGCAAGTCATACACGTCTCGTGCTGGGAACTCAGGAAAACCTGTCCGCTTCGGTACGCCTGGGTGATCTGGACGCCGACGGCGATCTCGACGCTGTCGTCGCCAATGGGCGCCATTGGCCGCAATCGAATTTTCTGTTATTCAACGACGGACGTGGACGATACACTGTGCAACGACCCCTCGGCCATGATTTGACCCCGTCCTACGCGGCGGAACTGGCCGACCTCGATGGTGATGGAGACTTGGACATCGTGGTGGGAAACGACCAGGCGCCTAACCAGATCTGGCTCAATAATGGCCAGGGTGAATTTCAGCCAGGTGGTACTTTCGCAAAACCAACCTCTTTGCGAAGTCTGGAATTGTCCGACCTCGATCAAGATGGTGATATCGACATCCTGGTGGTCACTCGGGGAAATGAAAATCGTTTCTATCTTAACGATGGAAATGCAAAATTCGATGCCGGACGCACGTTTGGAACCGGCCAAGATTCGACCATTGACGTCGCGGTGGGTGATTTCAACCGCGACGGCCATCTCGACCTGGCGCTGGCCAACCGGGATGGCCAGCCGAGTTCGATTTTGCTTAACGATGGCCGGTTAAACTTCAGCCGACGCATCGTAGTGGGATCGGGCTCCGAACCCGCCCGTTCCATTCTGTTGGATGATTTGGACAACGATGGTCAATTGGATGTCGCGATTGCTCATATCGGTGCACCAAACCGGGTCCACTTCGGCAATCAGGAGGGAACCGGTTTTCAGCATTCAGTATCCTTCGGCACAACGGGTGGCAATTCCTATAGCCTGGCGGCCGTCGACCTGGATGGTGATCAGGCGCTCGACCTGGTGATTGGCAATGTCCAACAACCCAACACCGCCTATCTGAACCGTGAACAAGGTCGCCAATTCATACCGATCGTTTTTGGAACGGCCGAAGAAAACACCTATGGGTTGGCGACAGGAGATCTGGACGGCGATCAACAACCGGACATCGCCACCGCCAACTCAGGCACCACGAATCGGTTGTTCTTCAATCGTCTTTCTAAATAACCCCGCTCTGAGGTGTTTCCCGATCGTTCACGAGAGAATCGGTCACTTGGCTCGCAGCTGATCCGCTTTGATCCGAACCTCGTTGATCGTTTCGCCGTT
>JAYZCF010000183.1:0-8927 GCA_036338455.1 Planctomycetota bacterium
CATCGTGGCGTTGCTGGCATGCCAGGTGGGTCAGGTGCGCCTGCTGGACAACTGTGTTATTACTCCTCGATAGACGTTACGATGACGCAATCGAACCACCCGGTTGGTCGTCCCGAACGTCCCGGTAGGGGTGAATACGGGTTCTCAGCGAGCGAGAAGGGTTTCCTGATACCATGCAGCAGACATTGTTCCATATTCCGCACGCCCTGTTTGATGGCTGGCTCCTGACGATCTGGTTGGTGATCGGTCTCGGCATGATGGGATACCAATGGCTGGTGGCCAAACGAGGCTCGGATGCCTTGGGTCTGTTGCCAATCGTCGTGATTGTTGGGTTGGTCATTCATTTCGTTTTGCCGGGATTGGAGAATCAAGGGATCAACCCAGAGGATCCTCCGGGTGATCTGATCCCGTTGGGGTTGGCGATTCGAGGTTACGGATTTTTCATGTTGCTGGCCATCGCGGCCGGATTGGGGTTGGTGTATTTGCGCTGCCAACAGGTCGGTTTTGAATTTGATCAGATGATCTCGTTCTGTTTCTGGATCATCGTCGTCGGTCTGGTCGGGGCGAGATTATTCTATGTCATTCAAAAGTGGGATGAGTTTGCTCAGGCGGGTGACAGCAACCTGATCTTCAAAATGTTGGATATGACCAAAGGCGGCTTGGTCGTGTATGGGAGTCTTGTCGGTGCGTTATTGGGCGCATTGGGCTACATCCACCTGAACAAGATGTCATGGTCGGTTGTGGGGGATATCCTGGCACCTGCCTTGGCGCTCGGTTTGGCCATCGGTCGCATCGGCTGCCTGATGAATGGTTGTTGTTACGGTGGTGTCTGCCAGCCGCCCCAGCCAGGAATCACCTTTCCGGCTGGTTCCCCGCCCTACATGCATCAATTGGCGACGGGGCCATTGCTCGGTATTGAGGGTGTCTGGAGCCTCGATGGTTTACAGGTGGAAAAGGTTCGGCCAGCTTCGCTGGCTGACACCCGTGGTATCCAGCCGGGTGACCAATTGATGTTGTTGTTACCCAATAGCATCGATTTGAGAGCCGTTAAGCAAGAGGGAATCCAGATGCCGGCCGACCTGGTGATCGGTGGGCCAAGGATTGGCCAACTTAAACTTTCTGCTGCCGACCTACCCGATTTTTCCTTGCCCGTTCACCCGACCCAGGTATACAGTTCCATCAATGCATTACTGTTGTGCCTGGTCCTTTGGTTCTATTATCCATTTCGGAAACACTCCGGGGAGGTCCTGGCAGGGCTGCTGATTCTCTACCCTCTGGGGCGTTTTTTATTGGAGGCGATCAGGACGGATGAAACGGGGCAATTCGGAACGGCTTTGACCATCTCCCAATGGGTCAGCATCGGTATGATCTTTTTCGGCTTTATTTTATTGATTTATATCCGAGCCAGAACGCCGACACTTGTTAGCGGGAAAGCCGTATAATGAAGCGGCTCGCCCGGTCCGCACCGGAGCGTTGAACCCGCTAGAATTGGTGACGTGCCGTTTGGATTGACTGTCTGAAACAAAGGTTTTTGGGCAGGAATGGAGAATTTAGGCAGAATTTTCGCCGAACCGGTACTGTAGGGAACTTAACGGCGGCCCCGGTCGTCCATCGGTATGAACGAATTATCGTCCAATCAAGTTGATCAACAACTGATTCAGGCAACGCTCGCTGGCAACAGCGAGATGTTTGGCCAGTTGATCTGCAAGTACCAGAACCGCTTGTACACAGGGCTGGTTCAGATGTTGCGGAGTGAGTCGGATGCGGAAGATGTTGTTCAGGAAGCCTTCATCCTGGCCTATACCAAGCTGAGCACGTTTCAAGGCAACAGTGCCTTTTTTACCTGGCTCTACCGGATCGGGTACAACGTCGCCATCACCAAGCTCAGGCGGCGGAAACCAACCGTCTCCTTGGAAAATCGGGATGACGATAGGCAGTTTCAATTGCCTGGCAACGCACCGATGCCGTATGCCGATTTGGAACGGGAGGAACAGGCAACCCAGTTAATGGAAGCCTTGGGCCGGCTTTCCGAAGAACATAGATCGATATTGGTATTGCGAGAGATGGAAGAGATGGATTACGACGCGATTTCCGAAATATTGGACTTGCCCATTGGAACGGTGCGCAGTCGTTTGCATCGCGCCCGCTCCCAGTTAAAACAGCAATTGGAGTTGATGATGGATTCCTGATCGATTGCCCGAGACAGCGGTAGTTGTCCCTCCTGAAATCAGGGAATGACAAGCATTTATTTTTTCTTTTAAAACCATGCCTGACGCCTCGTTTTCCGAAAACCTGATTAGCGCTTACCTCGACGGAGAGCTCTCGTCCGAGGAGCGCGCACAAGTTGAGCGGATGCTCCTGCAGCATGCCGAGTACGCTGAATTGCTGGAGCAGTTCCGGCTCCAATCGGCGGCGTTGAAACAGCTTCCCAAGTTGGAGCTGGATGCCGATTTTGCCGCCCGCGTCATGGCCGACGAACGGGTCCGCCCGCCGGCAAATAAATTGCCAGCTGATCCGATTGTCTCTGTCGGCGCGGGCCGGGAACGTTGGTTGGGTGCTGTGGCTGCCATTGGAGCCTTGGCGGCCACGATCTTGGTGGTTTTACTCTTACCGTTTCTCAATCGAGCACCGACCGATCTGGTTGCCGCCAAGAGTTCAGTCCAGGCCGATCAAGCCAAGCCCCTGCCGGGTGAGATGGCAGCCGGACCTGAGGCCGCGGATGCTGACGATTTGGTGGAGAGGGCAACGGCCGGGGCCATGATGTCCAAAGGTGATTTCAATGCCGCGCCTGCCGAATTGGCAGCGGAGCATGGTATGAAAAAATCTGCCGAGACGCTCGGTGGAGAGAAGGCTTTGGGGGAAGGTTTTGAGGAAGCCAAGGAGCGAGAAGCGGATGCGCTACCGAAGGGGCCATCGCGGCGAGCCATGCCGGGGATGAAAGAATCTAAACAGCAGGAGATGCAGCAGGAAATGTTGCAGGCAAACGAGAGATTGCTGGACCTCGAGATGAGTGAGGCGAAACGGTCGTCGGAGCTGGCCGATGAGGCGGAGGACCGAAGCGAGGGCAACGCGGAACTGCCGCTCGAGAGGGGCCTCGGTTTGGGAGAGAACGCGTCTCAGAACATGGCCCGCGACGTCGAAGAACGGCTGCAACCGTTGCTTGTCGAGAATCGCTCTGAAATATACGGTTTGGGTGACTCGGGCGGCCCGTTTTATTCCGTCAACGTTTTGCGAATCGAGTTACCCGGGGGACAGGCTGAACGGAAACGCCTGTTTGAGCTGCTCGACAAACACCAGGTCGCTTTGCCGCAAACTAAACCGAGTGACCTGCAGGAAGGGGGGGCAGAAGAGACGGCGGCCATCTATTACGTCCTGGCCGACAAGACACAAATGACCGGCTTTGCCTTGGACCTGACCAAGGCTTCTGCGGCTGTGATCGCCATGTACCGAATGGGTGAGGACAATCGTCAGAAGATCGAACAGTACCTGCAGTCGCCACCTCTCAAGCAGCTCGCTGAATCGGCTCAATCTCTCTCACAGAGCGATCACGCATACCAAGCCCAACCTGGAGGGCAGGGCGAGCCATTCGATCGTGCTCAACAACCCCATTTCCGGCGGCTCAACCAGCAATCGATTGGGGTCCCGATGGATCCAATCATTGTCAAACAGGGGGGCGTCGTTGCCGGGGCCGCGAGGAATGTGCGAGAGCAATTAAGTCTCAGTCAATTGAGCTTACCCGAGACCTTTGGGGATCGTTTGAGCTCCTCCGCCGGTGGAGGGGGTTGGTTTAAAGATGCCGGTGACTCTCAGAATTTTGGGCAGCAGGCGGACCAGCAACAAGCGCAAGACGTGCCCGCTGTGGCAGGCGGCCGGGGGCGAAACACCAACGAGGCAAAAGGCAACGAG
Source organism: Planctomycetota bacterium (assembly GCA_036338455.1). GTDB lineage: Bacteria > Planctomycetota > Planctomycetia > Pirellulales > Pirellulaceae > Mariniblastus. The sequence continues at coordinate 3,907 of JAYZCF010000183.1, forward strand.
TTGGGCGCGGCCGAATTGAATGCCTCGCAGGCGGGCAAGGACAAGATGGGTGCGGACCAACCGGACGTGCTGGGTGTGAGGAACCGCCCGTCTGCAGGATCGAATGACCGCGCCGTCCAGGTTTACCTGTTGATCGTGCAGAGTCGTACGACTCCTGATGCCCAGTCGGGGGAACCACCAGTGGCAGGTGAACAGAAGACGGATCAGTCACCTGGCTCGGATAAATAGCGATTTTCTCTTCTCCGGCCGTTCCTCTGGTTGTCGGTATAGCCGTTGAACCTGGCTGACACGGTTCCCTTGGCGCGAACCAACAACTTTTCCACAGGAGCCGTCGATACGGTACGTTTTCACAAATCGTAATTGTTTGCCATTATCCGGCAAAAACGCGAATTCGCCTGTTACCCACAGCGGTCCCGTGTAATCTAGGCCCAACAAAAGTATTCTTGATTGGACTCGAAAACGCACACCGCGCAAGCTTGGGAAACGCATGGCAACACAGAAACAGAACGAAACGGAATCCCTCTTTCAGGATACGGAGGTAGATGAGCCACTGACGGAACAGCAAGAAGAGCAGTTTGATGATTGTTCGCGCTCGTTTGTTGGGCAGTGGAACCAGTTGATCAGCACGACAAATTGGGACAAAGGCGAAATCATTCACCAGTGGCGTTCTTCCCTGGAGGATTCCGGGTTACCCGCTGCAAGTTATACAGATGATCGTTGGAGCAAAACGGTGGGTAGCGTCACACCGCAACATGTCGGTCGACTGCGGAGGACCTATTCCCGGTTTGGCCATGTGTCTAAACAATACACGGGTCTTTTTTGGAGTCATTTCTACGCAGCCCTTGATTGGGATGATGCGGAATTATGGTTGGAAGGTGCTGTCCAGAACGGTTGGTCCGTTTCCCAAATGCGAAATCAGCGATGGGAAACGATGGGGAAAGTCCCGGCCGAGCGACCGCAGATCACCGATATCGTGGTCACCGAGGCCGAGGAGGAAGCCGAGGCGCTGACTCTTTCAGGCCGGGTTTCCAATAACCAGGGAGCCGTTGCCGAAGGGCCGATCTACGAAGGTCCGGATTTTGGCGATGCCGACGATCCATCGCGGGCTGCTTCGCAGCGGATGGGAGATGCCGAGCCCGACAGCTCCGTGCCTTTCGGTGAAGCAACGGAAAGTGGCATGGCAGGCGCGGCCCGTATCCGCCCATTCGAATCGTTTACCGATCTACCGGATGATCTGTCGGATGCCTCCAGCATGTTTAAAATTGCCATCATCCGCCACAAGGCCGACCAGTGGCAAGAGATTTCCCGTGAAGAAGTAGTCGGTTTACTGGATGCCTTGAAACAGCTGACGGTCGCCGCATCGGAATAACCCCCCCCTCAGGGCCCGGCAATCAATTTTTTGCTTGGCCCTTTCTCATTGGATTCAACGCAGCGAAAGGGAAAGCATGTCGATAAAGGTTGCCATCATCGGGGCGGGCGGAATGCTCGAATATCATGCCAACGGCTTTTTGGAAGCGGGTGCCGAGTTGGTGGCGATTTCTGATATGAATGAAGCCGCGGCGGCCAAGGCAGCAAGCCAGTACGGGATGTCAGGGGTCTTTACGTCTCCGCAGGCGATGTTGGCCGAGACCGACTGTGAGGCCGTAAGTATCATCGTTCCGAACAAGTTTCACGCGCCGTTGGCGATTGAGTGCCTGGCGGCCGGAAAACATGTATTTTGCGAAAAACCACCGGCCCTCAATGCAGCGGAGGTGGAGCAGATGATTGCCGCTGCCGAGGCGAGTGGGAAGCACCTGATGTTCAACTTCAACAACCGCGCTCGACCTGAAGCGTACGCCATGATGAAGTTGATTGAGGACGGAACAGTCGGGACGATCAATTCTTCCCAAGCTAAGTGGATTCGTCGAACGGGGATCCCCGGGTTTGGTGGCTGGTTTACGACCAAGGCTCTTTCGGGTGGCGGTCCGCTGATTGACCTGTTGCACATGGTCGACCTGGCGATGTATTTCATGGGCTATCCCCAGCCAGCGCACGTACTGGGACAGACGTTCTCGGATTTTATCGACCAACCCGGATTCAAAGGACCATGGGGTATCCCGGACAATGCCGATGGTGTGACGGATGTGGAAGCCGCGGCTCACGCGATGATTCGGTTTGACTCGGGACAGATCCTGACGCTGCAGGCGTCATGGGCGGAGATGGTCAAGCGCGAGGAAGTCTCGGTTGTCTTCCAGGGGACAGCGGCCGGGGGCAAGGTCGAGCGGTTATTTGGCAGCGATGGCCTGGACGACACGGCGATCGATACCTGTGAGATCTACTTGCAGGAGGATGGCGAGTCAGTCAACCGCACCGTCGAGGTCGATGAATGTCCCGACATGGGTCGAGCTCGTTCGGCAGCCAACTTTATACGAACGATTCAGGGTGAAGAATCCCCCCTGAACACACCCGATCAGGCCTTGGCACTGATGCGGGTGATCGATGCGATTTACCAGTCTGCGGAAACGGGACAGCCTGTTTCCCTTTCGTAGCAAACAACTCCAGTGGAGAAGAGATATGTCGTTGGACAGGAAATTAAGAATGGGAATGGTCGGCGGTGGCCGAGGGGCGTTCATTGGCTCCGTACATCGCATGGCGGCTGCACTTGATGGTCGCATCGAGCTGGTGGCCGGCGCCTTTTCGTCGGATGCCGAAAAGAGTCAGCAGTCGGGGCAGGACCTATTCCTCGACCCCGCGCGTGTTTATGGCAGTTACCAGGAGATGGTCGAGAAAGAAGCTGCCATGGACCCCTCCGAGAGGATCGATTTTGTTTCCATCGTCGTTCGCAATGACCTGCATTTCGATGTGGCCAAAGCTTTCCTGGAAGCCGGATTCAATGTCGTGTGTGAAAAGCCGCTCGCTTTTTGGTTGGAGCAGGGCCAGCAGCTGCAGGCGATTGTCGAGCAGACCGGCAAGGTTTTTGGGCTCACGCATAATTACACCGGATACCCGATGGTGAAGGAAGCTCGCGGCATGGTCCAGTCGGGTCAGTTGGGTCGTATTTTGAAGATCGTGGTGGAGTATCCGCAGGGCTATGCAATCACGGCACTCAACGAACAGGAGGATGGGGCGATCTCCAACTGGCGAATGGACCCGTCCGTATCAGGTGTTTCCAATTGCATGGGAGACATTGGTTCCCATGCGGAAAACCTGGCCCGCTACATTACGGGTTTGGAAATTGAGGAGTTGGCCGCTGACCTGTCGACCTTTATCCCGGGACGCCCTTTGGATGATGACGGGAACATGTTGGTTCGCTACAAAGGAGGGGCCAAGGGAATCTTGTACGCCTCGCAAATTTCAACAGGCGATGAGAATAACCTGAATATCCGTGTCTACGGAACCGAAGCTTCCTTGGAGTGGCATCAGGAGCATCCGAACGAACTGATCGTCAAGTACGCCGAGCAACCACGACAGGTTCATCGGCGGGGTAACGTTTACAACAGCGAGGTCTGCCAGAACTCCACGCGTATCCCGTTCGGACACCCGGAAGGATTTATTGAGGCGTTTGCCAATGTCTACCTGGGGGTAGCCGAAGCGATTGTCGACGAGGTCAATGGTGTTTACCCGCGGGCTGAGGGATACGACTTCCCTGATGTGGCCGATGGCGTTCAAGGAATGGCCTTCATTGAGGCGGCCGTTAAGTCGTCCGGTAACAATGCCTCTTGGACAACTCTTGGCCTCTAGTCCGTTTGCGGCCCGCGGAGTGGAGCCCGAGGGCCGTAGTGCCGAGGAAAAAGGCCTTTTCACCGAGCCGTGAAACTTCGACCGTATGGTTGCGGTTTCTCCGGGCTTTGCCGCTTTTTTCCGCGGAGACTACATTTCGGTATCGGATTGATCTAGAATAGGGGCTGTCCGAGTGGTGCATTATTGAAAGAGACCGGAATGACCCTTATCGACGCCTTGTTCCCATGCGCTACGGCGTTTCCGATGTTGCTGGGCCAAGAAAAACTGAATCCGTGGACCGTCACCTTGCTGGTGATCGTTCTGATCTTTGTCTTCGCGCTTTTCATCGGTGCGGCCGTTTTCATGTCGTTTTTCCGCTGGTGGATCCAGTCGGTTTTGACGGGGGCGAAAATCGGGATTAAGGACCTGATCGGCATGTCTTTTCGTAAAGTGAAACCGGCCGTCATTGTGCCCAGTAAAATCATGGTGATCCAATCGGGGATCGAGGATCCGGAGTTTTCGACTGGTGCGCTGGAGGCCCACTACCTGGCCGGTGGAAATGTCCCGCTTGTTACTCGCGCGCTGGTGGCTGCCCATAAAGCCCAGAATATTGAATTGTCGTTTACCAAGGCAGCGGCGATCGACCTCGCTGGCCGAAATGTACTGGAGGCAGTCCAGACGAGTGTTTATCCACGGGTCATCGACTGCCCGGCCAAGGGGGATTCGCGGCGATCGCTCGACGCGGTCGCCCGGGATGGGATCCAATTGAAAGTTAGGGCACGTGTTACGGTGCGTTCCAACCTGCAGCAGCTCATTGGGGGGGCCACGGAGGAAACCATTATCGCTCGAGTCGGTGAAGGAATTGTGAGCGCGATCGGATCGGCCGACGACCACAAAGTGGTATTGGAAAATCCAGATCTGATTTCCAAGGCTGTGTTGGCCCGTCGTCTCGATTCGCAAACAGCTTTCGAAATCGTCTCGATCGATATTGCCGATATTGATGTGGGGGACAACATTGGCGCGCGGCTTCGAGCCGACCAAGCCGAGGCCGACACACGTGTCGCCCGGGCCCGTGCCGAGGGTAAACGGGCCATGGCTGTGGCCAAGGAGCAGGAAAATATTGCCTCGATCGAGAAAAGCCGGGCGGAGCTCGTGGCCGCCGAAGCCGACGTCCCGACAGCCATGGCCGACAGTTTTCGCAGTGGCAAGCTCGGTATCCTCGACTACTACAAGTTGCGGAATGTGCAAGCCGATACCGAGATGAGGAAATCGATCGCGGCCCCTGCCCAGAGCAAGGGCGAAAACCAGAATAACATGAACGA
>JAYZCF010000184.1:0-6907 GCA_036338455.1 Planctomycetota bacterium
AAGGGTGCTCGACGGTGCGGTGGTCGTATTCAGCGCTCGCGAAGGAGTGGAAGCACAGAGTGAAACGGTTTGGCGGCAGGCCGACCGCTATCACGTTCCACGCATTGCATTTATCAACAAGATGGATCGAGAGGGGGCGGAGTTTGATCGGGTGGTCAGTGATATTCAAACCAGGCTCAATGGTCGACCCGTCCCGATTCAAATACCGGTTGGGCAAGGTCCTGCCCACATTGAGAACTGTTTCCGTGGTGTCATTGACTTGATCAAGATGAAGTTACTCACGTTTTCCGATGAAGGGAAAACGATGCAGGCGGCGGAAATACCAGAGGACCTCCAGGTAGAAGCCGAGGTTGCTCGAACCGAGTTACTGGAGGTGTTGTACGAGTTCAGTGACGAAATGATGGAAAAAGCCTTTGCCGAGGAACCGATTCCCACCAGCCTGATCGAAAAAGTCATCCGGGAAGCGACGCTGCAACGAATGATCCAGCCGGTTGTTTGCGGTAGTGCCTTGCATGGCGTGGGCGTGCAGGGCGTTTTGGATTGTGTGCGAGATTATTTACCAAGTCCGCTGGAGCGGCCCCCGGTTGAAGGGGTGAATCCGCAAAAGCCGGATCAGTCGGAGGCACGTAAGCCGGATGTCAAAGAACCAATGTGCGGTCTGGTTTTCAAGATACTCCCAGCCAAGACAGGAGATTTTTACTGGGTTCGTGTTTATTCGGGAGAGCTGAAGGCTAACACTCGCGTTGCTTGTCCCGGCCAGGGGAAAAAGGAAAATGTGGCCCAACTCTGGCAGATTCATGCGACGAAAAAAGAGACGCAGATCGAATCAGTGACCGCGGGCGATATTGTCGGTGTGATTGGTCCAAGGAATGCGGTCACGGGAGATACGCTGTGCGATCAGAAAGCCATGATCCAGCTTGAGTCGATCGAGTTTCCCAATACGGTGATTGAGATGGCGATCGAGCCGGAAAGTACGGGAGAGCGCGCCAAGTTGGCCGATACGTTGATCCTGCTTCGACGACAGGACCCGACTTTCAAAGCGGTCGAAAACGAGGATACGGGGCAAACGCTGATTGCCGGGATGGGCGAGTTGCACCTCGAGGTGATCAAGAATCGCCTATTGAGGGATTTCAATCTGGATGTCAAAGTTCACAAGCCGAGAGTATCCTACCGGGAGACGATCAGCGCAGCGGTGGAGGTAACCGGGGAGTGCCATCGTCTGGTCAATGGTCAACAGCTGTTTGCAAAGCTGAAAATACGGATGGAACCGGATGACAATGTGGATGAAGGAGTGAGTGTTCGTACGGCTGGCGTCGCCGGTAAGCTTCCTGGAGATTTGATGGAGGCGGTCAAGGAAGAGATCGTTGCCCGGGGTGAAGGTGGAGGTGTGATTGGCAGTTTCCCGCTGACCAAGATCCGCGTCAGTCTATTGGATGCCGAGGTTACCGAGGAGTCTTCGGAAATGGCTTTCAGTATTGCCGCAGGCGAAGCATTCGAAGAGGCCCTGAAGCAGGCCGGCCCGCTTTTGCTGGAACCGATCATGAAACTGAATATCACGACCCCTGATGACTACCATGGCGATTTTGTCAGTGACTTGATGCAACGGCGAGCCCGCATCGTCAACACGGATCATCGAAACGGGATGACCTTCATCGAGGCGAACGCCCCGCTCGGCGAGCTGTTTGGATATTCCAATGCAATGCGGAGCCTGAGCCAAGGTCGAGCGGGGAGCTCCATGGAGCCGCTGGAATATGAACCAGCTCCCCCTGAAGTGGCCGCTGCCTTCGCAATCTGATTTTTTCGCGTTTTTTTCGGTTCATTGACCCTGTCCCGAGACGGGTTAAAATTCGATCACCACAAACCTATGATGTATTATAAAATTTGCTTTTTAACGGAGCGCCCGCATGGCAACTGAATTCACTGCTGATAATTTTGACACAGAAGTTCTTCAATCAGATCACCCTGTCGTCGTTGATTTCTGGGCGCCTTGGTGCGGTCCCTGTCGTCAGATTGCTCCCATCATTGAAGAGTTGGCAACGGAAAACTCAGACGTGACCGTTGGTAAGCTGAATGTGGATGAGGGGCAGGGGATCGCCTCGAAGTACGGGATCAGCACGATTCCAACGATCCTGTTGTTCAAAGGTGGTGAGGTGGTCGAGCGGGTTCAGGGTGTGACGCCCAAGAGCAAGCTTCAGGAATTGATCGACTCCCATAAAGCTTAGAGTCTGGACGAATCAGCTCACTTCGGTTGGATCGACGAACCGCCCGTTTCAGGTGATTCGGCGTGGTGAGTGGAACGTTCGCACATCCACCCATTGCATCCCAGCTGCCTCTGCTGCTTGAATTCCCAAATCGGAATCCTCGTAAACGCAGCAGACGCTGGGCTCGACTTGCATCCTGCTGGCGGCTTCAAGAAAGACGTCCGGCTCGGGTTTGTGCCGTTTCGTATCCTCTGCCGTGACGATAACAGGGAATACGTTGTGCAGGTTGATTTGGCGCAATTGCGCTAAGACGGCCTCCCGTGTGCCACCGCTGGCAACCCCGACGGGGTAATGGTTGACGACGGATTTTACTTTGGCGACAACCGGCTCGATCGGGGATAACTGTTCAATCGATTCCAAGAAAAATTGCTCCTTTTCCTCGCTGGCCAACGCTGGGTCGATCTGGACCGATTGCTCTGAGGCCAGCAGCTGGATGATTTTGTCGGTGGGCACGCCGGCCAATTCGTAGAATCGGTCTTCCGAGAAGTGAATGCCATGTCGTTGCATGGTCTTGTGCCAAGCGACGTAATGCAGTGGCATCGAGTCCGTCAAAGTGCCATCACAATCGAATATGTAGCCGCGTATGTCATGCATAATGGTTTGTCCTGTGGGAGCTCGTTCCTGTCGATCCACCAACAAGAAGCGACAGCTCGTTTGCCTGCTGGCACGTTAACTGGGAGTGTCCAGGATCGTCAGGTTAGGAGCGATTTGTTCGATCTGCCGAGTCATGAATTTTTTCACTTGGGAAATCGTTTTCAACTTCATGACCGACTCAACGATCTGTTCTGCTTCGGAGACGCTGATCTGACTCGCCAGTTGTTTGATTGAGGGAATGAAAGCCGGGCTCATACTGAATCGTCGCAACCCCATTCCCAGTAAGAGCACAAAAGCTTTCGGTTTTCCGGCCATTTCGCCACATACCGTGACCGGCTTATTCGCTTGATTACAGGCGTTAATCACGTTTTTCAGGACATGCAATACGGCGGGGGCCAGAGGTTGGCAGAGGTGGCTGACCTTTGGGTTGTCGCGGTCGGCTGCCATCAGGTACTGGATCAGGTCGTTGGAGCCGATCGAAACAAAATCGACGAGGTCCAGCATGGTTCCGATTGAAACGGCCGCGGCGGGCACTTCCAGCATCATTCCGATCGGTAGTTCTTTGGCGGGCAGGCCGCGCCCAAGGAGTGTCTTGTAAGCCCTGCGAACCATGTTTCGCAGTCGCCGTATTTCTTCCACGGTCGTGACCATGGGGAACATCAGCCGTACTGTTCCTTCAGGAAAGTCGCTCGCAGCGCGGACGATAGCCCGAATTTGCGTATTGAAAAAATCGGGATGCTCGAAAGAGAGTCGAATACTTCTCCAACCCATGAATGGGTTCGCTTCCTGGTGATCATGCCCAAGGTAGGCAACGGTTTTGTCACCCCCGATGTCGAGAGTCCTGATCGTCACGTTGTGGTTCGGGCTGTTGGCAACGATTTCCTTGTAGACCTCGTATTGCTCGTCCTCGTCAGGGACATCGGGGTGGGTTAAGTACAGGTATTCAGTGCGATAAAGTCCTACCCCCGAAGCGCCCATGGCCGAAGAAGCAATGGCATCGGGTAGACCATTGATGTTCGACTCTAGCCGCAGCGCGGTGTGGTCCGCCGTTTCGGCAACTTGATCCCGGTTGGCTGCCAAGTGGTCTTTGAGATCAAAGAATTCCCGTTCCAGTTTTCGAAAGGCTGCCAGTGACTCCGGGTTTGGGTTGACTTCGACGTGACCATCTCGGCCATCGACGACAATCGTGTCACCGTTCTTGATCCGCTTAAGCACTCCCCGGATTCCAGATACGGCCGGGATCCCACGACTGCGCGCGATAATGGCTGCGTGGCTGGTTTCACTGCCAGCCTGGGTGACAATCCCTCGAACATCGAGATCTCCCAGGACAACCGCCTGGCTGGGTAAGAGTTCATTGGTGACGACGATCACCGGTCCTCGCAGTTCTTCATCGCCGATCGGATTCAGTTGGTCCGATAGGTGGCTGCTTAATCGGATCACGACGTCCCGCACGTCATTCAATCGTTCTTTGAGATAATCGTCATTCGTTTTGGAGAAGAGGGTCGTATACTCTCCCAGGAGCCGGTGGAGTGCCGCCGCTGCCGTCATCCGATCTTCGACGATCCAGCCACGGATTTTGTTGGTGAAGGCAGCGTCCCTTAGGATTGATCGGTGGACTGCAAAAATCGCCGCTTCCTCGTGGCCCACTTGCGTGTCAACCTTTCGTTCCAGCGCGCGCAGGTCGGAACCTGCCTTGTCTCGGGCAGTTTCATAGTTTGCCAACTCGGCGGTGATTTCCGTATCCTTGAGACGTTTGGTGTCGGGGTTCACGAATATTTCGTGGATCACATAAGCGGTCCCGATGGCAACGCCCGGGGATACTGCAATTCCTCGGCGCATGAACAGAATCTACCAAGCATAGGCCTTCCTGACAAACGACGGTGGAGGATTAGGCAGGGGCCGATCCTCTGTTTCTCAGGTCCCCTGGGGGGGCTGAAAAGACGCTTCGTAAATGCGCGGCAAAGCGCGGAAAATCTGCTCAAAGGCCGGTTTTTGTGGGGTGATATGGGGGTTTTGTTGTTGTGGCAGTTTGGGCGAGTTGCTATATTGTCCACTTTTAGAGAAGGCGGCTTCCTGCGCACCTTTTGGTGATCGGATCGTCGATCCTGCGAACTACATTACGACGGAAAGTGAATGCGTTTCACACAGCTGGATCGAATCCATGCGCTTGAGAAGGGCGAGTTCATTGAGGCTCGGCGTTGCTTAGCGCTGTCGGAAGGTTACCTGGCGGATCATTTTCCCCGATTCCCGATCATGCCTGGTGTGCTGATGCTGGAGGCTTTGTACCAAGCCAGCATGTGGCTGGTACGGGTTTCGGATGATTTTGAGAACTCGTATGTCGGCCTGCGAGAAACGAGGAGCATGAAATTCAAAGGATTTGTGCAGCCAGGGGACAGTTTGGATGTCCGTTGCAAGATTCAGTCTCGCAAGGATACGCTGACAACTCTGCAGGTTGCCGGTTCGATTGGCGATGAAAAAGCTGTTGTTGGTCGGATGGTCCTGGAAAGCTACAATCTGGAGGAGCGGGGTTTGGTGGATAATTACTTACACACCTACACCATTTCCCAATACAAGAAGATGTTTCGGTTGCTATGTGACCAGATGAACCCGGATAACCCCTCGAAATTAGCTATGTCAAATAGTTGACACGGTTGGTTTTGGGTTTACAAAACCAGAATAGTTCGCGGCCTCAAGGGCCCATGACCACACAAAAAAACCAGGAGAATGAGACAAATGCCCAGTAACGAAGAGGTGTTTGAAAAAGTACGAGAGGCTCTCATGGATGCTTTGGGCGTCGATGATGACGAAGTCACACCCGAAGCGACCTTGGTGGGCGACCTTGGTGCTGAATCTATCGACTTTCTGGATATTATCTTCAAAGTAGAAAAAGCTTTTGACATCAAGATCGAACGTGAAGAGCTGTTCCCGGAAGATGTTCTATCAAATGCAGAATATGTTCAGGATGGACGTGTTACTGAAGCAGGTCTTGCTGTCTTGAAAGAACGAATGCCATTCGCTGATTTGACCAAGTTCGAGGAAAACCCGATTGTTCAGGATTTTGGAAACCTGCTAACGGTTCAGGATCTCTGTAATTACGTTTCAACCAAAGTTGCTTGATCACGGCTTGCTGGGATTGTGCAAGATAACTTTTGGGATGTCTCTCATGGGCTGGCCTTTTAGTAGAGACCAGCTTTTTGTTTTTGGACGGTAGAATTGATGCGTTGGTTTTTAATTGACCGTTTCACCGAATTTGTCAGCAAGCAATACGCGGTGGCGGTCCGTTCAATCAGCTTGAGTGAAGAGGCGGTGGATGAATACGTTCCTGGTATTCCCGCTTATCCTTCTTCGCTGATCGTCGAAGGGATGGCTCAAACGGGTGGGATCCTCTGTAGCCAGATCAGTGACTTTGAGCAACGGATGGTTTTAGCCAAAATCATGAAGTTGAAAATGAACGCCGAGGCTGTGCCCGGCGATCTATTGACCTTGCGGGCCGAATTGCAGACTCATACTGCCGATGGGGCGGTCATTCGCGGGGTCGTTCACCGCGGTGATTTTGTGCTTGCTGAAATGCAACTCATGTTCGCCATATTGGATGATGATCGTTTCCAGAATATCCAGTTGTTTGAGCCGGCCGGTTTCTGTCGTATGTTGCGCGTATTAAAGTTGTTTAATGTCGGCGTAAAAGAGGATGGAACACCCATTAAGATTCCGGAATTCATGCTGGAAGCAGAGCAGGCTGAATTGTCCGTCGGCTAGATGTGAGCCAGTCGTTGGGCTTGCCTGTCTGGGCAACTCAACTTGCTTCCGAAAATGAGAGAGCCAGATATGATTGCAAATGATAGTCGGCGTCGCGTTGTTATCACCGGTGTTGGAATGATCAATCCGATGGGGAACGACGTTGAGACGGTATGGTCCGGCGTGCGGGAGGGTCAATCCGGGGTCGGTTATACAACCATTTTTGACGCCAGCCAGTTTCCCACCAGGATTTCGGCCGAGATCAAGAATTGGGACATCTGTGACACGGGCGAAGACCCGGAAATCTGGAAGTTTCG
>JAYZCF010000185.1:0-11359 GCA_036338455.1 Planctomycetota bacterium
GTCTCGGCGGCTGAACGATTGAGACCCGTCATAAGCCAATATTTTGAGATCGTGGGTGAAGATCTCAATGACACTTCGGAAATTCGAAATCACGATGCCGATATGGCAATCGTGATGGGCGGAGATGGTTCGATCTTGCGGGCAGCAGGGGCAATGGGACAACACCAGATCCCTGTACTCGGTGTGAATCTTGGCAAACTGGGTTTTCTGGCAGACATTCAACCCGACCAGCTGGAGTCATCCCTGAAAAAAATCACCGAAGGCAAATATCGGACGATCGAACATTTGATGATGCGATGCCAGGTTTTCGAAAACGATCAACTGATGTGCGATGAAACGGGACTCAATGAAACAGCGATCCTCGGGGGCCCTCCCTTCAGCATTCAACAAATTGATTTATACGTCGACGCAGAATTTTCCACATCCTATCGGTGCGATGGGCTCATTGTCAGTACACCGGTCGGCTCAACAGCCCACAACCTCTCAGCGGGAGGGCCCATCCTGCGAAAAAATCTGCAAGCATTCGTGATATCACCCATCAGTCCCCATACCCTTACGATGCGGCCGGTGGTCGATACTGCCGACCGGGTTTACGAAATCGTGGTACCAGAGCCGAATGATTCGACCTGCGTGGTATTGGATGGCCGGGTCTTGTCAAAACTGGACAGTCGTCACCGGGTACGAATTCAGCGGGCTGACAGTGTATTCCGGTTGATCGAAATCGAGGGAAAAGGCTACTATCGCACTTTGAGAGAAAAGCTCGGGTGGGGCGGGGCGTTCGATCACAAAAAACTCGAACACAATTAGACCCCCTTGTTGGCGTTAAAGCATTCGTAGCAGCATTGAATTCGTAGGGAGACGATCGATGAAGTGTCTTACATTAGTCTGCTTGGCAGTCCTGCTCGCAGGACCCGTCGGATTCTCCGTGGCTCAAGATGAAACATCCACGGATCGGGCCATGTCAGCGGCTGAACGGCTCAGTCAAAAACAGAAATACAAGCTGGCCTACCGCTTCCTCGTCGATGACCAGTTGCGATGGAACGTCGAACACACCGCCTCCACCAAAGCGCAAATCGCCGGAACACTCGAAGAAACCTCCAGTCGGAGCCAGTCCACCAAGTTGTGGAAAGTCGTCGACGTCGATGCAACCGGCAACATGAGGTTCGTGCACAGCATTGAATCTGTGCAGATGTGGCAAAAAATTGGCGAGGAAGATCCGGTGACTTTCAACAGTGCCACCGACGAATCTGCCCCAGTAGAATTTGCGGGGATCCTGGAAAAAATCGGCAAACCTTTGGCGATGATTACGATTTCACCCGAGGGAGAAATCGTGGACCGGAAATCCGGCTCACAACAGGCCAAGTTCGGCGTTGGCGACATCTGCATCCCTCTTCCCAAAGGTGAGATCTCGATCGGTCACCAGTGGTATGTTCCGACCAGTTTCCAGGGCACGGACGAGCAGGGTCGGCCGCAACAGCTGAAAGCACGCATTAATTACAAACTCAACAAGGTCAAAGGAAAGTACGCCTACGTCTCGTTCAAGACTCAGGTTTTGACCCCGATCGAAAGTGAGAAGGTTCGTTCGCAGATTCTTCAACAGCTAACCAACGGCTATGCCGTTTTCGATCTGCCCCAGGGCAAGATGATCCGCAAGGAAGTGGAATGGAGTGAAAAAGTCCAAGGCTATGAAGGACCGGACAGCTTCCTGGAATACAACGGAAAAATGACCGAGAAATTCGTGACCCTCGACGCCCCCCCTCAAGAAGAGACCGTTTCCACGTCGGAAAACGTAGAAATCAAACAACGGGGTGACCAGCCGCTCATCCGAAAGTAACGCGGATGGCGCCGGCAAAAATCAGGTCAGCACATCGCGAATGACGTGGCCGTGAACGTCGGTCAACCTGCGTTCAATGCCATTGTGATAATAACTGAGACGTTCGTGATCGAGGCCTAACAGGTGTAAGATCGTGGCGTGAAAGTCGTAAACCGTAGCTGGCTTTTCGACAGCCTTGTAACCAAATTCATCGGTGGCCCCGTATTCGAAACCGCGTTTCACACCCGCACCCGCCATCCAAGCCGTAAAACCAGCCGGGTTATGGTCTCGGCCACTGGCTCCTTTTTGAAATGTCGGCATACGACCAAACTCGGTACACCAAACCACCAGTGTATCCTCCAGCATTCCCCGCTGTTTGAGATCCTTGAGCAAACCGGCCACTGGCTGATCGAGAATCGGTCCATGAATGTCGTAATGTTTTTTGATCGTTTTGTGGCCATCCCAGTTGCTGACACCTTCCCCACCCGTCTGGTACGCACCGTTAAACAGCTGAACAAATCGCACGCCGTTTTCAATCAGTCGGCGAGCCAGAATACAATTTCGAGCAAACTGCGCCTTGAGCTGGTTTTTTGGGTCATCTGCTCCGTACATTGACAGGACGTGAGCCGGTTCGGTGGATAGATCGCTGATCCTCGGCACACTCAGTTGCATCCGGGCCGCCAGTTCATAACTAGCAATGCGGGCCGCCAGTTCCGTGTCCCCTGGAAATTTCTGCAGATGTCGCTCGTTCAGACGTTTCAGATAGTCCCGGGTCGCCCGGTCTCGCTCCATGGAAATTCGATCGGGGCGGACCAGGTTGCGAATGGGCGATGAAGCATTGAAATCGGTCCCTTGGAAAACGGCGGGTAGAAAACCCGGCCCCCAATTATTGACGCTCGATTGCGGCGTTCCCCGCGGATCCGGAATGGCCACGAAGGCGGGCAGATCCTGATTCTCGCTACCCAACGCATAGGTAACCCAGGCACCGATACTGGGAAAACCATCCAGCGTGAATCCGGTCGACATAAAATTTTCGCCCGGCCCGTGAGTGTTGGTTTTCCCGGTGAGCGAGTGAATGAAACAGAGATCATCGGCCAGCTCGCCAATATGATCGACCAGCGTAGAGACCATTTTCCCCGACTCACCACGCGGCTTAAACTCCCAAGGGCTCTTCTGCAGATTCCCTTGCTCCCCTTGAAACGTAATCACGTTATCTCCAGGCATCGGTTGCCCGTCCCGGTGGATCAGTTCCGGTTTGAAATCAAACGTATCGAGATGGCTGCAAGCTCCTGCACAGAAAATAACGATGACGTTCTTGGCGGCCGGTTGAAAATGGGGAGCCCTCGCCCGGTTTGGATTCTGGGGGTCGATCGTCGGTCGAATCGGCCGCTTTCCAGAATCCGCATCGTCGTCCCGCGCCTTGAGCATCGATTGTTGACTCAAAAGATGGGTCAAGGCGATACCACCTAAACCCGTGGCAGTACTCCCCAGGAACCCTCGGCGATTCAACAGATGGAAGTTCATGGCATGCTCCCCGTTTCAACTTAAAAAGAGGAATTCATTCGAATTGAGCAAGGCGCGACAAAACGCCTCGAGCCCATGCGATTCGATCAGAGCTACCGAATCATTGAGTTCCTCGTCGCTCGGCTGTCGCGAGTAGGCGAGTTCAAAGGCAAGCCGCACCTGGTCAGCCACCGGACCGCCCGCCTCACTCTGCAGGCGAGCCGCCAGGAAACTGGCCTGTTGCAACATGAACTTGCTGTTTAACAGGTTCAAGGCCTGCAGGGCAGTTGTCGACCGATTCCGGCGGGGGATCGTTTGGCCACCGTCAGGGCAGTCGAAGACACCAAAAACTTCATCCTGTTCCTGCCTGATCTTGGTCATGTAAATCATTCTACGAAAATGCTCATCCGTGTACTCCTTCAAGGGAAAGTAATGATGCACGTTTTCATGATCTACCTCGAACAGCAGGAAGCCGGGACCACCCGCCTTGGGATTGAGTTTTCCAGACAGTTGCAAAACACAGTCACGAATGGCCTCTGCTTCCAAACGACGCGGTGGAAATCTCCACAGTAGCCGCACGTCCGCATCAACCCGGCTCGCCTCTGCCCGCGGAGCGGACGATTGGCGATAGGTGCTGGAATTAAGAATCTGCCGATGCAGCCATTTGAGCGACCAGCCATTCTCCATGAATTGCCAAGCCAACCAATCGAGCAGCTCCGGGTGAGTCGGCCGCGCCCCGTTTACACCAAAATCGCTGGGGGTTCCTACTAAACCGACTCCGAAGTGGTAGTGCCAAACACGATTGACAATGACCCGCGCCGTCAAGGGATTCTCCTCATCCACCAGCCAATCGGCCAACCTCAGCCGCCGTTCGGCCTCGGGAGTCTCTGCGGTTAGGCCGAGACTTCCCATTACTGTTAAGGTCCCCGGAACGATCTCTTCCCGAGGCTCCAGCGGATCTCCACGGTGCAAACGCCGAATTTTCTCTGCCGGACCGAATGTGCCGACATAGCCGACCGGAGTCGAAGCCTGCAGCTCCTCCAATTGTTTACGCAGGGTGACCAGCTTCTGGTATTCTGCCCGAGCCTCGCTGGCCAACTCACCTTGCAAACGGGCGATAAACCCGTCCTCCGGTTCCTGACCATTAACCAAAAACGCCTTTCGCTGCCCTGAACTGGCAACCACATGCCACGCTTCTCCATCGACAGAGAGGGCAATCCGATAACCGATGGCTAATCGATCCGAATAAACCTCATTCCGATCACGCCCCCAGTCGACCCGGTCCACCACAATCTCGCGCGGAAACTCGATCTGAACCCACCCACCTTCGGTCGTGTCACAAATCCAGCTCTTATCGTTACCGTAAAGGCCATCATGAATGTGTGGCAGCTGATGCTTCGGGTTATTGGCATAATTACCCGATGAGCTGGCAACCCCGCCTTCACTTGCCAAGGCGATATTTTTATCGGTGCCGGCGGCAAAAACTTCGAGTTCGTCCAAGCAAGGCTCGGCCCCATTGGTTCGCTCGATCGTAAATCGGATGAAACGTGCGGCGCGCGGTTCAAAGCGGTCTGTATTCCGCTTGGCGTTGACCTTCTCCAACAGGTTCGCCGGCTCTTTGCCTGACGGGGACGCGTGTTTTCGATACGAGTCAAACCTGGACTGGCTGGCTGTCAATTCACTGCGCCGCTCCTTCAACGCTTGGCGACCATCTTCCGATAGCCGGTTCTCGAGGCGACGCTCACCATGACGGACTCCGGCAAACACAGCTTGTAAGGCGTAGTAGTCCTTTTGCAGAATCGCGTCAAATTTATGATTGTGGCATCGCGCGCAAGCCACCGTCAGGGCCAAGAACGAAGCACTGGTGGTGTGAACATAGTCTGCCAGTTCGTCCTGTCTTTGCATCAACGTCAAATTGATATCCGGGCTTTTGACGATATCATTCGGCCCACCGACCAGAAAGCCGGTCGCCTCATCCACCCCCAGTATGTCACCCGCCAGCTGCTCCCGCACAAAATCCTGATACGACTTATCCTCGTTCAGGGCTTGGATCACGTAGTCCCGGTAATAATATGCGTTGGGGCGATCCCGATTCACTTCAAAGCCAGTCGACTCACCAAAACGAACCACATCCAACCAATGCCGAGCCCAACGTTCACCGTAATGGGGGTGGTCCAGCAACCGGTCAACCCATTGCGCATAAGCGTCCGGTTCAGACCGTTGATACGCTTGCACGGTCGACGGGTCCGGTTGCAGTCCGTGCAGGTCGAGAAAAATCCGGCGAATCAAAGTCGTTGGATCAGCGGGGGGAGAGGGTTCCAGCGATTCTTCTTGCAGCCGCTGCGCGACAAAACGGTCGATCGGATTTCTTAATGGAAAAATCCCTTCTGGCCAATCCGGAACCCCCGGTGGTTCCACGCGGCGAATCGGCTGAAACGCCCAATGGTCTGTGCGGATTTCTTTCCGTTCGTCCCCGGCCAGGTGAGCCGGCCATTTAGCCCCTTCATCGATCCAACGTCTGACCAGCTCGATTTGCTGTCGCGTCAAAGAATGACCCGAGTCTTGGGGGGGCATCTTCATGTTCGGATCAGCCCCTGAAATGTAGGCAAATAAAGGGCTTTCGCCACTGCGCCCCGGCAAGATTGCTGGCTCGCCAAAATCCCCGCCTTGCATGGCGTGTTGCTTTACATCCAGCCGGTAGTTGCTTTCCCGCTTGGAGGAACCATGGCACGACAGGCAATGCGCTGCCAACAGAGGCTGGATCTCGCTCTCAAAGTCAACTGGATCGGGCGCAACGACCGGATCGGATGCTTGCGGAACCGGCTCAGCCAAAGCGTTGGAAACACCCAGCAATAGAACCAACAGGAAGCAGGTTGAGAGCCGAGAATCGAAACGAGCAGCCGGAGCCGGAACGCGACCACGGCGTTGAATGCCTCCTCGCAGCTGCTTCGCCTGCTTCATCGTATCAACTCACCCTTGCTCAAGAATTGGTACTAAACAAGCAAGTCCTTCAATACCTTGCCGTGCACGTCGGTCAAGCGGAAATCGCGTCCCTGGAATCGATAGGTAAGTCGGGTATGGTCGATCCCAAACTGGTGCAACATCGTGGCATGCAGGTCGTGAACTTGGCAGACATTTTCGACCGAGGCATAACCGAGTTCATCCGTGTTACCATAGCTGATTCCAGGCTTGATTCCCCCGCCTGCCATCCAGAGTGAGAAACCCTTGATGTGGTGATCTCGCCCACTCCCTTGAGCCATCGGCGTTCGCCCGAACTCTCCGCCCCAAATCACGAGGGTCTCATCGAGCATGCCACGCTGCTTGAGATCCTGAACCAATGCCGCCGAGGCTTGATCGACCAACTTGGCCGTCACCTCAACCCCTTTTTTGATGCCACCATGGTGATCCCAACCGCGGTGATAAAGCTGAATGAAACGCACACCCCGTTCCGCCAAACGGCGAGCCAGCAGACAATTCGAGGCGAACGATCCATCTCCGCCACGGGTTCCATACATATCCAGAATATGCTCCGGTTCATCCTGGATATCCACCAACTGAGGAACCGACATTTGCATCTTAAAAGCCAATTCGTACTGAGCAATGCGTGTCAGCAGTTCGGGATCTTGAAAGGTCTCATTCCCCAGTTGATTCATGTTGCGAATCGCGTCGATCACGTCTCGCTGGCGGCGCGGGTCCACACCCTGAGGATTCTTGACATACAAAACCGGGTCTCCTTTGGAGCGAAATTCGACCCCCTGAAAACGACTCGGCAGAAAACCACTATGCCACTGGCGCGAGGCGATCGGTTGGGACTGGCCACCTCCGACCGACGTCAATACGACATATCCGGGTAAGTCATCGCATTCGCTTCCCAGTCCATACAACAACCAGGAACCCATGGAAGGCCGCCCACCAATGATCGAGCCGGTATTCATCAATGTATGGGCCGGATCGTGATTGATCTGGGCTGTTTCCATTGATCGAACGATACAAATATCGTCAGCAATCTTCTGGATATTCGGGAGAACGTCCGAAATCATCTGGCCCGACTTGCCGCAAGCAGTGAAGTTATGTTGAGGGCCGAGACATTTCAGGTTGTTCCGCTGCCCCTGCAGCTGCGCGATCTGCTGCCCGTCAGTAAACGACTTCGGCATCGCTTGATTATTCATCTCAGCCAACTTCGGCTTGTAGTCCAGCGTCTCCAGGTGAGACGGTCCACCGGCCATGTACAGGTGGATGACTCGCTTAATTTTCTGTGGGTAATGCAGTTTATCCAGTACACCGGCCCACTTTTGCTCTTCATCGTCCTGCCCGCGACCGGGACGCTCTGCGCGAGCCGTCCCCGAGAGCATCATGCCCAACGCCACAGAACCCAGACCGGCCGTACCCTGGCTCAAGAATGTCCTCCGATTCTGTTGCAGCATCAGCTGTTGAAGAGGATGGTTCATCAAATTTACCCTAGTTTCTTGTTACGAATTCATGCAAGTTCAGCAAGGTGCGTGCCACCGACGTCCAAGCAGCCAGTTCCGGCTTGGCGAGGTCAGTGGGAACCTCAGAGATCCCGGTCTTCACCACTTGTTCTGCCTGTTCCGGTTCGGCCTGGTAATGTTTCCAATGGTCTTGAAACAAGCCGACCAGGATCTCTCGTTCCGCCGCAGATGGAGGTCGGGAAAGCACTCGGCGAAACATTATTTCGGTTCGATCGGCGGCTCCCTCTGCCTCGCTTCGCATCGTCAACTCGGCTAACTTTCGCGCCGACTCGACAAAACTCGGATCATTTAGCAGAACGAGCGCACCCACCGGAGTATTGGAGCGAGGCCGTTCACAGGTGCACTCTTCGCGTGACGGCGCGTCAAAAGCTTTCATGGCGGGGTGGAGAAACTGTCGCTGCCAATGCGTATACAGCCCCCTTCGAAATTGGTTATTCCCTTGGTCGGCTTGATAGGTTCGCACCGGAAAATTCAGGTGCCGGTACAATCCGGCCGGTTGGTAAGGCTTGGCACTGCGGCCGCCGATTTCCGTCACCAGGATACCACTCACGGCCAACGCATTGTCACGGATCAATTCTGCCTCGAGGCGATATCGGGACTGCCGCGCCAACAATCGATTGTACGGGTCGACTTCTTCCAGGTCGGTGCGCTCGGCAGACGCCTGACGATAGGTCTGGCTGTTGACGATTCTGCGCACCATCGCCTTGATATCCCAACCGGACTCCACAAAATCATCTGCCAGCATGTCGAGTAACTCAGGATGCGACGGGGCCTCCCCCTGAGCTCCCAGATCATCCAAAACTTTGGATAACCCGGTACCGAAATACATCTTCCACAGACGATTGACGAAGACCCGGGCCGTCAGCGGATTATCATCAGCCACGATCCAATTCGCCAAGTCGAGCCGATTCAACCGCCGATCGCCGTCGATCGGCAGAGCCCCAAAGAGGGCCGGAATCTGAGGAACCACGACTTCACCCGATTTATCCATCCAATTGCCCCGGGGCAAGACTCGCATTTCCCGGGGCGGCACCGCCACCGTCACCAAGCTCGTACGAGTGTGGGCCTTCGTGATCTCGTCGGACTGTTTTTCCAGCTCCGCAATCTGCTGACGCAGCGGGGCCAACTGGGGAGCGATAGAAAAATAATATTCAGCTACGGTCTGGTTTTGTGCAGCCGTGCGATTGGCCTGATCCATTCCTACCAACGATTTCACCTCCGCGGGCAGGCTCTTGAAAGGATCCGCCTTTGCTTCTTCACTGGCCGTCGTCGAGAAGCGAAATTTCCCTAAAATGTGATTACCCGCGCCGTGGTATTGGTGCAGGACAAGGGTTATTTTTTCCGGCTCCACCAGCTCCAACGGTTCCGAAAACTGGGCAACCCATTCGTTCTCTTTACCGCTTTCCGGCATCACTGCCCAACCGTAAGTCGGCCCATGCTTGTCCCGGTCGATGGCGCTAACCGCAGACCACTTCTTGTATGGGTTGGCGCCGTTATCCAGCTGCTCAAACGTGGCAGTCGGTTTGACCAACTCGAGGTCTGCCTTGGTAAGTTCCTCGGGCCATAGGTTGACCACTTTCTTCAAATCTTCCATTCGTTCACGATGGTCACCTCGTACCGCCCGCAGCTGCGTCACCACGAAATTTCCGTTACCGGCCCGCCCCGGCCCCTGCTGGGGCAACGTCTTGTCTGGCAGCGCCTCGAGCCGCAATCCGTGATGCGCTCCAGCAGGCAGCTCGAGGGTGACCAGGTAACAATCTTCATCCGTCACCGGGCCAGTCATCAAGACGGATCCGTCGTCCAGTACCTGGTGGTCCGTTTGATGGTACGTCCTGACATCGATGGGACGCCGCTGCTCCCACGGAACCACCTGACTGCGCAGATTCTTCTCCCAAGCAACCTGCTCCGACACAAGCGAAGCTTTCTGCCGTTGCATCTGTTCCTTCCGTTCAGCGATCTGACGGGCGACTGGTGCAATCAGCGCCGCCAATTGATCGTCCGGAACCTCGATCTGAGGTCCCCATAAACCGGTTGTGTTCGCTCCGGCATAAAGCCCCTTCTCCTTGATGTCCGCAAAAAAAGCAGCAAAGGAATAAAAATCCTTGGCGGTAAAAGGATCGAACTTGTGATCGTGGCACTCCGCACAACCTAGGGTCACTCCCAGCCAGACCGAGGCGGTCGTACGGACGCGATCCGCGGCGTATTTGGTCAGGTACTCTTCAGGCTGCACACCTCCTTCGGCCGACATCATCCCGAGGCGGTTGTAGCCGGAAGCAATTTGCTGTTCCAGTGTCGGATTCGGCAACAGGTCACCGGCAATCTGCTCGCGTGTAAACTGATCAAAGGGACGATTCTTATTGAACGACTCGATCACGTAGTCGCGGTAGGGCGACACACTCATATCCTGATCACCGTGGTAGCCAACCGTATCGGCATAACGAACTTGGTCGAGCCAAAAAATAGCCATCCGTTCTCCGTAGTGTGGCGAAGCCAGCAGTTGCTCAACCTGATTTTCGTAAGATTCGGACGACCGGTCGGCCAAGAAGGCGTCCACCTGCTGGGGGGTGGGAGGCAGCCCGATCAAATCAAAATATAACCGTCGAAGCAAGACAATCCGCTCGGCTGTCGGCGAGGGCTGTAACCCTGATTCGCGTAATTGCTCTTCAATCTTTTGATCGATGTAATGCTCTTTGCTGACCGATTCAGCCGAGAAGTTCGACGGCTGCCGAGGGCTCCAAGCCCAATGCTGCTGCCACTTCGCACCCTCTTCAATCCATCGCCGCAACAGTTGCTTGTCGGAGTCCGTCAATTTTTTGCGATGATCGGCCGGTGGCATCACGCTGTCCGGGTCCGATGACAGGACGCGCTGCAAAAGTTCACTCGCTGCCGGCTTACCCGGAACAATGGCAAAATACCCGCCTCGATCCGCCAACGTTTCAGCCTCGAGATCGAGTCGCAAATCAGCTTGGCGCTGGTTCTCATCGGGACCGTGGCAGGCATAACAATTGTCTGACAGGATCGGCCGAATATCCCGGTTGAAATCAACCGGTGGTTCCTCCGCATACCCGACCGACCCCAGCCAAAAACCGAGGTGTAACACCAACAGAAAGACGCAATATCGACCGTTACCAAACATCAACGAAATCCAACGGGTAGGTAAATGCGGGAATTCACAGACGGCTCGTCCAGTGAATGCTTCTATGTTAATGCAAACTCAGTCCAAGCGTTAATCCTGCTGGTGGCCGCTGAAAAAAAATCCGAGCGCTTTCCGCATCTCAATAGGTAAAACTGGTAATTCGGTACGGGGTAAGAGGTAGGTAGAAAGATTAAAAAGGTCCAAAAACACCCGATTTTGACGAGTCGTCTGGTTCAGATAATCATGACCAGAGGATCCACCTGTACCAATCTTTGTCCCCAGCATCCGCTGGACCATGATTGCATGGCGTTGCCGCCAGTTCGTGAAGAGACCGTCGATATCCACCAACAACGTCAGGTAACGGAACGGCGAATACAGCATCGGCTCATCACGGTAAAGATGAATGAACAACGCGGC
>JAYZCF010000186.1:0-4105 GCA_036338455.1 Planctomycetota bacterium
CGCACGGGTTGACCACGCCTACATGATGCGCGACCACGTCATGCCGGATGAAATCAATAATTTCGCCCACAACAATGAGTGGCTGATTCGCAACCTCGTTTTCGTGGGTAGGGCTCACGATGCACTCGACCTGGCCAAAAACATGGTCAGCCTACCGAGGCACCCGGAATACAACGTCCTGGAGAAGAAACGCGGTAGTCACAGCTATGGTCGCAAACGCTTGCTGCAGGTGCTCAGGGAATTCCAGATGCACGATCAGGCTGTTGGTCTTTGCCAAACTCCCTACCTCGATCTCCCGGAAAAGACTGAGGAGCAACTTAAGACCTGGCGACGCTTGGCCTGCTCGGCTGCCATCGGTGGCCATCCGGAACTGAGCCAACAAACCGGGGAAAAAATAACGGCTTTGCAACAGGAAAAGCAACAGCTGGTTGATGAATTGAAACCGCGTATCAAGCAACTGGAAAAAATGAGCAAGCCGGAAAAGGACCTGTCCTCGATCCCGGCCGAATCGAGACTTGAGCCGGAAGCCGCCAAGAAAGAACTGGCAGACAAGAAAAAAGAATTAAGCGGCGCCGAGCGCCTGCTGGGGCAATGCACCAAAACGCTACAAGCCGTCGAAGGTTACCGGCTCGTGGCCGAAGGCAAGTACGGCGAAGCGGTCAAGAAACTGGAGAAAGCATCTGGAGAGGATGCCAGCTGGATCGCCGAATTGAAATTCCTTTCCGGCGACACCAAAGAGGGACTGAAGCAATTACGGGAAGAGATCAAGCGGCGAGAAAATGAGACGATCCCTCAAGCGAGGCTGGTTTGGTCTCTCGGTCAGTTACCGGAGAAAGATCCAGCAAGGAAAAAACTGGCGGATGAATTTGAACGTCTGCAAGTGATATCCAGTTCCATCGATCTTCAAATCGATCTGTTTCAAAGATTGAACCCCGTTGCTGAATCGATCGGTTTAGAGCCAGGTCAATGGCTCAAATCTCCCGGCTTGGCCAGCGACATCGGTTTTCGCCCACAACTGGACACGCTCGGCCCCTTTCGCTGGGAGCCGACGCAGGCCGCTTACTGGGAATTGCCTGACAGCAACAACGTTCAGGTCAGCTCAGAAGAGCTCAGAGGGAAACCGCACATCCTGATTTTTTACCTGGGCCACGGCTGTCTCCATTGTGCCGAACAACTCCAGGCGTTTGCCCCCAGGATCGATGACTTCCGAGAGGAAGGGGTCGAGATTGTCGCCATCAGCAGCGACCCCACGTCAGAGCTCGCCAACGATTTGAAGAATTTCAATGGTGAAATGCCTTATCGTTGGCATCTCTCGGACGGTGAGCACGCGATTTTCAAAAAGTTTCGTGCCTATGACGACTTTGAAGGGCAACCGCTCCACGCGACACTTTTGATTGACTCGCTTGGACGCGTTCGCTGGCAAGACATCAGTTACCAACCTTTCATGGATCATGATTTTCTCTTGAAAGAAACGGCGCGACTTTTATCACAGGAAACCGCGCCAGGTGAAGTCCAAGTATCAGGCCGAACCCGGTAGAGCCGAACCAAACAGGCACGCCATGGCCGATCCCGCAAAGCTGAATGATTCACCACAACTCTCGCTTGATCCTCAGCAGATTACCGCGACCGTAGACCGATTGCAGGCGAGGATTGAAGAGCGTTTTCCCCGTTCCGGCCTCTCCCAAGTCTGCAGTCAACTCCAGCAGATCTCGCAACAGGCGCAAGAGAAAACCGAATGGATTGACCGGCCCATCCTCTGGATGAGAATCCTCGTCTGGCTCGGCTGCGGTACCTTCGTGGCCCTCTGTATCTTCTCGATCTACCTGGTGATTCCTGCGATTCAGAGTGGCGGCGCGAATGAGTTGGGCGCACCAGCGGTCGACAGTTCCGACCTGGAGACGGTCGAGGTCGAACTGAATGTTCTGATCCTGTTGGGGGGAGCCATCTTTTTCTTTTGGACGGCGGAAAAGCGCTACAAAAGGGCTCGGGCCCTGGCCGCCATCCACGAATTGCGATCGATCGCCCACATTATCGATATGCACCAACTAACCAAAGATCCGGAGAGGTTGGTCATCTCCCGACAATCGATGGGTACCCGAACGTCACCCGAACTCGGCATGAGTCAATTTGAACTGCGCCGCTACCTGGATTACTGCAGTGAAATGCTCGCTTTGACCGGGAAAATAGCCGCCCTTTACGTCCGGCGGTTTGATGATTCCGTTGCCCTGGCATCGGCCAACGAAGTGGAGGCCCTCACGACCGGGCTCTGCCAAAAGATATGGCAGAAGATTCTGATCCTCCACTCCTATGGCGACGATGGAGCGGGAAACTCCCCACTTTTATCCTGACGTCACAGCGAGCCACCCGCTGGAGCGAGTGCTCCCCCATTTCACGCCAGTGAGGGTCTCCTGGGGTACTGGTTTCCGCGATGAAATGTCGTTTGCCACCCTGAAAAAGGTTCCGTTTTCTTTTATATTGAGGTCTCAAAACTGGAACACAGAATCTTTCTTTGAGGTCGAAAAGCTATGATGACGAAGCCGCATCTTGGATTGCTTGCATTGCTGATCACGTTATCCTGCCTGCCGCTGGACGCGCGGGCCAACGAAAATCAGCCCGGCGCCCCATCGGAACAGAAGCAACGTATGACCCCCGAGCTTCTGTGGAAGCTTGGTAGACTGGGCGAAGCGGTTGTGTCACCCGATGGCAACCAAGTCGCCTACACCGTTCGGCATTATGAACTTGCCCAAAACAAAGGGCTTTCTTCACTGCATGTTGTCGATCTGAAGTCGGGCATGGATCAAGTTGTCCTCAAGGATTGGCCATCGATCAACTCGATTCAATGGCTTTCAACCCCGAACGGCCCAAGATTCTTCTTTATCGGTCGCGACAGCCTATCCAAAGATCGAGTGGTCGGTGCGGGAGCCGGGCAGAAAACCCTGCATCTGTCGTCCTCTCAAGCCTGGATGCTTAACTTTAACCCGAAACTGGAAGGGATCGGGGTCATCCTTGAAAGTACTCCCGACGGTTTCACGCTGGTCAAGCGAGTTGTCCCGGGCGGCGCAGCAGACCGGCAAGGCAAACTGAAAGCGGAACAGAAGATCACGGCTGTAGGACAAGGCGACAGCGGCCAGCTTGTCGATATCACCGGGAAAGACCTCGGCAGCATCGTGGAAAAAATACGAGGCGCCGCTGGCACCAAAGTCCGGCTAAAAGTTGTCAACAAAGCGGGGAACGATCCGCAAATCGTCACGATTGTCCGCAACCGAATTCAGCTCGACACCGATGCAGCCAGCGATGACAAGGATACGCCCGCCACGACGGTCACCCCGCCCCTATTTGATCTGACACAAGTCACTAATGTGGAGGGAGGAATCGCCAATTTAAAGGTGTCGCCGAACGCTCAACATCTGGCGTTTACCGTCGAGGTAAAGATGGATAAAACCGTCAACGAGCTATTCCAGGATCTGCCAGACGCCGACGCCCGGATTATCGACTCGTTGATGTATCGCCACTGGGATGCATGGCACGACTACGCCTACACGCACCTGCATGTGGCCGCTTTTGATGGCACCGGCTTGATCAGCTCGATGACCGACCTGATGAAAGGGGTACGAGCCAACTGTCCGGTGCCTCCGTTTGGCGGCGCTGAGCAATTCAACTGGTCGCCCGATGGTAAAGAGATCGCCTACACGCTGAAAGATGTGCCGAACTGGGCCGAATCGACCAACAGTGACGTCTACGTTGTCCCCGTCGACGGAAGCTCCCCAGCTCGCAATATCACCGAGGGCATGCCAGGTTATGACAATGAGCCGACCTATTCCCCCGACGGAAAATTCCTCGCATTTCACTCGATGGAACGGGCTGGTTTCGAGGCAGACCGGAACCGAATCATGGTGCTCAACCGTGGCACGGGTAAAATATTCGATGCGACCAAGGGCCTTGATCAAACCGCCCATGGAGCGACTTGGATGCCCGATTCAAAATCATTGGTCTTCGCCTCCGAAACCTTGGGAACCGAGCAACTATTTCAAGTCTCGATCGACGCGCCAGGCGCCAAGCCCTTGAGCCAGGGCCGTTACAATTGGGGGCTTAAGCAGATTATGCC
>JAYZCF010000187.1:0-8728 GCA_036338455.1 Planctomycetota bacterium
CGCGATGATCGGTCTATCGAACCCAAGTTGACGAAGACGCTCGGTCGCCGTATAGCCGTCGAGTATTGGCATTTGCATATCCATCAAAACCACATCAATCGAGTTCTCTTGTTGGAGTCGATCCAACGCTTGTTGCCCGTTTTCGCTTGTTTCAATTGTGGCACCTGCTTCACCCAATACGATTCTCAGGAGCTCCCTGTTGGTTTCCGAATCATCGACTACCAACGCACTCAAACCGTCCAAACGGATCGGACTCCAGCTTCTGTCATTACCGATTCGCTCGAATTCTTTCAAGTAATCGCCGTCAACCATTTCAAGATCAGAGGTCGCTTCAAAGGGTAGACGCAAGGTGAAGCAGCTTCCTTTTCCAAGGGAACTCTTGACCGACATGGAGCCGCCAAGGATCTCCATCAAGCGTTGACTGATGGACAATCCCAAACCCGTTCCCCCAAACCTCCGGGTGGTCGAAGAATCAGCTTGCGTGAACGGGTCGAAAATCTTCTCCAGCTGACGCTCCGTCATACCGATGCCCGTGTCACGAATTTCCATCGTGAGTTGGTGGCTGGTTTCATCCACACGGATACTGACTACCACCTGACCTTGTTCAGTAAATTTCACAGCATTGCCGATGATGTTGGTCAGGATCTGTCTCAGACGGGTCGGATCGCTGGTGATCGAGCGCGGAATCAAACCCAAAATGCGGAGATCGAACTCAACCCCCTTTTGAGACGCCTTGGTTTCCAGCGTAGACATGACATCTCGAGCAATCCGGGCCGGCTCACATGCCAGCGACTCAACTTCAATCTTGTCCGCCTCGATCTTAGAAATATCGAGTAGGTCATTGATTAACTGCAGGAGATGATTTCCGCTCGCGTGAATCGTTTCAAGGTTGCGGCTTTGCTCACGGGGGTTGGTCACCACTCCTCGAAGCATAAGCTCGGTAAACCCGATAACGGCGGAAATCGGCGTGCGAATCTCGTGGCTTATCCTGGCCAGAAAACTGCTTTTGGCTGAGTTCGCCGCTTCCGCTTCATCCCGTGCGATCTCTAGGTCCGTTTGAGTTCGCCTCAATTCATTCGCCGTCATCTCCAGTTCATGGGAACGGGCCTCCACAGCAGCTGTCCGCTCGAGTACTTTTTGCTCCAAGGTCTGATTCAATTCAGCAAGCTGACGGAACCCTCTCGCTTTTTCCAAGGCCGCCCCCGCGGCACTGCTTAAATAGTCCGCGATACGGATTTCGTTCTCGCCATACAAACCTCTGACCAGATCGTTGGCCACATAAATACACATCTGAGTTTGATCGTTAACCGTGATGGGGCTGCAAAGAAAACCACCCGTATTCTGGGTGGGGGAGCCGTGTTGCAGGAAGTTTTCCTGTTGGCAAACCACCGTTTTGCCAGTCGCGATCGCCTGCTGCACCAATTCCGGGTCAAACGGCTGGTCGACCGGTCCGGCTGCAATGGACAATTGGTTCTGATCGATTTTTAGAATCAGTGTCCGCTGTCCACGCAAGAGACTCTTACTTGCCTGCAAAGTTCGCTCCAAAACCAGATCTCGCCGCATCGCCGAGGCAATCTCTCGCCCCGAACTTAACAGCGTGTCGAACCGGTCCACCAATGACAGAGAAGTTTCCTGGTCATCTGCGCTGACGGAGTGATCAATCGTTTCCAGTTGTAACGAGGCATTCGCCAGGCGCTCTTCTGATCCAGGCCAGGCTAACTCCTGACCGATCGATCCGAACATCTGTCGGGTCAACGCCACTTCATAAACAGCCTTCTGCTGCTGGGCGACCGCCAAACTTTGCTGCAGCAACCGTTTTGACCGTTTTGGCCGACCAAGCAGGGCAAAAGCGGCCCCCAGTTCACGGAGGGCATGCGGCATTTCATTTTTAAACCGGCGCGAGACTTTGACGGCTCGTTTAGCCGCTTTTAAAAACCGACGGGTCGCTCGTCGGCGCGCCGCTAGGGACCGCGGCGGGTTGTTTTCCAAATCCATTCGCAATGCGGTTGCTAACCAGGCGTAATTGGGAGTGATGTACGTGTTCACGACGCCAGCTCGTTCAGCCCGTTTGATTGCCGCAGTAAAACACTTCCCTGCTCGACTATATTGCTCGCGATGGAAAAAAAAGATGCCCTCGGCTAGTAAGACCTGGCACTGCCCCTGATGATCGCGCAACGAGCGCGCCCGCTCGCGCTGGATCACCTCTTGCGGGATTTGCCCCAACGATGCCCTCGCCCAAATATCGAGGATATTGCCGGTCGATTGAAAATCCCCAATCTCCAAAGCCGATTCATACGTCTGCTTGGCCAGTTTCAGCGCCCCCTCGAGCTGGCCCATCCGATACATGGACGCAGCCCATTGGTATCTGGCGATGTTCATCTCCCAAGCGTCGCCCGTGCGAACCAGAATGGACTCCGCTCGCTGTGCCTGATCGATACAATCCTCGAACTGCGACGAGGAGTAGAGCAGGATACTGTAAAAATTCCGAGACTGACCCTGCCCCCAAACATCTTTCAAGTCTTCCCGAATATCAAGTGAACGTCGAGCGTACTTAATGCCGCGGTTGTGCCACGGGATTAAGCTCATGCCCGGCGCATGTTCAGAATAGGCCTGCGCTAACTCCAGTGTCGGCGGGTGTCGCTCTGCTAAATTCAAACCAGCAAAATGCGCCCAAAACGTTCGGTATTTACCTCGTGTGTACCAATAACCGTGCGCCAATTTACTAAAGACCCGGCAAGTCAGCCGGTCTTTTTCTGAAAACTTCGAGCGACGGCCAACAAACCAGCGGGGAAAAAGGGTGTGAAAAACTTGTGTCATGACTTGCCACGTAAGCTGGATCGCTTGGCGAATGCGGCCCGACGAGATTCGATAGCCTAATTCATGCACGGCTTCCTCGAAGAACAGGACAGCCTTTTCTTTATGACCTCGCTTAAATTCAAGCTCACCCCGTTTCATCGAGTTGCGCGCTTTTTCTGTTACCGATCTAGCCGAGTCCTGAGCTCTCACAAACCACGGATCGGCTTCATCGTAACGCCCTTGCAACATCAGTACGTCTGCCAAACCGGACTCTACCAGATGACGTTCTGGGCTAGCGTTCGCTTTCAAGCCACGGTCCGCAATCCGCAAGAGTTCTTCGGCAGCCATTAGGGAATATTGTTTGCGGGCCTGCGCTGCTGCCTGGAGAGCAAAAGGGAGAGCTTGGACCGGATTTCCAGCCGCATCATAATGGCAAGCTATTTCGAACCACCGGTCAGGTTCGTTGCGTTCTAACTGCTGAGCAAAACGATTATTCCATTCCGCCCGCTGTTCCTCGCTCAGTCGACGAATGAGCGTTTCGCGTATTGAGTCGTGGACAAACGAATAGTTTCCGTCTCTCATCGCCCATATTAATCGTTGATTGCGACACCAGTCAAAATTGGCGTGGGCCTGCTCGAATGACATCCCCGTCAATTCCACAACGGTGTGGCCATCAAACTCTTTCCCGATGATGGCGGCTATGGAAAGCTGGTTTAAAATCGCCGGCGGCACTCTTTCCAGTCGCTTCCAGAGTGCCTCGGCGGCGTCCCGGGAGGCCTGGATGTCCGCCATTTTATCCGGTTCTATGGCCCAGCCACCCGGCTTGGCAACTAAAGCCCCCGACTCAACCATCCCGCGTAAAATGGCCGATCCCATGAAAGGGCTACCCGCCGAGAGTTTCGTGATCGTTTGAATCGCAATTTCTGGCAAAACGCCCGCCATCGACTCGAGCAAAGCGCGCACTTCACCAGCGTCCAAGGGCTGTAATTCAATATGGGTGTCCATTCCCACTCGCTCAAAAATGGCTGAGCTGACGCCCTCATTGGGACGCAAGCTGAGAATAAGCATCGCGTAACCAAGCGAGTCATTCTGAATCAGTTGGAGAATATCCAGCGAGCGCGCATCGAGCCATTGAGCATCATCAATCCAAATTACGGCCGGGGACCGGGCCGAACTGATTTGCACCAACACCTTGACGACGGCCTGGTTGACCCGCTGGGCACCCAGCTCATCCGGCCCTATCAAGTGGTCCTGTTTCCAGCCAAGCTGCTCAGCAAACTCGGGGAGGATGGTCGATATTTCTTCCCGGTAATCAACCAGCTCCTGTTGTAATCTCTGACGTTCCTCAGGTTTCGATTTCAGGTCCAGGGCCAACTGGCGAATGATTTCCAACCAGGGTGACATCGGTAGCTGTCCGGCCTGGTTCGTTGCCACGCCTCGGTAGAGGGTGAACCCTTTGCCGGTGGCGTCTTGGATCAACTCATGGACCAAGCGTGTTTTCCCAACACCACTGGGGCAACTGATGCCCGCAACTTGGCTTGCACCTCGGCGCGCCTGCTCCAAATGATCACTCAGCCGTTCAAGCTCGACAGTCCGACCGACCATGGCAGGCTCAATGATGGAGGACCGGGCGTCCGACCGGCCCACGACAAACGGAGCCAATTGATCGCCTTGATGCCGCGCTCGAATCAAATGTTTGAGGTCATGCAAAACTGAGGCGGCTGATTGGTAGCGATCAGACGGTTCCTTTTTTAAAAGATGCGAAAGGATCTCTTTCAAAACAGGGGGAACATTTGGATCAAGACGTGAAAGGTCAGGGCGCGTCGTGACATGCTGCATGAGGATCTGGCCAACGTGATAACCTTGGAATGGCGTGCGGCCTGCCAGTAGTCGATACAGCAGAACACCGAGCGAATAAAGGTCCGAAGGGGGCCCCACGTCCTGTACAAGCGAGCCGGCCATTTCAGGTGAGGCATACTCGGCGAACGTTTGCGCTTGATGTTCATCATCGGTGGGGTCAAGAAAATCATGTGGACCGGGACAGTTCAAGGCCGCTCGCTGGCCGTCGTAGTAGACCGAAGAGGGCTGGAAAGTCCCCAAAACGCACCCAGTTTGATGAACTTCCTGCAACACGTGCAGTAGGTTGTGAGCCAAATCCAACACCTGTTCCAGATCGAGCGAACCGCGACCCGTGCTGCGAAAATACTCATCCAGGGTGGGATAGGGGATTGGCTGCTGTACGCAAAACAGAAACCCATCTTGGTGACCCGAATCAATAGGCGTTAGGAAAGAGCCCGTCTTGATATGGGCCAGTAAGCGAAGTTGATTTTTGAAACGGAAGATACGATTGTTAGAAAAATATTTTTCTGGCAGGTAACGAACCACCACCTCACGACCGTTACGATTGTCACGAACCAAACCAAATTCACCCCGCCGCTGGGTGCGCAATTCCTCCGAAGCGCGGTCTTGCAGGACCTCGTAGTGGCCAAACAGGCATTCCTGGTTCTGGGTAGCAAGCGGGTTCATGGTTGAATTCAAAGGGCAGTGGTCGGGCTCGTTTTGGGGCCAAAATAACCCCATGATTTCCGTTGTTTTTGTTGCGGGGTGGTACGTTTGGCCATTACTGGCCGATTCGGACCGTAACGATCGAGCCGATTTTTCGGGGTTTGTCCAAGGGGAAAAACAGGGTGAGCTTTCCGGGCAACGCCCGGATCTCAACTCAAACATAGGTTTTTCTAAATTACCGGACCATCAAATCTGTATGGAGTTTTCTCGAGTTGATAGCCAAGTGTAGAAAATTGACTTGTCTTGGACGGGCTAGGTCGCATCATGTCGATGGAACTTTGTCCGAGCTGGAGCAGCAACTTTATGATTGTTCAAGAGTCGAATGCCATTTCTTGGGAAACCGACTATCGGGACCGTATCAACCCCCAACTGGTCACGCGACTGTTACGGAAATCAGTGCCTGCTCTGGAAGCATGTGATTGGCAAGTGTCGAAAGTCGACTATGGGTTGGTAGAATCCATCCTCCCCTTGAATCAGGCAACCACCAATCAGCACGGAACCCACCAGGCCGCCCTGATATCCCTGTCAGCCGACTACACCGGAGGGACTGCCCTGGCAAGCTTGTTAAGTGGGGTTCCCATGGCGGGCGTTCATCCTTGCAAGCCGGTCAATTCGGCATCTTTGTGGTTGGCGTCCATGGACGTCAAATACCTGCGGCCCAGTACCGGGCATCTGACCGGGCGCTGCCAAATTGACGAAAAGACAGCCAATAATATCGTGAACCGATATTCCCACGGTAAACGCGTTCTGGCCTCTTTGAATGTCACCTTCGAATCCAATGGTGAAACAGTCGCCGAAGGCGTCTTGAAGTACTTTGCTCAGCCCACCATCCAACTACTGGATAACACGGGCAGTCGCTCCCTCTTATTTCGCCAGAAAATCAAGGCATCGGCCAGAATGATTGCCGGCGTTCGGGCTGGTCAAGATCTCAATTGGAATCGCAATTCGGAACCGGGACAACGGCTGCGCATTGACTGTCCGCATGCGGTCATTGCCGCAGGTCCGCACGGCCAGCTCTTGGCAGCCAAATTGCGCAAGGCGTTGCCACAATTAACCGACATGGTAGTTGCCCGGACACAGCATATCGACAATACCATCCGGAATACGCCCGGCCTAAGGCAATTGGTTTTGGTTGGAGCCGGTCTCGATATGCGCGCTTTCCGGCACGCCATACGTCGACCGGAGATCAAGTGTTTTGAAATGGACCTGCCGGAAATGCTCGAAGAGCGTGAGCGCGTGATTCAGGAAATTGATCCGCAAGCATCTTTGGACCGCTATTGCCTGCCGGTAGATTTTCTGCAGGATGACCCAACTCGGGTGCTGTCTCAATGCCCCGAGTTTGATCCGAACATGCCTACGGTCTTTGTCTACGAAGGCTGCTCGATGTACTTCGAAGAAAAGGTCAATCGTAAAATTATCCAAAGCCTGATGCGGGCAATGCAACATCCTCAGTCCCGACTGTGGGTTGACT
Source organism: Planctomycetota bacterium (assembly GCA_036338455.1). Taxonomy (GTDB): domain Bacteria; phylum Planctomycetota; class Planctomycetia; order Pirellulales; family Pirellulaceae; genus Mariniblastus. The sequence continues at coordinate 6,833 of JAYZCF010000187.1, forward strand.
TTGTCACACAGCAATCGGTCGAGGGGCGAACCGACGTACCAGAGATCGCAGATTTCCTGAACCGCATGGATGACCTGGGTGAATCCTTCATTTTTGGAAGCGACAAGCCGGAGCAGTTCCTCAATTCGTGCGGCATCCCTGCTTGCGACGTCATCCGCTCAGGAGACTACCTCGATACAATCCGGGACGATTTGGAAATGGACCCTGTCTATCAAGTCTATTATTTTACGGTCAGCCACCGTGGAGAGGCTGACATCACAAGGAAGATCCCACGCTAAATCGATAGGAGCGGCCTGCTTGGACCGTCGCGTTAAAAGTTTGCAACGGCCGCTTGGACTGGCTACGATGAAGCCCAGCTCAGACGGACAACGTCAGCTTGGCCAAACCGTCCAGATCAATCAATCCACGAATCAGGTGAATCGTATCCATGGCCAATTCCAACCAGCCACCCGAGAATCCTTATGCCGCCGCACAGGTCGACCTGGTACAGGCGACCCAAACGTCTGAATCGGAGGGAGACGTTACGGGTGGAGTGATTCCATACAAGAACCCGCCTGCACTGGTCGGATACTATCTCGGCTTGCTCGCCTGGATCCCGGTATGTGGATTCCCGTTTGCCATCGCCTCCATCTGGCTGGGAATTCTCGGCCTGAAGAAACGTCGTGCTAACCCGGCCGTCAGAGGGTCAGCGCACGCCATCTTTGCCATCGTGGCTGGATCGCTGGGGTTATTCCTGACCATCCTGGTAATTACGGCCATAATCCTTGTGAACATGAATCGCTAGGTCACGGGATCCCAGCCACCCGCCACGAATCGACAACACCAAAGCAAACGCCATCGGTTGTCCCTCGCATCTAACCGTACAAATACTTTTGATACGCTTCGACCGCCAGCTCATCACAACGGTCATTCTCCGGGTGCCCGCTGTGCCCGGCTACACGGGTGTACTTGACGGAATGCTTTGAAATCAAGGCGTCCAACTGTCGCCAGAGCTCTTCATTTTTGACCGGCACTAACCTGTTCTTCTCTTTCCGCTTCCAGCCGTTGCGTTTCCATTTATGCATCCACTCTGTCATCCCTTTGCCCACGTACACACTGTCGGTAAACAGTTCCACACGACAGGGGCGCTTAAGACGCTGCAGGCCTTGGACAACCGCTTCTAATTCCATCCGGTTGTTGGTTGTATCCGGAGCGCCGCCTGATTCTTCTGACTCATGACCACTTGGCAGGTGCCGCAAAATAAAGGCCCAACCGCCCGGTCCCGGGTTCCCGCTACAGGCCCCATCGGTAAACAGGCTGACTTCAAAAGCTGATTCGTTGGATGTCATGATGGGCAACGGCCAGACGTTAAGGGTTCTCGACGGGTGGGGGTGTGATGGTCGAAGTAGGCCCAGCCTTGGTCGGCGGCGGAGTCGTATCACCCGTCATCGTTTCGGCCGCATCTGTTTCGGGAGTGTCCGCCTCGGTCGCCGAGGGCTGTTCCATCAGGCTGGTGCGTGCAAAGTCCACGCGTTGCGTTTTGGTGATTTCATTGATTGTTTCGGTAATCTCCGAGTTGATCTTCGGGGCCAAGCTTAAGCTCCAGGGCAGGGTAACGGTAAACGTAGACCCCTTGCCCAGCTCACTATCCAAACGGATGGCTCCGCCCAACAACTTGCAAAGCTCTTTGACGATCGAAAGCCCGAGACCCGTGCCTGAAAACTCCCGGGTCAGCGCGTCTGAACCGATCGCCGAAGGTCCTTGGCGGAATTTCTCAAAGACGATCTCCTGATCGTCTTCGGCGATCCCGACACCCGTATCGGTCACACTGATGACCATTTCTTCGGTCTCGGTCTGCTCCACGGTGACATTGATTCGCCCACCTTCCGGGGTGAATTTGATCGCATTGGATAAGAG
>JAYZCF010000188.1:0-7095 GCA_036338455.1 Planctomycetota bacterium
CCACGAGGACTGACAACCGGATCGATCCAGTCGCCCTCTTGCATTTCATGCGGGATCTTCACCAATTGGTTGATGGCGGCCTCACGAGGAGCATTTACCATCACGTAGTCCCATGTCTTGGTGACAACTTTCGTGCTGTGCGGAATCAAAATCGGGCGGTTCCATCCGCCGACCGGAATAGGTTGAATTTTTGCTCCGTCAGGAGTCAATGGGATGAAGATGTTATCGCCATTCCATTGATCCACCAGAACGGCCGTCTGGTTGTCGCTGACAGAGATTTCCGCCTTCGTATCGAAAAGGACTTTTCCTTGGAGGGAATATCCTCTGTCTTCCTCAGGACCAGTCTCCGCCCATCGACGACTGTTGGCGGATCCTGACCAGCAACGTCGATCGGCAAGATCGTGGTTGCAGAGCACATCAACATCAAGAACAGTTGGAACGTACGCATTGGGATGATCCTGCTTGCAGGGTTCTGCCGTCGGTGACGGATTTCAGGAGCAGTTGTCACAGATCGGCCGATTGTCGACGGGGCGATGCGGTATTCTAACGGCAAGCGTTGGATCGCCCAGTGGCGCACCCGTGAGCCGATAGAACGAGTGGAGCCAGGCCGCGGAGTTGAGGACCGATTCTACCTGAAGGCCGAATCGTCTGGGAAGTGCGCTGGAAAGCGTCTGGATGTCCGGCACGCAGCCACCGCACCGGCCCTTACCCCCGGTGCAGCGGGGCGGTGAGTCAGACTGGAGTTACCCAGCCCCATTCCGAATCACCTTAAAACCCCTCAGAATCGCGATATGTCCGTTCTCGAACATCGAGGCGAGAGGGCCTTCACTTCTGCAACCTGTTCATCACGGACCGGTTCTTCAGGCTCGACCTGGATTGCCATGCTATGTTTGACTGTCAGCCGGGGCAGTAGGTGTCCGAACTGAGCGACTGCTGGTCCCACCTGCCGCAACACATTCGCCAGACGATTCTGACGCTGGTGCGATCGGTGGATGGGTGGCCGTGGAACGGGTCTTGGCCACGGGGGCGGGTCAGAAGGGAGCTCAAGGAGAAGGGCGTCGCCGTTTCGGCTGCAATGCTTTGGTCGGCGTGGTCGCGTTGTATTGAATCGCACCGATATCCCAGTTGCCGGTCTTGGGCAATGGACGGCCGTCGAAGTCCGTTTGATAAAACTCGCTCAGGTTGATTGCTTTACCGCGTAATGGGCTGTCTGCCTTGAGGTGATAATCCTGTTTATCGAGATCGACAAGGCCCGGATCACCGCTGCCTGCCTGATTGTTGTCCCCCTTATATTTTGTGCTGGCCGATTGATATTTTGAGTACCAGTTCGCTGTTTTCAGGGCGCCGCCAGATCGATTGCCGGTATAAGGAGAGGACGAATAGATAAACAGATTGTTCCTGAAATGGGCTCCAGAAGGTTTGCCGACAGGGTTCCCTCCCCGAACATCAATCCGGGCGCAGGCATTCTGGGACCTGCCGAATCCGTTGTACCTGGCGATCGTATTGTTATCAAAATAGATGCCATTGCATGGGGCCAACAGGAACAGCCATGATTGTCCGTCGTAGCACACGTTAAAGGACACTCTCCAGTTATGGATTTCCTGTCGATATCGCGGCCAATCGTAATCCCAGCTGGATTCAATGAACCCGGCATTTCCTTCTGAATAGTTATGGTGAATGTAGATATTTTTCTTATGAAATCTGCCGCAATCGATTTCGATAGCACCGCCGTCTGAACCCCATGGGCTGTCTTTGGTCCCGAAGTTCTTGATGGTGTTGTACGACACTTCCTGGTTGCCAATATTCAAGTGGATCCCCATCGGTCCCCAGCTGCTTTTGGACGTTCGCCACAGTGCATAACTCGGTCCATCCAGGTAATTCTCTGTGATCAGGGTATGCTCGCCAGCTGACATGATGCCCTGGCCGGTCTTGATGAATTCATTGTTTCGGATGATGCAATGATTCGCACCGTGTTCGATACGGAGTGCGGCCAGTCTCGTCATGATGATCCTCCCCGAGACGTGCTCCCCCGGGGTATCGTGAAAATGCAGGTGTTCTACGATGATGTGGTCGCCGCCCAGGATCATCGCGTTGCCGTTGGCATCACGGGTCGTTGGATTGGTAAACCTGGGCAGCTCGCCCGTCCCGTAGGAAGTCAGCCGTATCGGCTTGGCAGCTGTGCCGGATCCACTGATACGAATACTGCCGGAAAAGGCAGATCCCCTCTTGAAGTGGATTACATCGCCCGCCGCCAGTGATGCTGATTCCACTTTCGTATGCGACTTCCACGGATTGCGTATTGAGAGACCGTCATGGTTGTCGGATCCGTTAACCGAATCGATGTAATAATCAGCACCGGCGCAATGTGTGACGAGTGCGAAATGAAACAAGGGAATGAGTGACAGGAAACGCTTCATATTATGCAACACCCTGAACCACGAAGAATCCTGTAACAATGTCGATCAGTACTATCATCACTGGAAGAATCCCAGTCAACAGGCCCACGCCTGGGGCAACAGGAAGAAGAGGCTCGTCCTGAATTGAGTCCGGTGAGGATCCATCGTGACGAAGCAGAGCCAACGACTTACTGGAATTGGTGTGTCGATCTCCACACAGCCAAAACCCAAACAATAGATGAAAGGGGTGATGGCCGATGGGGGACTCGAAGAAGCTCCCCAAACACCAAAGAAACAGGCTCTTTCCGAGACCGGTGAGGCACAGAGTGGGGCAATTTGTTCCGACACGATTTTGAAGGAACTGAGCGCCTGCTCAACGAGCACCTTCTCGTGCAAAGATGCGTCGGATTCTGCGTCGCGATCAACACAAATTGCCTGAAATCCGGCAGCCGACGGCAAAAGTCCGAGTCCTTTTGGACCACTCTGTTTTTTATGTTCCCACCGTTGACTTATTTTGTTTCAACCCGAACGGCCTTGGTGTAATTCGAACCGACTCGTACTGTCGCGGAATCGCCGTCATACAGGCTCCAAAGCCCCGGCTCCGAATAATCTTTCAAAAACTTACGGCGCGCCTCGTTTTCTTCGTCCCAGTCACTCTCTCTGTATTCGCCCTGGCGTAGGTATCGACCCTGGAAAAAATCGTGTGGATTGTAAAGAAACTCGATTCGGCTTTTACTTCCGCTATCCCATTTTAATTCCCAAACGCCAACCAGTGACTTTGCCAACTCGGCTTGGGTCATTTCACGCGGTAACTTTGAATTCACCCCGTACCCACAACCAACGACCATCAACAGCATCAGCAGAGAAAACTTTTTCATATCATCTCCGACAAAAAATTGTTGAGCCAGTTCCTTTACCTTCGAACTCGGATTAGAGATCAACTCAAACCGCCGTTGTTCGGCTCTGTCTAAAATTCCACCCGGTCAAAAGGGCGGAATGCGGGCATCCACTCCCCGAATACCAACGGTAGCAAGTAAATCCCGGATCCCTTTGGCACTCGGGCTGTCAGGCAGTAATCACACAGAGATCAACGAGCAGAGATCAACGAGCAGAGATCAACGAGCAAAGATTGGCCAGTGATGCCAACCCCCGGCTCCGACATCCCCGGGAACCGCAAGCAACTATCGCGGGAGACGCGATCGAGGGTTTCCGGCAAGCCACTGGGCCACCAGGGGAAAACCACTCCACCCATTAAAACCGATCGTGCATTTCGTGAAGCTGCAATGCAATTTGCGCAAAATACATTTTCGACGCATCCAAACCGCGAGGCTGACGAAGAACTTTCAGGAAGACGTTACCGGACCTCTTTAGGCACTGTCCAATATGCGTACTCTGGTACTCTATTCAGCTCTTGCGGCAGCACTGATCACCGCCGTTCATCAATACGCCGAGAACAAGTCGAGGCATTTGGACGCTGATCCATTACGGGTCACCGCTCCTCAAAATGTGGGTCGTCAATTGGGAGTGGAAGCCTATGGACGGTACGCTTTTGTTCTCGAGCCATCTCGAAAGATTCAGCACTCCACATCGCTGCAAGAATTGTGGCAAAGACCGAACACCTGTCGCTTTACCTACACGACCCTTGTTTGGGATGGCGTCCAGATGACACTCGATTGTCATCAGTGCTACCAGGATGGCGATGTTTCGGGGGGACGCCTGATTCTGCAGAGAGGAGGGCAACGCTGGGAACTGGGTTTTCATCATGTCGGTGCCGAATCGGTTTTCTACACCGATGAAACGTTGCCAACCTGGGCAAGGCAGTTCCGCTCGAAAGAAAAGCCTGAATCAATCCCGGATGAGTTCCTGAAGCGATTCGATTATCTCTATCGGGCGAACCAATCAGGAGCCAGGGTCATGAAAGAAAAAGCAGCCAAAGAAATTGTGTCGTTGCTGGTCAGTACAATCGAGCAGGCAATGTAGGCCAATCCAACCGACTCGGCCGTGTAACGGACACAGAAAAAAACAGGCGACCTAGCTGGAAACAATTTCCTCACGGTGCTTGATCCAGAAGATCAAAAGCGGAATCGTCATCGGCCAGGTACAACAACTCGTCAGCCCGAGAGCCTGGAGAACAATATTGTAGACCCAGCCCCCTTTCCCGTTCCGCCAGAACAGGCCCACGCTGTAAACCAGGGCCAACACTCCGCCAAGCACGGAATAGATCGTTCCAATAACCATCAGCTGTTCTTCCGTGGTTTCCGGGTCATCTGCCGCGATCTCGGCCCGATTCTGGACGAGCACAACTCCTATGCCGAGCACCGCGAGGTACATCAGCACCATCAGGATGACATAGACCAGTTGCCAGGTCATGACGGCCGGCTTTGGTTTTGCAAACTGACTGCCCGGAAATCCCTGGTTCATCCCGGGTCCGCCGGGAGGGTACTGGTAAGGGTTTCGAAAATCATCCCCCAATTTCATTGCTCACGGTTCCTGCAGTCTGTCAAATATTGCCGAGCCATTCCGGTACCTACCCGGTTGCCAGCAGGTCCCTTCGGCCGGTCAACGGGCTGAACGCTATCATCATGGTAGCGGGATCCCTTTTGCCATGCAGCCAAAAAATGAAAGAACCGAATGCCAGATGACGAATTGGAAAAAACGGCCTACCACGAAGCAGGACACGTTGTGATGGCAATCCAGCTGGGTGGGACGGTCTCCCACGCTTCCCTCGAACCGCCCGACGATGACGGCCCGGGGCGTTTTGGCGAGACGATTACCCGCTGGCCGACACAACCGGACAGGAAACTGGCCTACGCTGAATTATGCGTCAGTATGGCGGGTCCGGCAGCGGAGATGATCCATGCCGGCGAAACGGTTGGCCTTGCGGATCTGCCTGAGTGGCGGGTCGATTACAGGCAAGCCGTCAAAGCGGTTGCCCGCCTTTCCGACCAGAAAGAGGAATTCCCGCGAATCCTCGCCGGGGCGATGGCCAGCATTAAAGAGTTCATCGAAAGCGATAGGGGCTGGGCTGCCGTGGCAGCAGTCGCCGACCTGTTACTTGCGCACGGCACGGTGGAACATGATTCCTGCCTCGAGGTGACCGACTTTTGGCTGAACAGCAATCCCGCCCTGGAATGACCAGCCAGGCGTTGGATCCCACGCACGAGGCTTGATGTCAACTTGTCATGGAGGACCGTCTGCCACTTGAAAGTTCCGTCCGGTTCAAATCTGTCAGAATTCCTCTTCGATCATGCCAGACGAAAACGGTGATTCCACTGTTAGTCCGGTCCCATTTGCTCCTCCTGCCTCTCCCATGGTGTCAAAAACGGGATTCCTTGATTCATTTTGTCCGAAACAAACATTCGCAACGCTTTTCAGTTGGAGTCCGGGTATGATGACGAGGCCCACCATTGCTTCTCTGCCCCGCCCAAAAACAACCTGAGCAATCGGTCCTTGGCAAGGGAGACCATCCTTCGACCACGCAGCCCGTCATCCGTGCCGCAAGTAACCGGTTACCGAGACCGGCTACCAGGATCAGGAAGGCCGTCCACCTTTCCATTTCACGACCTTGCCAGTCCACCACCTCCCTCACAGGTTCCAGCACCATGAAACGCTTTTTCATTTCGGACCGACGATCGCTGAAATTTCCAGTCTGGCTATTTCTGCTTGGCGGCTGGATTCTGTCGGGCGGGGAAATCGCAAAAGGGCAGAATCCGGGCAACCTGATTTACCTTGGCGGGGAAAGCCACTGGGAATCCCTTTCCAAAAACGAAGGCCTGCCCATCCTTTGCAACCTTGAAGAAATTCAGTCACCGACTCGCTCTGCAGACGATTTGCAAACAGCCGGGTCGACCGGCATTCAATTTGTACCTGTCGATTTTACAACTGCCGCGGGTTCGGCTGTCCTGCAGGTGGACCCCGCCGTGGCCGACCAGGCGACCCGCTGGATCGAGGCAGTCGCCCGGTCCACCGAAAAAGCGGTCGAACAGAATGCCGTCATCCTGGGCTGCCTGTTGCCCTACGAACTGGAAAGCGGAAAAACGGCCCAAAGGGCAATTGCCGCTGCGGTCAATCACGAACAACCAACTATTCCACCCCAGGTGTTGCTGGGCAGCCACCCACTCCGTTTCACCGGTTTTGCCTGTGGCAAGCTGAAAAAACAACCTGACGAAAAATGGACGATCCATGTGGACCGCCTGGTCTTCATACCGTCTCCCACTTCGGCGGCAATGCCAAGCATCCAGAAAAAATTCATGTTACCGGCCAGGATTTTTTCAAAGGACCAATCTTTCAACATTGACTGCTGCCTGACCCGGCCATTAGGCAGCAGGTCTTTTGAGGATGAGTACTTCCGTGCCATCGGATTTTTCAAGGACGCACCCGAAGCCGGCGGGAGTTTTGGCAGCCTGGTGAAGAGGTACGCCTACCTGTTCGCGATGGGAAGCGAAGAGGATTTCAACATGATGAACCGGCAGATCTACCTGGGACTCAACGGCTTGCTGCAGGATGAAGAAGCGGACGCCCAGCAGGAGCTGATCGATGAATTCAAAGGCCAGGGCATGAAGTCATCTGTTGCCCGCCAGGTGGTCAAGGAATGCTACGGCAGGATCAACATTGTCTTTCGGGAAACGCGACAATTGCTGGCCGGTTGCAGGGACCCGTTTTACTGCCTGGCAAGAATCCAGTCGGTGCTCGGCCGACT
>JAYZCF010000189.1:0-7067 GCA_036338455.1 Planctomycetota bacterium
GGTGATCCGAGACAACCGGTTCGTCGATCACATCGATATCGAGAACCTCAAACGCGTCCGTTGGGCGGTACAGGATGAAATCGATTTCCCGGTTCGGTTGATCTGACGAAAAAGTAAAATGATCCTCACCTTTGTCGGGAACGGTCCAGGATTCTGCAAACAGGCTAAGAACGGCCGAGCCGGGAGTCGAATTAAAGTCACCTGCAATGATGGTTGGCAAGCTCCCCTGCTTGAGCTTCGACAACAACTGTTTGGCTTGCGCTAATCGCTCCTGTTCGGTTCGATAGAAATGGACGTTGGCCAGGCGGAATGAGTGTTGGTCCTGGGGTCCGGCAACCGTTACGTCCAATGAAGTGCGCGGTTCGCTCCCATCGGGCAATCGATGGTTTGTCTGGGCCTTGATCGGTCGGCGAGACAAAATGGCCATGCCATATTGTCCGCCTTGGTAATCGAAAAAAGGCCCGAAGGCGTGATGCGCCAAGCCCGTTAACCGGGCCAGCTCTGCTGGTTCGTCGATGCTGCCACTTCGAGTGACGCCGGCGTCGATCTCTTGCAGGGCGACAATATCCGGATTCAGGCGACGAATGACTTGCGCTGCCCGCTTGAGATCGACTTGGCCGTCGTTGCCGCGGCCATGTTTGATATTGTAAGCCAGCACGCGGATTGATTGGCCCTTGGTTCCTTGCCCAAATGGATCGGGTAGGTCGAGCGGCGGTTTGCGATCGTGTTGAGCGAGGCGAGAAAATTGGTTCAGGTCGGTATGATCGTTTTGGGTGTCGCCCCCGGTAGCCAGAAAGAAGCGGTCGTCTGCTGTGCCGGAATCGATGTTGAGTGAGGGCGTCCGATCAGCCGTAAAGCGGGTGCGAGTCAGGGGCGACCACTTTTGACCGACGCGCGTCCAGCCATTGCCGAACAAGGCACGGCGCGGTTCGGTCGCCGACTTTCCATTTCGCCGGAAATCTTCGACAAACGAGTAGAGTCCGCGCAGCAGATGCGGTGGCGCCATCTCGGTCCCGGATCGTCGCGAGGTCAAGGTTGAAAAGTTGGCCAGTAACTGCCAATGGTTTTCCTGCGGGTTGTAAAAAAAACCGGCGAATTGAGTGCGTTCACCGTCTGGCTGGGCGAAGACGGCAAACCGGTACGTTTGGCCAACTTGCCAATCGTAATCGTAAAACGACTGGCCTCCTGTTCCCTCACCACCAAAACGTTTAACGCGGACTCCCTTACCGGCCCGCACGAGCTTGACCCGTCGATTCTCGGGAGTTGCATTTGGATCGTCGCTCGCCCCTGGCTCCCAGACGGAGAACAAGACCACTTTTTGCCCGTTGGCCAGCTCCTGGATGCCAAAATATCCCTTGTCAAAACCGCATGCCATGAAGTAGGTCCCGGCCGCCGACTGCTGGACCGTCGCTTCGTGGTAGAACGCGTTTGCTTCACCTTGCCGGTCCTGCTCGGTGAAGTGCCATAAGTGCACCGATCGGCAGGCACGAGGGTTTTGGGCGGATATTTCCCAAGGGGAAAGAGCGGACAGGAACAACAGCGCGGTGCAGTGGATGGCGGTTCGGAGTGACATTGATGAATCCTCGGTTTAACGCCCTGACCAGGCGAGGCTCACGATCAGGCTCAAAACAAACAGAGCGATGGCGATTCCGGCCAGAATTTTCGCTGCCCACGTCTGGGACAAACCACTGTCGTCCCGGGTTCCTCGACGCATTTCTTGCAGGTCATTGTTAGCGTACACCCAGGTGACAATTCCGACCATGAGGCCAACGCAATAAAACGTACAAATTGACAGAACCCCCATCGCCAATAGCATCTTACCCCGATGCGGATGAACGTAAGTCAACTCGGACGTTTCCACTGCGGAACGGTTCGGATAAGGTTGGACTGTTTCAGAGCGAACCAGGATGACCGGGTTTGCAGCTTGGTGGTGCTCGCCTTTTTTCGCTTTACCGCTCGATGCACGAACCAAATCGGCCCCCACGATTGGCGCTTCATTGCTTTGGTCGGTTGAGTCGGGCTGGGTGGTCGGCGAGACCGATTGCGCTTGACGTGTGGTTGCCGATTAACTTTGGTTGCCAGTTAACTGGGATTGGCATTGTTCCAAGTCTTCAATCAGCGTAGCGATCTGCTGGTATCGATCTTCGGGTCGCTTGGCCACCATGCGTTGGAAAATAAGGTTTAGGCCGTCGGCGGTTGACCCTGAACTCTCGGTGATCGATGGGATGGGTGCCTCGCGGTGGGCCAAAATGGTTTTGACGACCGTATCCTCAGCAAAGGGGGATTGCCCGGTTACCAGGCGAAACAGGGTGCATCCGAGCGAGTAAATATCAGATCGATGGTCTGCCGACCGGGTATCTTCGGCTTGCTCCGGCGACATGTATTCGACCGTTCCCATGACTTGCCCAGTCGCCGTCAGATGTAGTGACTGCTCGGTGGGGCCGATGCCGCTGAGCCTCGCCAGTCCCATGTCGAGCACCTTGACCGCCCCGACGTCGTCGAGCAAAAGGTTGGCCGGCTTGATGTCGCGGTGGACGACCCCTTTACCATGGGCATATTCCAGTCCGGCCGCTGCCTGTTGCACATAATCAATCGCCAAAGGCGTCGGCAACGATCCGAGCTGCTCCAGAACGCGAGCCAAGTCGTGGCCCCTCACGTATTCCATTACGAGATAATGAAAACCGTGGTGTTCGCCCGCATCGTAAGCATGCACAATATTCGGGTGGCTCAACTGCGCGGCAACCTTAACCTCTTGATAGAATCGCGCGACGGCCGCCTCTGATTCCAACGCCGTGATGGGCAGTATCTTGATCGCTACCTCGCGGTCCATTCGGCGGTGACGTGCCAGGAGGACCGTCCCCATGCCGCCTCGACCCAGTTCTTCCAGAACCAGGTACTCACCAAAGCAAATATCACTCGCCTCTCCGGCAGCAAATTTGTCTGCCTGGTAGCGGGTGATATGCCCCAGCTCGATCAAGCGATTCAACAGGGCCTCGACGCCGACTTGTATTTCTGCATCGAACTGGGTCACTTCGTCGGAGGACAATAGCCCGGCCTGCGTCAGCTCGTGAAGGATCTGTTCAGCTGAAGGAGCCATGCCGTACCTGGAAAAGAAGTTCTTGAATGAGTAGCTAGCGGTTTGTTTCTGTAAGTCGCTTACACTTTAATTTAACCACTTTCAGTAAGGATACAAAGGAAGTCGCTTGGCAGCCTCGTCGGGCAGCGGTCGGCTCAAGACCGTTCGCCGCACACTTTTGGTGTGAAAAACGGTAACTACTGCCGGCCCTATCAAAATGCTATAATTCCGCTCACCCTTTTTTATTCTTCAGAACAGGATTTTTTTATGGACAGTCGACAAGCCATCAAGACTTCTATTGCTATGGCGGACATGATTTCGCAAGCGTACCTGGATGATTTAACTGATGAAGAGATGATGCAACGGCCTGATCCGGGCTGTAATCACTTGAAATGGCAAGTCGGCCACCTGATTTTATCCGACCACGAGATGATCAGTGGCTGCCTCCCCGGGGCGCTGCCGGACTTGCCGGCCGGTTTCTCCACAGTGTACTCCAAGCAACAGGCCACCAGTGACAACGCGAAAGATTTCCATGCTAAAGAAGAGTTGATGGCGACGTTTGAAACCCAGCGCGCTGCTATTCTGGAAGCCTTAGCCGGTATGTCCGATGAGGATTTTGACCAGCCGGCTCCTGAGTCGATGCAATCCTACGCGGCCAATGTAGGTGCCGTATTCAGCATGATTGGGTCTCACTGGTTAATGCATACGGGACAGTGGGTGGTTTTGCGGCGTCAATTAGGCCGGGATATTGTGATCTGACCTCGCCAATCGGGTCTTTTTACAATGTTCCACTCAGGGGAGAACTTCCAAGTATAATACTGGTAGTTTTTCCAAGACGCAGACATTTGGAAGCGACGATGGCAGCACAAAAATTGCGAATGGCTTTTTTGAGCCTCGGGGTGTTGGGATTCTGTTGGAGCGCGGCACTCCCTCTTGGGGCTCAGTGCGCCACGCCCCTGCGGGGGCAGCCGATACCGTTGTTTGACGGGAAAACCCTTGACGGTTGGGCGAAACAAAATGGCCAGCCTCACCCCGGATGGACTGTTGAAGAGGATGCCATCTACCGGGCTGCTGGCGGAGGCGACTTGTATCACAAACATTTTTACCGCGATTTCGAGTTGACCTTTGAATGGAAGATTCAGGCCAATGGCAACAGCGGCGTGAAGTACCGCGTACAACCGTTTGGCAGGCAGATGCTGGGCTGTGAATTTCAGATTCAGGACGATAAGCAACGGGTGCACAACAAGCAGGCCAGTGGTGCCCTCTACGCTGTTTGCGAGCCATCATCCAATAAGCAACCGGTCAAGTTGAACGAGTGGAACCAAGCGAAGATCATCGTTTGCGGCGACCGCATCGAACATTGGCTCAATGGCGAGCGGGTGGTCCAAACTGACACAGGCAGCCGGGACTGGTTACAGCGCGTGGAACAGAGCAAGTTCCGGGATAAGAACCAGTTTGGGCAGAATCGCGAAGGCCGCCTCTTTTTACAGGACCACGGCCAGCCAGTCTGGTTTCGCAATTTGGTGGTTGTTCCGCTCGATTGCGATCGAGCCTTTGGACCGTGTCGGCCATGTGCCCGGTGACCCGGAAAGCTCGGTGATCGGCTCATCATGTCGGCTCCAACTCGCCAGCGGGAAGAATTTGGCCGTTACGAGTCGTCAGCCAGTTCCGATTTGCGGTATAACAAGTTGGTGTGACCAAACCGCCGGTCACCGTTGCCAAGTTCTAACCTCCATCCCTCTACCTTCAAACCAGGCGCGGAAAGTGATGACGTTTTACCAACACGAATTTTCTTCGATTGAAGACTATCTCCACCACCGACCCCCGTACTTGCTGGTGAAACAGATTGAGTCGATTGAACCGGTGCGGATCGTGACCCGCACCTCATTTGATGGAGACGAGTTTTTTGCGCCCGGTCATTTCCCGGGGGCACCTATCCTGCCCGGAGCCCTCATGCAGGAAATGACCACTCAGACGGCGGGAATCTTGATCGCGGCCCGCTATAACCCGATGGCGGAATACAACACGACCGACCCGTTTTTCAATGAGTTCGCTTTGGGCGTGCTGGTACGGGTCCGTGCCGCCCGTTACCGGGGGTTCGCTCGACCTGGGGACGCGCTGACAATTACGGTCTCCTTACAGGAGCAGGTGGGAGATCTGTTTGACTTTGCTGGCGAAATATCCAGTAGCGATGGTGTCTTGTTGCGGAATAAATTCCAGCTCGCCAACATACCCTCCCGTGTATTGCAGGGCGTGACCGAATCTCCCGCCTAAGTCGGAACAACCCGCCCGGGTTGATACTCGATCGATTCTCAGCGCAAAATAGGAGCGTGTTTGCTCCCTCTTGATCGATCGAAGGTCTGCTATGTCTGAATCCTCACCCGACCCACAACCAGCTGAACGTGAGACCGCCAATCCAAAGCGCGGACTAATTGCCAGGTGGCTCGACCGCTTGGAGTGGATGGGAAACAAACTGCCTGACCCGGCGGTCCTGTTCCTGATCGGTTTGATTTTGACCTGGGTGCTTTCCTATTGGTTGTCCGGCGTGCAGTTTACCGAGACCAAGCCGAATGCGAGTGAACCGGTCAAGATTACCAATATGTTGAGCCAGGATGAAATCGCTACCTTTCTGACGACCATGGTCGAGGAGTTCTATAAATTTCCACCGCTTGGGATTGTTTTGGTGGCACTGCTGGGAGTTGCGGTGGCGGAGCACTCCGGATTTATCAATGCGTGTCTCAAGTCGATGCTTAACATCACGCCGACTCGTTTGTTGACCCCCATGTTGATCCTAGTAGCCATCATCAGCCACACCGCCGCCGATGCGGGCTACGTACTGGTCATCCCGATCGGTGGGGTGATGTTTTATGCCGCTGGACGGCACCCGTTGGCGGGGATCGCGGCCGGTTTTGCCGGTGTGTCGGGTGGATTCAGCGCGAACTTTATCGTTTCCGGGTTGGACCCTCTCCTGTCATCGCTGACCCAAACGGGCGTTGACATTGTCGATAGCAATTACGTTGTGAACCCGTTATGCAATATCTTGTTCACCGCTGTCTCCTGTATTTTTATTATTGGCGTCGGCTGGTTCGTAACGGATAAAATTATCGAACCTCGCTTGGCAGGAACCCCGATCGACGGGGATCCGGAAGACATTCCCAGGTTCGACGAACTGACCCGCCGAGACAAGCTGGGGATGCGGATGGGCTTGTTGTCGATCGTCATCACGATGCTTCTGTTGTCAATCTGGGCTTGGCCCAAGAATTCAGTGTTGCGCGATCCGTTCGGTTCCTTGACCGCCTACCGCAACACGGCCAGTGACTTTGGCGTCGAATTCAAAGAGAAGGACTTCCCGGTTATTGCCGCTGCCAAGGGCCCGGCGGCAGCGGGTGGCTTGCAAGCGGGTGACCGGCTAGTGGCCGTCACTGAGCAAGGGCCCGAAGATAAGCCGGTAAAACTGTCCTTTGACAGCGAGCTGGAATACATGTTATTCATCCGGGACCGCAATAAGACTCAGCCGGCCGAGTTTACGGTCAGCCGGGGCGGTCAGGAGGAGACAAAGAGACTTACACCGATCAAGATGACGTTTCCCGGCGCTCCCCTGATGAAGATGATTGTGCCTTTGATCTTCTTTGTCTTTGTGATTCCAGGTCTGGCCCATGGCTATGTTTCGGGGAAATATCGCAGCCATCGTGACGTCATCAAGGGGATGGCCAAAACGATGGAGACGATGGGCTACTACCTGGTGCTCGTCTTTTTTGCTGCCCTGTTCATTGCCGCATTCAAGAACTCTGGAATCGGCGACCTGCTGGCCCTCAAAGGGGCCAACGTGATTCGTGATTCGGGTGCGCCACCGGCTGTCACGATTATCTGCATGATCCTGTTGGCGGCGGCCGTCAATCTTTTGATCGGTTCAGCCTCGGCCAAGTGGGCCATGCTGGCACCGATTTTTGTGCCGATGTTGATGTATTCGGGGATCTCCCCTGAACTGACG
>JAYZCF010000190.1:0-13257 GCA_036338455.1 Planctomycetota bacterium
GCTGACGGAAAAGATCGAATCGGTCTTGGAATCGGTCAGTTGCGTCGATTGGTCGGTGGCTATGTCGATCGAGTACGCGTTGAAAACGCCCGTCGAGTCGTCGCTGACCAATAGCTTGCTGTTGTCGGGAGAAAACGAGGCTCCCCGATAGCTGGTCGTTTTCAGGAATTGCTCAATCGTGTATTGCTTGATGTCCTGCTGCCCTCTGGCCTCGGGGGTAGCAAGGCAGAGCAGGCACAGACCGATGAGGCAGCTCAAACAGCGAGCGAGAATCGCGGGCATTGGTTGTTCCTTTTCTTGGTGTTTACGAATAGATCCATTGACGTCTGGAAAACGGGTTACCCCTGCCGGAACCGTTCCTGATTCTCAAACCACTCGATGACCTCGGCGGGTATTGGCTCAGGGGGAACCTTGAAGGCATTCAGGTGGTCTGCGGGCAATCCGGCGGCATGTATTTGCAGGTTGCGGATGGCCGCGCGGGTGAGACACTCGTCGAGGGGCAGGTCCAGCATTAAACGCAGGTATTTTTCGTTGGTGGAGACTGCGGTTTGACCGATATTGATCACGTTATCACCCGGGGCGATCTCCCGCCAAGTGAAATGCGGCAGTTCCATCGCCCGTTTGCTGACCGCCAGGATGCGTTCGGCAGTCAGCGATTGGACCTGGTCGAAACTCGACATAACAAAATACGTTTTTTGGTATTCACTGATCAGGTAATCGGTCGTCGCTAAACGCAAGAGGTCCCGGTCGTCTGAAGGGTCGATCAAGATTCGATTCGATTGGGGGCTCTGGATGCTGTAAATCGTCTCACCCGGTGACGAGAGTATCCCGGCACCGAAATCGCGTACTTCACCCTTTTGCATGACGAGGCCAAATTCAACGGTAAACCAATAGATTCGACCTGCGTAGCTAAGCAGTTCCTCTGCTTCCGCTCGGATCTTCTCGCTCGCCTCTTCGTCTCTGGCTGACTCTAATTTCTGGTCTCGCTCCATGTAGATCAGGTCGCGGGCGTCCCCGTGATTTTTCATTACGTCGGCTACGGCTGGGATGGTGAATGTCGCGACGTGTCCCGCGATGTCATGGCCGATATCGGGTTCTTCCAGGTAATCGACCTCAAGGCCCCGCATGAAGGTGGTGACTGGGAAAAAACGTAGACTGTGGCACGTGAAAAACAACTCGGCCGGAATGATCATATTGACCGTGGCGAGCTGCCAGCCGGTCTGCTGGTAAATTCGTGCATTCAATAAATAGTAGTCCGGGATTACCGAGCTGCCGATTTCAAAGATCGATTCACCCAACAGGTATTCACGGCAGGCAAACTGGTGCTTCGTGCGCTGCTGATCCGCCACCAGGCAGGCCCAGCTTAAGTGTTCCTGCAATGAGTATTTCTCATAGTTCTGAAAATCAGCGTACTCGCTAAGGTCGACAGACTCATGACTCAGGGTGCCAATGCCGAATGGTTTGCCTGCCTGGAAATCAGCCAAGTATCTCGCCTGTTTTTCTGGCTCAATTGGATGGGGCACATCGGTGCGGGCAACCAGTTGTTGCAAGGCTTCCAGTCGTGTCGAACGGTCGTCAGGTTTTACCTCAGCCAGGTCGACCCCGTGCCGGGCAGCTATCTTTGCGAGGTCTCTGTCGACGGTCGACATTTTATTTTTCGGGGTTAGGGTCTGGCGTTACGAAGCTCACGGTTGTTCTCGCTCAATTATATCGCGAGGATAAAATCCGGGCCAGCTGCCGAGCTGCGGGCTTGCTTTCCAACAGGCAAAGTCCTTAAAGCGACGAATGATTGAGAAACTCACCCGCACCAAGGTCTATTAGTTGCTGCCCGACTTGTTTCCCCAGCTCTGCCGATTGGTTGGCAGGGAGCATCTGTTGGGCCTCGATCTTCTCCCGGCCGTCGGGGCTGAGAACGAACCCGGTCAGGCTGAGCTGACCCTCTCGGACTTGAGTCCAAGCCGCCACCGGGGCCAGGCAGCCGGCCTCCAGAGTTTGCAGTAGCGATCGCTCCGCCGAGACTTGGCAAAATGATACCGGATCATTGAGCGGTTCAAGATGTCTTCGCGTGATTGAGTCGTCTTGTCGTATTTCGAGTCCTAACGCGCCCTGCCCTACCGCCGGCGCCATTTCGTCGATCTGGAACTGGTAGGCAATACGATCGGCCAGAGATAGTCGCATGAGTCCGGCGCTGGCCAGGACTATGGCATCAAACTCTCCCGCATCCAATTTGCCAATTCGGGTGTCAATATTTCCTCGAATGTCACGGATGTCGAGGTCGGGCCGAACGTGTTTGAGCTGGGCAATTCTTCGGACGCTACCGGTGCCCACGATGGCCGATTCTGGTAGGTCGGACAGGCAGCGGGCACGGGTGGAGACCAGACAGTCGAAGGGGCACTCGCGGGGAGGGACTGCCGCAATCGTTAGCCGGGGATCCGTTTGGGTAGGCAGGTCTTTCAGGCTGTGGACGGCCAGGTCAATTTCATTGTCCAATAACGCTTGCTGCAAACGCTTGGTGAATAAACCTTGTCCACCAATCTGCGCCAAGGGACCGGTCTGCACATCGCCCTCGGTCTGGATGCGAATCATTTCGACCTCCAGTCCCCGGGATTCCAGTTGGCGGGAGACCCAGGTCGATTGCCACATGGCGAGTTGGCTACCACGAGTTCCGAGCCGAATTACCTGAGTTGACATGCGTTGTTATTTAACCGTTTAAAATCAAAATGGCAGAAGACCATCCACTGGTCTCCCCGATTCAGCTTTGACCGTCGGAGCTCAACTTGGGGGGGCTTGAGATGAATTCCCCTCCAAGGCTTGGCTGGCTTCTTCAATTCGTCGCCGTACCTCACCCGATACGGTGGAGCTGTTCTGCTGGTGTTCGGGGACGACCACGCCACAGCTGACACAGAATTGGATTGCCTGGTCAATCGTGATATCGAGGTCGACCGTTTCACTTTTGGGAACCGAGATCGTAAAGCCGGTTGCCGGCATGGGGCTGGTCGGCATCAAAACGGTCAAGATCGGTTGGTCTGCTGCCGATTTAACGTCGCGAAGGCCCTCACCCGTGACGAAACCCATCGACCAAATGCCTCGGCGGGGATATTCGACGGCAACGACACGCGTGTATTCAAACTCGGTTTCGTTGAACGCAAAATCGGTAATCTGTTTTACCGAGGAATAGACATTGCGAATAATCGGAATCTGGGTGATTAGGTACTCCGCCTGATGCCAGATGAATCGACCGATTCCCACCGTCAGAAACTTGCCGAGCAGGTAAAGAATGGCGATGAAAATGGCGATGGTGGCGGGTACCACGAGCCGGGGTTTGAGATACCTGAGACGGACGTACCGCTCATAGTACTGATTGGGAGTCGAGAAGACTGGGTTGCCGGGTGAACTTTCGACCGCCTTAACGACCGAGTAGGGCATCCATTGCTTACCAATTCTGGCTAATTCGACACCGTCACTTGCTTGGATGACTTGGTGATCCCCCAGTTGTTTGCTTTGAATTTTACCTTGGCTCGCTACGATCTCGGCCTGGATGTCGTCGTTGCTGCGAATGTCGGAGTGATGCAGCCAGACCGTCGCCGAAACCAGCGCCGAATCGACAGGTTTCACGACGTACGAATTGACGATGCCCCAAACCCAAATAAAGAAAACGATCGTCAGCAACGGCGGCAACACAAAGCCGAGACCTCGCAGCGTTGCCGTTCGAAAAGGTTTGAAGGATCGCCTGAGCCAGCTGCTCGAAACGTCGTCGGCTGCGGCCCCACTGTTTTCTGGTGCAGATTTCATAAATGGCGCTAATAACCATTGGGTTGGTTCGGGGTGTAAAAGCGAGTGGATGCCCGCGCTCGGCTCTTTAGCTTAACCGCCCGCCGCGAGCAGCGACAGCCATATAAACTCGCTGGGCCCCTGCCGCCAGCAGGGCCCGCGTGGCTTGATCAGCCGTAGCACCGGAGGTCATCACATCATCCACGACCAGGACCGTCTTGCCTCGGACCGATCCACGGTTGACGCGCAGAGCGCCCTTTAGATTGGTGAAACGCTGGGACATCGTCAATTTCCCTTGTTTCAATGTGCGGCGTGTAGTTTGTAAGAGGCGATTATTTTTTGGGAAACCCGTTTCCCACCGAATGCCGTCGCAGATGACGTCGGCGGCGTGAAAACCCGTTTTCAGGCGACGCCACCAATCGGTCGGGATGGGTGTCATTAAATCCACATCGTGAAGTCCGGATCGGAGCAGCGAGTTTCCCAGCAAGAGACCGAATTGGTAGGCCAGGATTTCGTTTCCCTCCCGTTTCATTCTCAAGACTTGCTGTTTGAGAAGACCCTCATAGGTTCCCAAGGCTACGCCACGCTCAAAGCGGAGTTCCGGATGGCGACAGAGGGGGCAATCCCGCTCATTTGGCTCTCCCCTGCCCTGCGCGCCGCACTTGGGACAAGTCGTCAGCCCACTATCGGAAAACTGCGCCAGACAGCGCTGACAGAAATCGGCGAGACAACCGGCAGTGATCTCCGGGAGCAGGCAGTCACAACAACAACAATGCTTCGGAAAGAGAAGAGATGACAATCGGTGTTCCAGGAATTTATGGACCATGGTTCTCGCCGAGGATGCGCGGCTGAAAGTGGCTCGGAACGTACCCGTCCAATAGCGTGGACGAACAGTTGGCCATCATAAGGGGCTGGAGCCCAAACGACTCAAAACGGACGTCCTGATGTGAAAAAAAACACGTCGGATGAGTAGCATCTTTCGAATCAACGAGAGAAATCGAGAGCGATTTGACTTTTGGCTTTCGGGTTTTTTGGGAGCTTACGCCTGCGCCGCACTCGGGGGGGGGGCTGCTGAGTGGACCCGACCGCTGGCAAATAACAGCATTCCGAGCACGCCGCTGCCGACAACCACGCACAAGGCAGTGAAGGCCATGGTGAAGCCGCCGTTTCCCTCGGCCAGCCAGCCGGTAATGGCTGGACAGACGATTCCGGAGATTGAGAACAGCGTTACGATGAAGCCAGTGGCCACTCCAGTTCGCCTGGGAAAAAGGTCGGCGCAAATCGAATAATACGGGCTGTTCGGAGCCATCGAGAACCCGATGGCGATCGAAACGAATAGCACGGCCCAGGTGACTGTGTTAACGAAAATGACCGGGATGAAGAAAATGACGGCCAACAGCTGGCAGATCCAGATCAGATGCACCCGGGCAGCTCGCGTTCTACCGGTCCGTCGCATGATGAAGTCCGATAGCCATCCGGCCAGTGGCATAAGCACCAAGGCGATGGCCCAAGGGAGCGTACTCCAGTAACCGACGGATTTGAGTTGCAGATCCCAGGTTTGCTCAAGATATCCCGGCAGCCACGTCAGCCCGAAAAAAAGAACCCATCCAAAAGCGAAGAACGACCAAGCGGTCGCCAGTAAGGTTGGGTTGAGGAACAGGTCTTTCAAGGGGGCCGGCTCCGGTGCGTTCGATTCTGAGGATGCTGTTTTGGGCGAGCGCGGCGGTTGGCGATACAGGATCAGAAACAGGACTCCCAAGATACCTCCCAGACACCCGAGACTGATAAAACTCGCCCGCCAGCCAATGAACAGAATGATCGGTGCGAGAGTCAGGCCCCCCAGTAAGAGCGCAAGTGGGACGCCAATCAGACAGATCGATGCGGCGCGACCGAGCTCATTGGGCCGAACCCAGTCGACCAAAGCGCGGTTCATCGCGGGGAAGTTCACCCCTTCGCCAATCCCCATCAGAACTCGCCAGACCAGGAACAGCCAGAATGTTTCGACAAATCCCTGCAGGATCATGAACGCGGACCAGATGAAGAGAGCGATGCTCCAGATCACCTTGACTCCAAACCGGTCCAGGAGGAATCCAGCCAATCCATTCACGCTCAGAGTGCCAATGGCAAAGGCCGACATCAGCCACCCGAACGATGCATCCTGGATATGTAAATCCGATTCAATCGGCTTGATGGCAAACGAGATCACGACGCGATCTAGGTAATTGACCAGCACCAGGAGGAAGCAGAAGCCGACAATCACGAACCGGAAACGGCTGAGCTGGTGAGTGGGTGTATCGAGTCGGTGCAGTGAGGGAGTTGCTTGGCTCATGGGTTTCGTAGCAAAAAGGGGGGGAAAGGGCCGGGGCGAGCTCCCGGAGGCGATTCGGTTGGGTAATTCATCAGAAATTACAGAAAAAAAAAGGCTGGCACAACTAACCCACGTCATCGTCCTGACAAAATGCCTGTTTTATGCCAGCGTTTACGGTAGCCGGTGGCCTGAATTGCTGTCGGGTAATAACCGAGGATTTCCTACAATCAGATGGTTTCCTGTCGACTCTTTCCTGAGCTGGACCGTCGCACGATTTGACCCGGTGCCCATGAGCATTTTTGACCGTTACCTACTGCTGCTGTTTCTGAAGATCTTCCTGATCTGCTTTGTCAGCTTTGCGGGGCTCTATTTGGTCATCCACGTGTTTACCAACCTCGATGAACTTTCCGCCATTACCGCAGCTTCAGGTAAGGGGATGGGGCAATTGTTGGTTGGTTTTTACGGCCCTGCCTTGATCGAGTTGTTTGACAAAATGGCGGGTATTCTGGTACTCGTCTCGGCTATTTTTGCCGTCACTTGGATTCAGCGAAAACGGGAACTTCTGGCGATTGAGGCTGCCGGGATTACCAAGGCTCGAGTGGTACGACCAATCATTATCGCTTCGACTGTGATCCTGCTCTTTTCAATTGCTAACCGCGAACTCGTGATCCCGAATTTTAAACACCAGTTGGGCCGCTCCATACAGGACTGGACAGAGCAAGGCTCTGTCTCCTTTTCCTCGTATCGTGATTCGGTTTCGGGGATGATGATTCGCGCCAGCCAGTTAAACTTGGCAGATCAAACACTGGTGGACGCAGAGTTCGAGTTGCCACTTCGTTTGACCAAGTACTACAAGCAAGTCGAAGGGAAAGTTGCTCGAAATGTCCTGGCAACGACCTTGCACCCGGCAGGCATGTTGATTGAGGGTGTGAAAGAACCGGCTAACCCCAGCCAGATTTCCAGTGTTGCCTGTGACGGGGCAACTGTCATCTTCTCCCCTCGCGACTATCCATGGTTAAAAGAAGACCAGGTATTTATCGCCTGCAATCTGAATCTGGAAGAGATCGTGTTTGGTCGTCAAATGGCTAAGTACGCGTCGGTTTACGAGATGGTCCAATCACTCAGCAAGCCGAGTCGGCGTTTCGGCTTTGGTGACCAAGTTCAGATTCATGGGAGAATCCTGCAGCCGGTTCTCGATTTGACGTTGCTCCTGCTGGGCCTGCCCTTGGTCATTTCGAGACCCAATCAGAACCTCTTTGTTGCCGCGGCCCTGTGCATGGTGATCGTGGTGATGGTGCAGCTGACCACGATGGCCTCGCATGCCTTGGGTGCCTACAGCGTGATTCAACCCGCGGTTTTCTCCGCTTGGATTCCGGTGCTCGTCTTTGTGCCGTTTGTTCCAGTTACGCTTGGCAAATTAAAATAAAGAATTCGACCTGGTCGACCTTCGTGGCCCGATTTAAACAAGCCTTCCCTGTCCGTTGCCGCCCAAGGGTTACCCGTGAAGCGCCGCAGAAATCTCTCTTAACAACTCCTCGTTGTTGGCTGCCACGAACTGGGGGTCGTCCAATTGAAGCGGTTTCGAATCAATGTGTTCGATGACGCCTCCCGCCTCGGTCAAGATGATGGTTCCCGCAGCCATGTCCCATAAGTTGAGAGATGTCGCCCAGTAGCCGTCCAGTCGACCACAAGCTACATAAGCCAGGTTGAGGGCAGCCGAGCCGAGTCGGCGGATGCTGCTGTTGGTGTGGCAGAGGATGTTGGTAAAGCGACGCAGCTCGATGCTGTCGGTTTGGACTTGGGTGGAAAAACTGCAAACGAGTAGTGACTGGTTGATATCCCTGCATCGGCTGACGGTAATAGGGACTTCATTCAAAGTGGCTCCGCTCCCCAGCGAAGCAGCAAACATTTCGTCCAGGAGTGGATCGTAAACAACCCCTACGACGATTCTCCCCCGCTGCAGCAGGGCGATCGAGACACTGAAAGATCTGAGTTGATGTATGTAGTTGGTTGTTCCATCGAGTGGGTCGACGACCCAGCAGAATTCTGCGTTGTTTGATCGGTCGTGGTGGTCTGTGACGGAGGGATTTTCTTCCCCCATAAAATCATGGGTGGGAAAAGCAGATTGCAGCAGGTGCTGGATCTTCTGCTGGGAAGCGAGGTCGGCTTGAGTGACATAATCCCCGGGACCTTTTTCCGTTACCTGAGCTTTGCCGAGCCACTCCTTCAGCACTTCACCTGCTGCTCGCGCGGCTAATTTTGCGGCCGAGAGAAATTCGGCATAATCGGCAATTTCACGATCTGATAGATCCACCATGTCCAACCCGTTTTCCGTTATCCATCGGCTACCCGATTTGCGGCGCGGATGGCTGGGCAACCCGTTCGCCGATTTTAATTGCCGCAGCGTTGAATTTATCGAAAAAGCTGGACATTTCAAACCGCTTTGTTAAGATCGGGGTGTGAAGAGAATTGCTTCATATTTTCTTCACAGTGGCCTCTTCTCTGTTCCGGCCCCGCCGTTTTGCATAGCAATCGGTGGGGTTTTTTTGTGGCGCCGATTTTACTCCCGCGGTAATTTGTCTCGGCCAGTCGATTGATGGCTTGTTGTCGCGCGGTTGGATCGCGAGGATATCATTTGACACCGCTCCTGCCCGCCTCCATCGGCTCTTTCATCGGGACGACCGTTTCGGGCCTATTGGATGCCGATGCTCTTTTTCTGTCAGCCGGTTTGGAAGCCTCAGGCGAGGGCATCCGTTCGTCGATGAATCGATGTTAAGATGGCCGTAAGAGCTTGCCACGGCGGTCAGCATCGTCCGTCCAAGGATCAAAAAGGGATGAAGCGAATCAATGAATACCAGCCCAGAACTTGAGTCGTGGCACCTTTATTTTGAAGGTCACGTTCAGGGAGTCGGTTTCCGTTACACCTGTCGGATGATTGCGACCTCCCTTGGCGTTGGTGGTTGGGTCCGCAACCTTTCCGATGGACGCGTCGAAGCGCTGGTTTCGGGAGAGCCTGAATTATTACGGCAATTCACGGAGCAACTGAGCCAGTCTCAGGCAGGGCGAATCAAAAAAATGCAAAAATCGATCACCGGCGTGGGTCGGGAAGATGGGGCGGGCGAATTCTCAATCCTGGCGACTTTTTGAGTCCGAGGGTGGGAGACTTTGGGCACCGGAAGAGCTCCGGATTCCCGTTTCCCGGTTTTTGACTGGAAAAACTGTATTTCTTGTTTTTGCGAGATTGGCGGTGCGGGTGGTGTTGAATTTTCCGGATACGGCCGCTTGTTGAGCGGTCGGAATCTGGGTCGTTCGTAAAAAACTCGTGGCAAGTTGCCATCTAGGCCCTTTGTAGAAATCGAACCGACATATCATAATAAACGTATGACGAAGAATGGACCTCTTTACCTCACGTACGCGTAAGCCCCAAAAATGATCAGCTCGCTTGATGTCTTTCTCGCCCAGTCCACGAAACTAACGAGTTGGCTTTCACCGATCTGGATCCTTTCGATCGGGGTTGCCCTGGGTTTTGTCCTTGTTCTCATGGGCCTGCTGAAAGTATTTCTACTTTCCAAGGTCCCCTTCCTGAACACGGTGGCGGAGCGCCCCGGATTGCGATGGGGACTGGGGATCTTCCTGAGCTTGGTCTACTCCTGCCTGGCGGTCCTGTTGTTCTACTATTTGTCCGATGCAGACAAGATTCTGGCGAACTACGGAAGCGACACGGCCAGCCGATCCTACGGTAAGTTGGTGGAAAGTTTCACCCTGTTTTTGATCCTGGTCGTACCGTTCTGTTTTTTGCTCGGATTTGGCAATTGGTTTCTGATCTCCAAGAAACGTGCCCCGGAAACAATGGCGTTGTTTCGTGAAGGGTTTCTCTACTGGTTGAACATTGTGTGTATCGTCGCCGTGGTGTTTGCTTGCCTGGGATATGGCTTGGACCAACAGCGGTTTGTCAGCACACGCTTGGTCGAGGACCCCGGAGGAATTCTGAGATCGTTTGGTCGCCTCCCTTTCAGCCGGATCAGCAGTCACGAGTTTGAATTGCAGCCGACCGAATCGGGCAGTACGGGTGAGTTAGTTGACGTTTCGTTTTGGGGTCAAGAAGTCAAGTGGATTGAATTCAAGTCGAACCAGCGGGTCGATATATCGACCATGGAACTGAAGGCAACGACGCCCCCTGCCCTCGTTTTCAACATCCCTGCGACTGCCGCCGATGAGCCGGTCGTGTTCGTGCCAGATATCACCAAAGATGGACCTATACCAAACAAGAAGGTCGACCAGTTCTATGTTGCCAACCTCGGGTCTTCTCCGGCCAACGTGACCATCATGTACCGGGTTGGCCCTGTCTACCCTGAGGTGATGGTTATCCTTTGGGTTGCCTTTGCTGTGGTGCTGGTTTATTTCGCCTACCTTGTTTGCGCAACCGTCTTTCCAAAGGTTTTCGCGATTGCCTATTCCACGTTCAAGACAGAAATCAGCCAACCGCTTTTCCTCGTCGTCCTGGTGATTGGCGCGGTGTTTATTGTCGGATCGGTTTACGTTCCCTACAATACTTTTGGTGAAGACATCAAGATGTACAAGGATTCAGGGTTGACCCTGATTCGTGTACTCGCGATCTTTGTCGCGATTTGGGCCGCGAGTAAATCGGTTGCCGAAGAGATTGAAGGGCGGACCGCCTTAACCGTCCTTTCCAAACCGGTGGGACGAAGGCAGTTCATCCTCGGCAAGTTGTTTGGTATCAGTCTTTCCGTCGCACTTCTGTTTATTGTGATCGGCATCTGGTTTGTGATTTGGACCAGTTACAAGCCTGTTTACGATGCCGTGGAATCCTCCAAGGGTACCGTTGAATGGTCTGAGTGTTTTAACGAAGCACTCAGTGTGGTTCCCGCCCTGTTCTTGGGCTTTCTGGAGGTGGTCATTTTCGTTTCGATAAGCGTGGCGATTTCGACGCGTTTCGGGATCCTGGCGAATTTCCTGCTCTGTTTTTCGATCTATGTGTTGGGGCATTTGACCCCGTTGATCGTCCAGTCGGCCGAAGCGGCCCAGGCTTTTGAAACGGTCGGTTTTTTCGGCCAGCTGATTGCGATCGTTTTTCCGGTGTTGAACCATTTCGATGTTCAAGCGGCCATCAACACGAACCGGGGAGTGCCGATGATCTACATCGGTTGGTCCATGATCTACTGCGCCCTATACGGTTCCATCACCGTGCTTTTGGCCTTGGTCCTGTTTGAGGACCGCGATCTCGCCTAGCGGATCGAGGGCATCGGTTGTCGGCCCCATTGGTCGAATGAAATGAGTGCGCGGAAAATCGGTCGCCCGCCTTTTCGTTGCCGACGGCCAAGCCGGCTCAGGCGGCGTCCGGTTGGGCATCTCTCAGCATTGATGGAATGGCCCGGTCACTCGCAGGACGGGAGTCGGGCGTCATCAATGGGCCTGCGGCCTTGCCAGCCGCCCATTGATGTTGTTCGATCTGTTGCAAAACGTGAGCGGCAATATCCACGGCCGCGGCACCATTGATGCCTGTGTTTCTCAAGGGCCGACCGCTCTGAATTGCCTCGATCCAATCCTCTTGCTCCGCCAGAATCGCATTGTTGGCTTCGACCGTCTCTTCCTGCCGGGGCAAGACTTCGGAAAAGAGTTCTTCGCGGACAAAAGCTTGTTGATCGGGGCTGGCTTCCAGGAAGTTGAATGTGCGTTGCGAGATCCAGTCGGGAACTTCAATCGACTGGACCTCTCGGGTAACCAGGTCGACCGCGGCAAAACCCGAGGTTCCAAATAATTGCATTTCACGGGTGGGGGCAAAGCTGGCCCGCGATGCCGTCAGATTAGCGATGCCACCGCAGCTGAACTGTAGGCGCGCCTGTGCCATATCTTCGTTTCCGCCAAAAATGGAGAAGCCAGCAGCTCGGCAATCGACCAGTTCGCCGGGAAACATGGTGTTCACCAGATCGATGTCGTGAATCATCAGGTCGTAGACAACACCGATATCGATTGAGCGATACGTGTATCCGCTCATCCGTGTAGCCTGAACGAATTTCGGCACGCCGACTTTTTCGATGGCGGTGCGGATGGCCGGGTTAAACTGTTCCACGTGTCCGACCGACAGAACGCAGTTGTTCTGCTCTGCGGTTTCCACCAGTTCCATGGCGTCCTGGGAACAATCGGTTACTGGTTTTTCAATTAAGGTGTGAATGCCGTTTTGCAACAGCTCCATCGCGATGGCATGGTGAAATCGCGTGGGAGTGGCGACGACGGCCGCATCAATCTGCCCGATGAGTTTGCGAAAATCGCTGATGACCTGGACGTCGTGCTCTTCCAGTATTTGCTTTTGAGCCATCGGGCTGGGATCGGCCACCGCGACCAATTCCACGCTGGCTAACTGGGGTAATAAGCGGGCGTGAATTTTTCCCAGATGCCCTGCCCCAACGACGGCGACTTTTAGTGGCTTCACGCGGCGTTTCTCCTTTTTTCGCGACCCCGGCCGTGCCGTCCCTTTTGACTGATGGCCAGGAAGTCAAGGCAATCTTTTACCTCGGGTAACAGCAGGTTCTTGTTTTCTAAGATCTGGTAAGTGTTTTCCAAGCCAACTCTCGCCCGGTATAGCAACTTGTAGGTTTCGTTGAGCGCGGTAACCACGTCCGCAGAAAAATCATTTCGCTTCAAGGCCACAATGTTGACACATCTTGGCCGCGCCGGATTACCGTCGGCCAGCATAAACGGTGTGATGTCCTGTAAGACTCGACTCGACCCACCCACAAAGGTGTAGCCGCCTATCGACGCGTAATGCGTGACCGCGACACAGCCTGAAATGGTAGCGCATCTTTGGACATGGACATGGCCTCCCAGCATGGAGCCTTGGCCCAGAATGACGCGGTCACCGACGTGACAATCGTGAGCGACATGGGAACAGGCCATCAGGTAACAGTCGCTGCCCAATCGGGTGTAACCGTCCTCCTTTTCGGAGGCGCGGTTGATGGTGACATTCTCTCGAATCACATTCCGATCGCCCACCAGTACCTTGGTGGCGGTTCCCCGGTAACTGACATCCTGAGGCTCGCCACCGATTACCGTGCCGGGCGAAATCCGATTGTCTTCACCGATTTCTACATGCCCCAGCACGGATACCGAGTTGATCAGTTTTGTGCCCCGGCCAATTTTCACATCGGGTCCCACGACAC
>JAYZCF010000191.1:0-6283 GCA_036338455.1 Planctomycetota bacterium
ATTCTACGCGCACCGCAACCAATCCAGTTAAAGTTGGCAGATGCAGATTTCCTGCAGAAAATGTAGAGCCCTGATCACGGTCCCCTCCGGATCGATTCCCAAGTTCTGTAGCGAGTGTGGTACCTCGCTGAGCGCAACCGAACCGGTGGAATCCGACTCAACACGCCGGCAGACCGCCTCGAAAGCAGAGGCATGGACCGTTACACGACGTCCATCATCCGAGCTGACAGACCCCGAGAAGGAATCGCCCAATCAATCGGACCATCGTGAAATTGGCCCCTACCGGCTCGTCCGACAACTGGGCCAAGGTGGCATGGGCTCGGTGTTTGAGGCAATCCATCAGGAAACAGGACAACCAGTCGCCCTAAAACTACTGATCCCTTCCCTGCAAGGAACGGATGAATCCATTCAACGGTTTCGGCGGGAGAGCCAGATTGCCGCCTCGTTGAACCACCCTCGGTCGACGTTCGTCTACGGTGCGGGGGAACATGAAGGTCAGTTCTATATCACCATGGAATTGATGGAGGGTGGGACACTCAAGGATATCGTCGCGACTCAAGGTCCTGTCGAGACGGGACGAGCGATCGATTATATTTTGGACATCATCGATGGCCTGCAGGCTGCCCACTCTGAGGGAATTGTGCACCGTGACCTGAAACCTTCGAATTGCTTCCTCGATCGTGAGGGGCGGGTCAAAGTGGGGGATTACGGCCTGGCCAAATCCTTTCTGGGCGATTCGCAGCTCACGCAAACCGGCGCGTTCATGGGCACACCTCAGTACGCGGCCCCCGAGCAACTCCTGTCGGTTGACATCGATGAACGGGTCGACATTTACGCCCTCGGCGCAACCCTGTTTTATCTGCTGGCGGGTCAACCGTGCTTTCGGGGCAGCCCGGCCCAGGTGATCGCCAGCATCGCCTCGGAAACCCCACCCAAGGTCAGCGAATTCACCAGCCGAGTTCCTCGCGCCATGGTTCGAATCATTGCCCAGACGATGGAAAAGGACCCGGCTCGGCGACCTCAGAGTTTGAAGATATTGCGGGAAATGCTGTTGCCTTACTCGACCCGGGGCGCCTCCCTGGCAGATGTTGGGCGTCGGATTGCAGCCTTCTTTGTCGATATGGCGATGGTCCAAATCATCAACTCGATCCTCATGTTGGGGCTTCTTTTCCTCGGGGCTGTTGCAGGAATCTCCCAGCTCAACCCGATCAACCCGAGCAAGACCCTGGTTTGGATCGTCCTCCCGATTGCAGTAGCCTACTTTGCCCTGTGTGAGCACTACTTCGGCCGCGGAGTCGGAAAATGGCTGATGGGGATGCGCGTCATTGGGCGCGGCTCAGAATCGCCCAGCTTGGCAGCAGCGATGCTGAGAGCGCTGATATTACCCGGACTTTCCTTTCTGGTCAGCGCGCTGGCAGGCGTCTTTTGGTTAGACAACCCCTTCGCTTCGTCACCGAACTTCCAAAGCATCGCGGGGCAACAGACGGCCATCCAGTTGTTGTCATCCAGTCTGATGCTGATTTGCATGGCAACCGCTCGACGTTCTGGTGGATATCGAGGAATTCACGAATTGTTGTCCGGGACGCGTGTCGTAAGGCTATCGGGTGAACTGGAGTTTCGCCGAATCGAGTCCTTTCCCATCACCGTCCCGGTCCGCGTCAACACCGACAAGGTCTTTGGCAACTACCGCGTCATTGGCCGTTTTGACGGCAATCTGAAACCCGTTCCGTACCTGGGGATAGATCCGAAACTCGAACGCGACGTCTGGATCTACGACGAACTACCCCCACTTCCAGGCCCGGAGACGGATCGATATTCGACGCGAGCTCGTCGTCTTCGCATGATCCATGACGGCCGCCAGGGTGGTCAGGACTGGTTCGTCACCGAGGCGGTCAAGGGAGGCCCGTTGGTTGAGATCTTGCAGCAAACCGATTGCAGTTGGCAGGCAGTCCGGCCGGTGTTGCTGGAACTGGTCATCGAATTGCGAGATTCGGCGACCCAAGGCATGCTGCCCATCGATTTGGACATGCATCATGTCTGGTTGGATGAAACGGGGCGGATCAAATTACTGGACTTCCCGGTCGTCACCGCACGGCTGCTCAACCTTCAAGGAATCGATACAACCAAAGAAACATTTTCAACAGGTCCAACTCGTTCCCTACCGCCAGAAAATGGTCTGTTGATACAACTGCTGTCTCGTTTCATCGAGCATCACGAGGTCCCACTGCACGTTCGCCAGTTATTGGAAGAATTACGCAAGCGGGGCGAAGAGCCGTCCATGTTGGCCTATTTGGAAACCCAACTCTCGGAGTCCGCCGATCGACCTGCCAATTGGAACTGGGATGACCGCCTCGGTGTGCTGGCCGTTGCGGGTGGGATCGAGGTGGCCAGCATCACCCTGTTGGTCAATCTGGTCGGATTGGCTTGCTTCACGATCGCTTTCCACTGGTTGAGCCTCTTGATAGTTCCCACGCTGGTCGGGGGTCTGGCGACGTTTATGTTCGGGTACTGTTTTAATGGAGGGATCGCTTTGCGAATCTCCGAAGTGGCTGTCCTGCGACAAAAAAACCTGCGACCCGCGTCGAAATGGCAGTGTGGCGCGCGCAATGCGTTTGCCTGTTTACCGTTCGTCCTTTTCGCGTCGTGGGGAACCCTTTTCATCACTTCCGCAAGTACATTCGAAATGGAGCCTCAAATTAAGGTGGGCTTGATGTTGCTTGGACAGTTATTAATCCTCCTGCTGTGTGGCTGTATTGGTCTCAACATCCTCCTCTCCCTGTTGAACCCGGCGCGAAATATGATCGATTACCTGACGGGAACCCGTTTATCACGGCAATGAAAAGATGTCCCAGTGTCCCCACTGTCATTCGGAACTCGTACTCGGGCTGATTTCTCCTCAGCAACAGTTCCGGTGCGCCAAATGTGGCACCATCAGCCAACCGCAAAGGGTGCCGGGCGCTCATCCAATAAACCGTGCGGCGCGGTGGAGCTTTTGGCTGGGTATCTCATCGATCGTGCTGCTCTGGATCACGGGGATCCCTGCCCTGATTCTCGGCACCCGGGCGCTGTGGCAAATGCGGCACCAAAAAACGACCAAGCAAGAAAAAAGATGGGCCATCACGGGTACTCTCCTGGGAACCCTGTTTGGCCTGCTTCTGGGCGGCTGCCTTACTGGGATGGTGGGTATTTTCATTGCAGTCTCCACGACCTTTTCCTCGGACCGATCCGAAGATCCTGCAGTGCTCCGGCAATGGCTGAAAGAAGTGGTCCATCTCGATATTCCCGAGGAGCTCAAGGCTAACTTTGGCTACAAATCCATGACCAGCCATTCCTTTCATTTCGACACCTTTGATTACAGTTACCGTAATAAAAATTTGCTCATAGATGAAGCAGATTTTTCCTACACCCAATTGACCATCAACTTCTGGCCAGAGACTTTTCTTAATCAAAATGAAACGCTTTTGAGGAGCTGGGAACGAGATCATCGAACGCGAGCAAAAGCAGGACAACTCATCGAAACACGACAACTCCTTTGGAACTTAAACGGAACCCCTACCAAAGTTCGCCAGGAAATCTTTTTAGCTTCTGACGAAGCAAACGGTTCGACGTCCCCAAGGGAGCGCGATCGGGAGGACCATTACGTGACAGTGATCCGCCATGAAGATGCAGGAGTAGGACTCGATCTTTCGACACAAGGTCCGGGCCGGATGACGCCAGCCGAGGTTCGGCAATTATTCGAGAGCCTGCAGATCGTCCAGGACTAGCTGCCAACTCCAGCCATGGTAGCTCGCAACAGCAGGATACACGTCGGCGAGTGGGTAATTTCCCCTTGCAGCACCTTCTCCACCGCTTCGGCCAACGGTAAGACCACGTGTTCAATTTGCTCCGTTCCCTCCTGTTCCGCTTCCCCGGAGGTGAGCCCGCGAGCCACATACAAGTGGCAGGGAGACACAACAATCGTGGTAAACGGGTCGACCGAAGCGAGGTATTCCCACTGGCTCGCTTCGATCCCCAGTTCCTCCTTCAATTCACGACGAGCCGTCTCGGCCGGTTCTTCCCCAGGGTCGATTCCACCACTAACCGCTTCAAGCGAGTAACGCCCCACGGCGTAATGAAACTCGTTGGTCAAGTGAACTTGTTGTCGGTCATCGATTGCCAGTACAGACACCCCCGGTTTCATACTGGCCACCACATGCGTCCCATCCTGTCCATCAGGACGCACCACGTCATCCAGCCAAACTTGCAGGAACGGATTCTGTAAGATTTGATTCGTTTTCTTGATCTGCCATGGTCCATGTGATTTCATTACCGAATTTCCTTCGTTCCCTCGGTTCCCGGTCCCGCCAATTCTGACGGACAAAAATTGGACTTCGCCCGATTCAAAAGGTAGAGTTAATTGACAAGCGAGTACAGCAGTCACAACCTCCGGCGCCTGGCAGCCTCCTCTCCACTTGGTTTTTCAGCTCACTGAAATCAACCACTGACAGCCAGTCGCTGGACCAGATTACGTCTTTTCGGTGAAAGGTTTTGGCATGAGTGTATGGTTGACTGAAACAGAATTCCGACAAAGTGGTGCTCTCGATACGGGCATCACAATCAACGTGGCCTTCCTCCAGGAAATCAAGGAAGAAAATGTCGAGCTGAGACAGCTGATCGATTCCGTGGCGACCGCGTTTTACCTCCACCCCAGGCTCAAACCCCAGGCGATGCGGGAGTTACTTTGCCGGGTGCGCGAAGAACTTGAGACCTATTTCTCCCTGGAAGAATTCCTGGGCTATTTCAACGAGGCTAAGATCAGCAATCCGGCCATTTCACGCTGCTCCTCGAAATTAATGTCGGAGCACGAAACATTGTTCCTACAATTCAATGACGTCATAGAGCTGGTAGAACAGATCGTCTATCGAGAAACGGCTGTCACGATGGAGGAAGTCGAACAACAATTCAACCAGTTTCGCTCAGCACTGGCACTGCATGAACAATGCGAAATGGAACTGATGATGCGGCTTTGCAACGAGGATATCGGCGTCGGCGACTAAGAAGGTGATGGAGCCAGCTGCCGCAGTTGAGTGTCCGAACCGAACAACATCAATGAAACGTGTCCAGCAGGGAACTCACCGAACGGGATAATTGCTGCCACGTTTGAAACAGCTGACCCGTATCAAACTGGCCAGCGTCACACCGCCCCATCCCGATCTCACTGACGCGGATCGCCGGGGCAAATCGGGCCAATCCGTCAAACAGCCTGGCGACCGCTTCCTCCCGTTGACGGGACGATACGATTTCGCTCAGAGGCAAAAAAGGGCGCAAAGCCTGATGGAGCAACCAGAGGGCAGCCCCTTCAGCATCGACCGATTCAACCGTCCAGGCGAGCGATCCGGATTGTACGTAAAACTTGCTCATCTTCTGCCAGCCCAATCGAGGCAAAACCAGCCAAGCCATTGCCAGCTTGGTATTTTCTCTATCGCAAATCGGGTGACAACTTCGGCCGCTGATCGGAAAAAGGCTTCCGACGGCGGGGCCACCTGTCGCTGCGGCACTCAAACATACACGTTTCCTCGTGTCTGGCTAAAAAGCGCCTGAATTTGCCCAAAATTCCACAGCCCGCGGGTGACGATTATGAATTTTATGCTGATCAGGGACCCCGAACGCCTGCCGACCGAGATCCGGTCCGGACGGACGATCTCAAGCTTAATAGTCCCGGGTTTGGAAGATCAAGCAAGCCAGGAACAACATCACCAGCATGAAGGTCAGGCCACTCCAGAGCGGCGACCACGGGTTTGCACGTTCCGCACTCTTGCGCAGATCGACATCTTTGTTCTGTGTGGTGTCCCCTGCCGTGGAGAGATGGGTCACCAATTTATAGAACTCACCCGGCTTCGGACAGATTCGGTAAAAGGGAGCGAGGAAATAACGGTAAGTGTTTTCCAACCAGTCCCCACCCGGAACAAACTGCTGTTCGATTTTGCCGGTCGCCGGATCGTACTGCGTCAACCGATCGGTCCGATCCGCCACCCAGAGTTGATTGTCAGAGTCAAAGGCTACGGTAGAAATTCCCCCCTGCCCCCGCACGTCGGCCCTTTGCATCGTAGCATCATTTTTTCGATCGAGAATCCACAGCTTTTTATTGCGATACAATAGGGCAAACCAATTCCCGTCCGGTGAACCGGTCACCGAGTCGATTGCTGACCGAGTCTCGGGTTGGTAGCCATTGACCTCGACCAACCGCTCGCCATCCACAGTGATTACCTGGCCGTTGCCAAAGGCGAGAACAATCGTATTTCCC
>JAYZCF010000192.1:0-25148 GCA_036338455.1 Planctomycetota bacterium
CTCATCACGAGCCCACTCCTTCCCTTTCGCGCCACCGTTGCGAGCGTACCAGACGTAGATCCAGTCACGGCCAGGCCCTGCCTGACCGGTCAAGTCCCCGAGGAAGCTCTTGCCGTCGAGGTGCCAGTTTGTCTGGATCGGGATGTTGGCAACCTGGCAAAGTGTGGGAAAAAAATCAGTGAAATCGACCAGCCGGTCCGAAACCTGATCGACTTGAATTGTGCCGGGCCAACTGGCAATTAAAGGAACGTGAGTCCCCGTATCATCCATCTTCCCCTTGCCACCGATCACTTCCCGATCCCCCATCCGCGAAACGACAGGCTTATCCGTCCCATTGTCCCCGGTAAACAGGATCAGCGTGTTGTCGCGCACACCCGAAGCAACGAGTTGCTGCTCAATTTTGCCCACGAGCTTATCCATATAAGTCACCATGTCACCAAAATACTTGGCATCTCCCTTGTAAGTCTTGGAGCCCCGATCGGTCACGTCATAGTCGGGAGTCCCAGGAGTCGGACAAAACGGGCAGTGGGTCAGGATCATCGGATAGTAGAGAAGGAAAGGCTGGTGCTTATTCGCCTCAATAAACTGACAGGCAAAATCACTGACCACGTCGGGACCGTATTCACCTTGGTTGAAATCGACCAGTTTTCCATTGACCTCCAAACCGGCATTTGGGTATCGCTCGGGACGCCGATCGACCTGCCAAAGACAATATTCGTCAAATCCAAATTGATGCGGTCCTTTCAGACCACCCCCCAATTGCCATTTACCGACCACGCAGGTCTGGTAACCCGCCTGCTGGAACACCTGGGAAAATGTCCTCTGTCCACTGGGAAGTGAGCCGAATTTTTCGTAATTCCGCTTGTTGTAAAGGCCCGTCATCAGCTTGACGCGCGAAGGTGTGCAGAGCGGCTGGGAATGGCAATGTCGAAACCGAACCCCTTCGGATGCCAAACGATCCAAGTTGGGTGTTTGGTAAGAGGTCCCACCATTGACCCCCAAACATTCGTAGCCAAGGTCGTCAGCCATGATCAATACGATATTAGGACGTTGAGGATCAACCCGGTTTGCAACGGTTCCCTCGGCCATGATTGGCTGGCCCTGAAACAGTAACGTACTCCAGGCCAGTTGTAGGACCCACGGTTTCCAATTCATTCTGACTCCAGTCTTGTTTGGGGTGGAAAACCTATTGTAGCCGAATTTATACCGTTTCGATGGGAAAAGAACGCGGCTTAATTTACCTGACATTGGAAGGTAAACTTGGTGAGCTGGCCAAGTTGCCAAACAACCATTTTGCCCAGATGTTGAAGCTGTTGAGTGACCGGTCAACAAAGGTTTATCCGATCTGTCGAGTGATCCCATGAACACACCTATTTCACCCCCTGTTTTCGTGGGCGGGCTTCGCACCCCATTTGGCCGTGCCGGCAAAGGCGCGTACCGCGAGATACGTCCCGATGATCTGTTGGTCGAGCTCTTTCGGGGACAAGCCAGCCGCCACCCGCAACTTTGGCAACAAGGCCCACAGGATCTGGTCGTTGGCTGTGCCTATCCCGAGGGAGAACAAGGTTACAATTTGGGACGGATGGTCGCCCTCGGTGCCGGTCTCGATGTGCCCGGGATGACCGTGAATCGTCTTTGCGCCAGCAGCCTGGAAGCGGTCGCCATCGCGGCGGCACGCATCCAATCGGGTTGGGGAGACTGTTACCTGGTCGCAGGGGTCGAGTCGATGAGTCGGATTCCGCGGCGAGGGGCCAATTTTTCCGAATCCGAAACAATCAAAGCCACTTCTTCCACCGCCTATACGCCCAATGGGATCACAGCGGAGAAGGTAGCCAGCCAATATCCCGAATTGGATCGAGACCGACAGGAAGAGCTGGCAGCCCGCTCACATGAACGGACTTTCCAAGCATATGAGAACGGTCATTACGCCAACCAGATCCACCCTTACCAGATTGAGCGAGATGAGTTTGTTCGCTATCCGGTCGATCGCGAAAAGATGGCCAGCCTCAAACCGGCCTTTCTCGACGAGGGGAGCGTGACGGCCGCCACCAGCTCGCCGTTAACCGACGGGGCAACCAGCGGTTGGGTGACCAGCGCCGCAATCGCCCGCCAAACCGGATGGTCCAAAGGCTTGGAGATTGTCGATGTGACGATCGCACACGTAGCACCCGAAGTCATGGGATTGGGCCCCGTGCCCGCGACTCGCCGGTTGTTGCAACGCAACGACTTACAAGCCGACGATATCGCTGCCTATGAAATCAATGAGGCGTTTGCGATCCAGGTCCTCGCCTCGGCGACCGCCTTGGCGTTACCAAGTGAGCGAATCAATTGCTGGGGTGGCGCGATGGCGATTGGGCACCCTCTGGGAGCCAGCGGCCTGCGTTTGGTGATGACCTTGCACGACCGACTGATCGCAGAACATGAGGTGGGTGACTTGGGTGTTGCCACGCTCTGTGTCGGGGGTGGGCAGGGAATGTCGATCCTGTTCCGGCTAATCGAACTGTAAGCCGCACCCATCACGCCGCGCTGAAAGACCGTGAACAAACCGGACGATTTTTGCCGGCCTCAAGGCGGGGTTAGCGCATAGAAAAAGCCAGAACCCTGAAGAGCGACTTAACCTGAGGTGGCCGGGTCTGGCTTCTGACGACCGTGCAATCACCCGGACGTCAAGCATAAGGCAAATTGTGGTAAGACGAGCCGAGTGAAGGAATTCGCTTCGGGAGATTGAAGATACAAATCCTTCTGACTCGTCTGAGTTCCATTAATGCAAGCTGCGTGCCAAACTTGCTTTTTCAAAAATACTCGCGTTTTTGACAAGTCGAACGGGCCAAACCAGGCCGTTTCGTCTCGATTTGCGACGCCGTTCTCAAAAAGAGAAGCGAGATCGCCTCTGGGCTAACGCGTCGCCACCCACTGTCACCCCACCGGATAGCTCTACCGTTCTAAGAATCGGACAGCCGCTGACACGTCAAACAAGGCAAGTTTTGCGACAGCCGTCATCCCTGTCCGCACCAGCGCCCCCTTTTGCGGTTGGCCGTCTGCTTAGCGGTCCGTATGGCAAAACAACCGTTGGCGCGACCCGGCACACGAGTTGCTCCCTTCATCATGTCACTGTTTCCTTTGTCGCTCTGCCACCCATCGGTCTCAAGCTAACCGGCTGGGACCGTTTTCTCCCTTCGATTGGATCGCGTGATTGGATCCCCCGCCTCTCCTCCCTCTCTTGCCATGGAGTTCTCCGATGAGAATGACGTTTCTCTGTAGTCTGGCCCTGCTTGCCCTCTTGGCGACCTGCGGTTTTCCGTGCCCCATTGATCACTCTCACCCACCGCAAGTGACGAGATCGTTATGGCAATCCACAGACCTGACCTTCGGGCAGCCCGATCGATCAGGCCCGGAGGAACTCGGACGGATGAACTTCCTGAAGGCTGAGCCCACCTGCTAGGCTTTTTCGTCTCGATGTGGATAATCGGGGGATTGCCACGCTAGCGCCTAACTTGCTGAACCGAGTGCCTCCTCCGATATGATCGCTGTCCAAGATATCCTCGGTGTCGATGGCCGGATCGCAGCTCGGCTACCTCACTACGAGTTCCGCCAGGAACAGATCGAAATGGCTGATGCGGTAGCCGAAGCAATCGGCCAAAAACAGCACCTGGTGGTCGAAGCGGGGACGGGTGTCGGCAAGAGTTTTGGTTATCTGGTGCCCGCCATCCTCAGCCTGGCTGAATCGCAGGAGTCTGCCAACGGTGGCCGGCGGCGAATCGTCGTTTCCACGCACACCATCAGCTTGCAGGAGCAACTGATGAGCAAGGACCTGCCGCTGCTCAACAGCTTGATCCCGCTCGAATTTTCAGCCGTCCTGGCCAAGGGACGTGGCAACTATGTCAGCCTGCGGCGTCTTGGCCAAGCCATCAGCAAGGCCGAAGGCCTGTTTGCCCTGGATGAAGAGCATGATCAGTTGCGGCAATTGCTCGCCTGGAGCAAACGGACTGGGGACGGCTCTCGCAGTGAACTCGATTTCCGTCTGTTACCGCAAGTTTGGGACGAGGTCCAAAGTGACAGCAGCAACTGCCTGGGACGTAACTGCCCGACCTACGACGCGTGTCACTATTTTCGTGCTCGCAAACGGCTTCAGAACGCCGATATCCTGGTCGTCAACCACGCGTTGTTCTTTAGCGACCTCGCCTTGCGAAAAATCAATATTAATATCCTCCCCGATTACGACACGGTCATCCTGGATGAAGCGCACACGATTCAAGACGTGGCCAGCGACCACCTTGGAATCGGCGTCACGCTGAGGGGGGTCGAGTACGCACTCAACCGGCTGTTCAATCCGCGGCGAAACAAGGGGGTGCTGGTCGTTCACCGGTTCGCCGAAGGCCAAAAGGCAGTCAACCTATGTCGTGAAAAGATGGACGAATTTTTCGGTGACTTGTTAGCCTGGGGAGCACGACACCAGGGCTCCACCGGCAAAGGCACTCAGGTACTACGCGTCTTGGAGGCTGGAGTGGTATCGAATCCCCTCAGCCCCATTTTGTCGCAAACCAGTCAACTCATCCGGCGGTTTGCCGACGGCCGGGAAACAGCCTCAGATCGACAGGACCTCGTGTCCGCCTGTGACCGAATGGATGCGTTGGCGGCCGAACTGGAAAACTGGAGGTTACAACAGTTGACCGATGGAGTTTACTGGATGGAAACCTCCGCATCCCGACGGGGCCGACAAAACGTCCGTCTGATGGCCGCCCCACTCGACGTGGGCCCCGAGTTACGGGAAAACCTGTACGGCAAGATCGACACCTGCGTGTTGACCAGCGCTACCTTGGCCACCGGTAACGACTCATTTGAATTTTTCCAACGGCAAATTGGCCTAACTCAGACCCAAACATTACAGCTGGGCAGCCCATTTGATTACCAACGTCAGGCCCGGTTGATCGTCGTAGAGAACATGGCGGACCCAGCCAAGGACCGAGACACCCACGAGCGACAATCGATTGAAGCGATCAAAAAGTATGTCGAGCAGACCGACGGGCGCGCTTTCGTATTGTGTACAAGCTATGCATTTCTCAACCGAGCCGTTCGCGATCTGACGCCCTGGCTGATCGAAAACAACTTGGCTGTTTACAGCCAAGCTTCCGGGGTCGACCGCACACAGCTGCTATCGCAATTCAAAGAAAATCCTCGTGGCGTCCTATTTGGCACCGACAGTTTCTGGCAAGGTGTCGATGTGCAGGGTGATGCGCTGCAAAACGTCATCATCACTCGTTTGCCCTTCAGCGTTCCCGACCAGCCACTACTACAAGCGCGATTGGATGCCATTCGGGAAGCGGGCGGTAACCCATTCAACGAATACCAATTGCCACAGGCCGTGATCAAGTTCAAACAGGGATTTGGCCGCTTGATCCGCAGCCAAACCGACAAGGGCATCGTCGTGATCCTCGATCCACGGATCAAAACCCAATATTACGGCCGGATCTTTATCGGCGCGCTGCCGGAATGCGAAATCGAGCTGGAGATGATCTGAGCCGGTTGGCAGACAATCACTACTTCTGAAGCCCCGGCTCTGGCTGGGAGCCGTTCGGGTCCGAAGAGGAGGTCTCACCAGAGGTCTCCCCAATTTTCGGGCTAACCGACGGTGACGTAGTCTCGGTACCATTCTCCGCGTCGGTCACCTGTCCGACGGGGGCCCGCTTGGCCGGCGTTTCTTTCTCTGTATCGGAAAAGATGGGGATATATTTCTCAATGACCCCATCGAGGTCCCGGTAGTGCTTGCCGTCCCGGTTCCAGGTCAATTCACCACCCTCGTGTCCGACATAACCAATCCCGGCCGCCAGCACCAAAGTTCCCAGTTTCCAAAGCACCCCGTCATCGGGGTTGCGATTGCGGGACCCAGAGGCGTACAAGGCCAACAGCAACGCGGCGGCCGTGACAATCAGTCCTGATGTCCGATGAAAAAAGATCTTACTGTCCACATTGGTCAAATCCTCCAACGATTCGACCTGCCAGGCTGAATTCTCCATCGGAGCAAACCACCAACCCGAGACACAGGCAAGAATCGCTCCCAGCGTGCCAAGCCACAGACAGTAGTAGGAGCAATCGCTCATCACGAAACTGCCCCGCAGGCTGAGCAGGGCAAATAGCCCAGAGGCAAATAGCAAACCGAGTGGCAAGTGGATCATGGCCGGGTGCAGGGATCCAATCGCGCGGTAAATATCCGGTTCGCCCGGTTTGGTTACGGGCGTTTTGGTAACGGGCGGCTTGTCGGCCAGTCCCGATTCGCTGACCGGTTCCGTCTCTACCTCAGCCCCTGTTCCCCATTGAACATCGTCTGGCCATGCAGCGCCTTGAGCGATCCATCGTTTGACCAGTTGCACATCGGAATCACCTAGCGGTCCCCCCTCATCGGGCGGCGGCATCAGCTCCTCTTCATCGTCCGTAACCAGGTAGGTATAGATTTCACTCTCTTCCGGCTCGCCTGGCGTGATGTAGTCCAAAGCGGCCTCTTTGTCATCAATTCGAAACCCCTCTTCTGTCTCCGGTCCATGACACCGTAAACAGTGGTTCTCAAAGATCGGCTGGATGTCATTTTTAAAGTTGATTTCCGTTTCCGTCTGGGGAACCGCCCACAAGTTGGAACAGAGAAACAGGTAGACTATCGATGACATCATCGGGTAACGGCAAATCGGCAACTTCATTTTCCCAACCACGCAGATCACGTTTCATGTACGCCGTTATGATAACAGTTTTTGATGATGGGGAAAATCAAAAGCAGGTTTGCGTCACCGGTAGCACGAGAATTTTCCCATCTCCCGGACGACCGGTTCTGGAAATTTCACTAACGACCTGCAGAACCGCATCGACCAAGCGATCATCGACCCATGCGGAAATTTCGACTTTGGGAACATAAACGAGTGAATATTCATTCTCTCCGTATCGATCCAGATAGTTTTTCTGGCGGCCAAACCCTTTGACTTCTCGAACGCA
Organism: Planctomycetota bacterium; assembly: GCA_036338455.1. Lineage (GTDB taxonomy): Bacteria > Planctomycetota > Planctomycetia > Pirellulales > Pirellulaceae > Mariniblastus. The sequence goes on from JAYZCF010000192.1 coordinate 6,979, forward strand.
GAGTTCCAGCACATCAAACTCACTGATGGCCGTGATCACTTTCTCAGCCAGGAAGGGCTTCACGATGGCGACAATCTGTTTCATGGTCCCTACTTTAAGTCTGGATGGATGCCCAGGTCCAATGGCGGTCCGTTGTGGCCTGCACGTCTTCCGCGGCAAAACCATTTTGAACGACCAGTTCACGAATCTCCTCCAGCGACAGGGCAGCCCGCAACGAATCATCAAACATCTGTCGTGAATGCTCATTCTCCTGGCCGGCATACGTTTGGACCAGATGCTCTACCTGTTCGTCCGTTTCGGGCCGCAGCAAATCGCGGACATACAGGAGCCCACCGCTGGCCGTCACGCGTACCATCTCACGAACGCAATCGCACGGTTCTGGAATATGATGAATGATGCTATTAGAGATCACCGAGGAAAACATGCCGTCGGGAAATGCCATCTGCTTGGCGTCCACCTGCGCCAACTCAATCCGCTCGATCAGGCCTGCCGCTTCGATATTGTAGCGGGCCAGTTCCAGCATGTTGATCGACATATCGATCGCCATCACCCGGCAATCCGTTTCTCGATCGCACAATTCGATCGGGATCAAGGCAGTGCCGGTACCCAAGTCCAGCACATCACCAATAGGTTTTCCGCGGGACTCGGCAAATCCCAGTAGATCGGCAACAAACACCCGGTTGACCTCCGAGTGATCCATCGCGTTGTAGTCTTCCGCTTCCTCCGGCGAATCCATCACCTCGGGTTCCCGCACACGCTCCAGGCTCATTCAGCCCTCCAATCGTTCAAATTCTTCGTCGGTCGAAATGGGCGGCATCGTTTTTCCCATCGTCAGGCCTAACAGGAAAAGCAGAACGGCCATCACCAGGTAGGCCACCGCAAACTGCAAAACTGCCCGCGTCGCAGCTGGATCGAAAGGACCATCAGTCGCCCAGAGATTCCAAGGCAAGAACATCTTATCCCCTTCCAGGGGCGAGTGCATCACTCCGAACAGCACCAGTAATCCCCCGACAGCCATGTAAAGGGACGCCTGAATGAATCGCCGATCAATAATCTTGGCCATGGCCGAGGCCCAAATCAGGCTGGTCAAAATAAACCCACCCGCCAAAACATTCATGTGCAAAATCAGGCTTTGCAACTCGCCGCGTACCACATCCGGCAAGGCATCCCAGTCCAACCAGGCCGCAAACTGCCCGACGTGAATCATGACCAACTTGGCGAGGGCTGGCAGACAGGCGACAGCCAGGGCTGCATAGTGCCGCCGAGGCGTGGCATGAAAACTCTGGGCCGTAATCTCAATACCGATAAAAATCAGGATCGGTAAAACGGCCGCTTCCGGAATGAACTTGAACAACAGGCTAAAATAACCGACCAGACCTGCGCCACCGACGAACAACGCTGTGGCCAGAGTGTAGGCAGCACGGCCACCCATCGCCTTGTAGGCGGGATGTCCGATATAAGGCGTCGTTTGGATCACGCCACCGCAAAGACTGGCGGCAATGGTAGCCAAGGCCTCGATACTGATCACGTTACTCGTGTTGAAGTCATCTCCGACTGAAGCCGCACTTTCCGCGCAATCAATCCCTCCAATCACGGTCGCAATGGCAAAGGGAATGATGTATGGCAGGTACTGCACCGTGGCCTCCATCGAACTGAACCAGCTGAACTGGAACACGGTCAACCACTCGGTTGGGAACCAGATTGGGGGCGTCTCTTTACTGAGCAGCTCCGGTGCCAATCGTGTTCCGAACTGGGAATCGGCGCCCACCATCAAATACCACAAGACGGAGCCGATCATCACGGCACCTAAGGCGCCTGGTATGCGGAACGGCAGTTTGCCCCGAGCCACCAGAGTGACCAGCACGATCACCAATGCTGCGAAGCCAACCACCGGGTTAATGGCCAACTTGGGTAACTGCATGAAGGCGATCAGAACCAAGGCGATCGCCGCCAGCGAACCGAGTAGTCCGGCTCGCGGAAAAACAGTACGGACCCAATGCGAACCAAACGACATCAACAGTTTGATCAAACCGGTAATGAAGATTGCGCAAATCCCAATATGCCACGCTTCCATCGCCGCTGTTTGGACCGCCAACTGCTCGGCCGTGCCCTCGGCCAGCAACCTTTCTTTGGCAGACGCAAAGGCCGGACCAATCACAAACAGCACCATCCCGATCGTGCTGGGTGTATCCAAACCGAGCGGCATCGCCGTTACGTTGGTCTTGCCCGTCTGCCGCGCGTAGCGAAAGGCCAACCAGAAAAACATCAGGTCCCCGACCATGACACCGATCGCCGTCCCCGGCACCATGTAACCGAGAGCAAAATCTACAGGGAACTGAAAAATGCTAGCTAACATGCTGACCGTTAATACGAGTCCGGCAATGTTGTCTAACATCAAGCCAAAAAAGGCATTTACGTCACCAGGGGCGGCCCAGATATAGCTATTTTTCTTCACGGCTGACCTTTTCGGCATGAAGTTTGCAATTGTCCCTCTTCCGCGATAGGACAGCGCTTGCGAGTGTAAATCGTTCGCAGGCGTAAAAAAAGGCCTCGGGGGGACCGAGTGAGTCACAAGGGACCCCGATAAGGCCAATGAGGGATGGGTATTCAGTGCTCGGGGCACTGAAAAGTCGGGCCAAAACGGCGTTTTTCCCTGAAAAACGCGGGTTTAAAAGCCAGACAACCAACTGGAAACCGCTCAACGTTTTCCGATTTTAAGGAGGCGTATCGAAGAGAAATGATTGACGAGTGGGGCATTTTGCCCGACTCGTGAACTTACTCCACTAAGATACGTATAGAGGAATGCAAGCCACGATTCACGATTTGCACTTTAACTATTCACGCCAACTCACTGCCAAGCAAGATCCGGTGACTGACGAACAATTGCTGATTGAATACCGCGAAACGGGTGACCGAGAGCTGTATGCGCAACTCGTCTACCGGTATGAGCGCGAGTTGTTTAGTTACCTGAGACGGTATTTGGGTAATGCCGAGATGGCCGAGGACGTTTTTCAAACAGCGTTCCTGCAGGTTCATCTCAAGTGTGATCTGTTTCAGGAAGGTCGTCGTTTCCGACCGTGGCTTTACACGATTGCAACCAATGCGGCCATTGATGCCCGGCGGCGTAACAAGCGACACAGGATGGTCAGCCTTGACACGCCGCGCGAGCAAGAAAATGAAGATGTCGGTCGTTTGGTGAACCTCTTGGAGAGTGGCGATCTGGGACCTGTAGGTTCGGCCGAGCGAGCTGAGGCAAATCGCCTCGTTCGCCAAACGCTGAATCAACTACCCGAGTCGATGCACGCGGTAATTCAACTGGTTTATTACCAAGGTTTGAAATACCGTGAAGCTGCGGAAATATTGGAGGTTCCCGTAGGAACCGTCAAAAGCCGCCTGCACTCGGCAATCGCCAGACTGACCGATGTTTGGAATTCAAGCCAGGTCGACTGAGCAACCCCGGCGGTTGCCAGCTGGTTTGGCCTACCCAGTTGAGTGAAAAAAGAACCGTGAACAACCCTTCGAAAGAAGATTTGCTGGGCTACGTGTTGGGGGCATTGGACGCCGACCAACAGCAGCAGGTCCAGCAGTCAATCGACCAAGACCCCCAAATTGAAGATGACCTAATCGAGATCAAGGCTTCCCTGGCTCCCTTGGAGTTATTGGAGAACGGGTCCGGATCGCGGCCTGGATTGGCGCGACGCACCTGTGAATCGTTGGCGATTTTGCAAAAAACAGAATGGGCTGAATCTGCCAATGATTCAGACCGGGATGAGCCCGCGTTGTCACCCGCCTCCCGGCGCCGTCCGACCCAATCGATGAACCCTGAGATGGCGACCGGGACCCTCCGGTCGAGTTGGTCTCTAAATGACCTGTTGGTTGGAGTTGCCTGCGCCGCTGTGATGGTCGGCCTCCTTTTCCCAGCCATCTCTTACACCCGCTATCACAATAATCTGGCTGGCTGCCAGAAAAACATGATCAGCTTGGGGTCCGCTTTTCAATCCTACAGCGATATCCACGATGGCCAGTTCGTTGCGATCCCAACGTCCGGTAATTGCGCCGTGACAGGTGTCTTTGCACCCACACTCAAAGCGGCAGGCCTGCTTTCAGACGACCAACTCGCCTGCCCCGGCTCAAATCGGGAAGCGCCCGTTTTCATCCCCAGCCTGCAGACGATTGAGGGAAGCCAAGGCGAACGCCTCGCGCATTACCAACAAAGCATGGGGGGAGACTACGGCTACACGATGGGCTATTACGTCAATGACCGGTACGTTCCTCCCACCGATATCGGCCGAAGTCACTTTATCCTGTGCGCTGACAAGCCGTCACCGATGAACGAAGGCTTCCGATCTGGCAATCATGGCACGGTCGGCCAAAACTGCCTGTTCGAAGATGGCCGCTACCAATTTGTCAAAGGACATGCCTACGGTAACGACCCGATCTACAAGAACGACTTTGACATGGTGGCTGCCGGGGCTCACGCGAATGACTCGGTAATCGGTGCCAGCCACAACACACCAACCCATTACAAAATGTCGGTGGTTAAATAAACGACTGTAAAACGCGACCATCACTCGAGGAAGAAACGGGTCGGAAGGCAAGCCTTCACGACCCGTTTCTTTTTACAGGCAATGGCTTACAGGAAAATTGCCGCTGGCTGGGGTTGTCGACCTGAAGTGATTGTTCGATCGCCGGGACCTCGTTTCCAGCCGACAGACCGACGAAGCAAACGGTTAAACGGCGACCGGCACCCAGCTTCGACCCTCCGATTCAGGTCGCCGTTCGGTTACCATGGACAGCGGCGCAATGGTGATCAACTATCGCCTTCAAACCGGAAGGAAGTATGCAGGAATCGATGACGAGGGAACCGCAAAACCGGAAACGACTGGAACTGATGAGTCCAGCCGGCCATTGGCCAGAACTTCAGGCGGCCATCGAGGCCGGGGCAGATGCTGTCTACTTCGGTCTGAAGCACTTTTCGGCCCGTAGCAAAGTCGGCTTCCAATTGAGCGAATTGGCAACGGTCATGAAGAGACTGCACGCGCGGGGTGTGCGGGGCTATGTCACGTTCAATACGCTCGTCTTCGACCATGAACTGGAACAGGCGCAGCAGGCGATGATCGCCATTGCCGAGGCCAATTGCGATGCCATCATCGTTCAGGATGTGGGAGTGGCCAAGCTGGCACAGCAAGTGGTGCCCCAGCTGGAGATTCACGGCAGTACACAGATGTCGATCACCAGTGCCGAGGGAGCCAATCTGGCCAAGTCATTCGGATGCACGCGCGTTGTCCTGGGCCGGGAACTCGACCTCAGGGACATACGCCGTATCGCGTCGGCCGCCGACATCGAACTCGAAGTCTTCGCTCATGGGGCCCTTTGTGTTTCCTACTCCGGTCAATGCTTCAGCAGCGAAGCTTGGGGCGGTCGCAGCGCGAATCGCGGTCAGTGCGCTCAGGCTTGTCGACTCTCCTACCGCTTGGTCGTCGATGGAGAGATTCAGGATCTCGATGCCGAACGCTATTTGTTGTCACCAGGAGACCTGTACGCACTCAAACAGGTACCCGAGTTAGTCGAATCCGGGGTCGCCTGTATCAAGATCGAGGGGCGATACAAGGATGCCGATTATGTTGCACTGACGACATCTGCCTACCGCCAGGCGATCGATGCCTGCTACGATTCCCCACTAACCGTCCCATCTACAGAGCTGCCCGCCTGGTCGCAACAGGATCTGGAACAGATCTATTCGCGCGGATTGGGCCCCCATTTTATGGCGGGCACCAACCACCAACAGGTCGTGCAAGCCCGGGCGCCTCGGCACCGGGGTCGCCAGATGGGGACCGTCGTCAAGGTTGATGAACCTTGGATCATGGTCCGCGGTGAGGCGATCGCTCGAGGAGACGGCCTGGTATTTGACGCAGCCAATTGGCGTAGTCCGGATGAGGCCGAAGAAGGGGGAAACGTATACGACGTCCAACTGCAGGACAACGGTGATCAACGACTAGAATTCGGGGCGGGACAGATCGATTTTTCACGGATCCGGTTGGGAGACTGGGTTTGGCGGACCAAGTCGCCCCCACTCAACCGAAAGTTAAAACGGTTGACTCGTGCCAACCAACCTGTCTATACACGGCCCGTCCATTTCTCGGTTCGAGCAGCGGCCAATCAGCCCCTGTGGATCCAAGCGGAACTCGATTCCGGCGCGCGGGCTGAGTGGCAGGCAGACGAGCCGCTGCAAGCAGCCCGCAATCGCGAGTTGAACAAGGGCGTGCTAGCCGAACAACTGGGACGACTGGGGGGAACTCCCTTCCACCTGGGAAGGTTAGCCTTTCAAACAGACCAGTCCTTGTTTGTTCCGACCAGCCAGCTAAACCATGCCCGCCGCGACTTGGTCAACAAACTTCAGATCCAACTGACTTCTTCGGAGCCGGGTCCGGTTCACCCGGTCGACCCGACTCACTGGACAATCCAAGACACTGCCGGCCATGAACCATTTGCCGATCTGTCGAACGATCCCGGAGTGCACTTGCTAGTTCGCAATGCGGAGCAACTCGAGGCCGCCATAGACTGCCAGCCGAACAGTATCACCCTCGACTACTTGGAGCTCTACGGTCTGAGGAAATCGGTTGAGCAGGTTCAACAGGCAAACCTGCCCTGTCGGGTGGCCAGCCCAAGGATTCTCAAACCGAGCGAACAGAAGATTACCCGATTTCTCCTCTCCCTGAATTGCGACCTGCTGGTTCGCTCGGGAGGTCTGTTACATAACTTGGGCGCCCCGGATCCGGAACTCCCGCCGATCGATGGTGACTTCAGCCTGAATATAGCCAATCGGATCGCGATGCAGACATTCATGGCGATTGGCTTGCGACGCATCACACCGACGCACGATCTGAACGCCCAGCAGATCATCGATCTGGCCCGGCAAGTCCCGCCCGGCCGCCTGGAAGTGATCGCTTACCAGCATCTACCCGTGTTTCATATGGAGCACTGTGTTTTTTGCCGCTTTCTCTCCGCGGGAACGGACCACACCAATTGTGGTCATCCCTGTGAAAAACATCGGGTCGCTGTCGAAGATTCAACCGGCAGGCGGCACGCCGTTTTGGCAGATGTCGGCTGTCGCAACACGGTATTTGGTGCGGAGGCCCAAGTCGCCACGGACTTTTTACCGGCCATGCTGCAAGCTGGCATCACCCAGTTCCGATTGGAGTTCGTTCACCAAAGCCCTGAACAGGTAGCCGGGGTCACGAACGCTTTCCAAAAATACCTGCAACGCGACATCCACCAAGAGCAACTCCAACAGGCTTTGGCAAAACACTCCCCCCAGCGGACGACCGAGGGGAGCCTGTATGTGCCCGAGAAATTTAAGCAATTGGTTCAGTTGCAATAGGTGAGCCACAGGGAAAACCGAACCGGACCTGATTGAAAACAGCATTTTCCGATACAATTGGCGGATTCACCAAAACCATTTTGGCCAGGCCAACTTTTACCGTGGGAGCCCATGAACGATATCAAACGACTGCCCAACCGCGACGAAGTTGCCGAATCCGACACGTGGGATTTGAGCAAACTGTACCCCAGTGACGACGACTGGGAGACGGCCTTTGGCCAATGGGAATCTCGCATCGATGGCTACGAGGCCTTTCGGGGCACGCTATCCGAATCCCCTAATCAACTGGCTGAGTGTCTGGCCTTTGACAGCGAACTGGAACGCCTGGGTGAACGACTCGGCAACTATGCTTATTTACGAACTACCGAGGACCAAACGAATAGCCATTATCAACGGATGATTGGACGTTTCCAGAACGTGGCGACGCGGGCGGGAGAGGCCAGCAGTTACATTCGGCCAGAGATCTTGGCAATCGACGAAGGGCAATGGGACGTGATGATCGACTCGCCCGAACTGGCTCCCTATCGTCTCCTGCTCGAGCGATTGGTCCGCTACCGACCCCACACATTAACCAGCCGGGAAGAAGAGCTCCTGGCCATGCAGGGAGAAATGGCCGGGGCTACCTCCAAAATTTTTCGGCAGCTTCATGATGCCGACTTGAAATTCGGTTTCATTGAGAACGAGCAGGGCGACAAAATCGAGTTGACACCCAGCACCTTTTCCCAACTGTTGATCTCTCCGGAACGGGAAGTTCGCAAAAATGCATTTCACCAGTTCTACGAGCAGTTCACCGCGCATGAGAACAGCCTGTCGGCCATCCTCTGCGGCTCGATTCAAAAAGATGTCTACTACGCCCGAGCTCGTGGCTACGAGAGCGCGCGAGAGAAAGCGCTGTTTGCGGACAAAGTACCGGCCAGTGTCTATGACAACCTGATCGCCTCGGTCAGAAAGAATCTGCCCGCTTTGCATAGCTACTACGACCTGCGGCGACGTAAAATGCAATTGGACTCGATCCATCACTACGACACTTACGTCCCCATCCTGAGTGATCTGGAAGTTGAGCACAGTTGGGACCAAGCCGTTGACATGGTCTGCGAATCCTTGCAACCGCTGGGAACCGAGTACTGTGAAACGCTGCGGAAAGGTCTCAGTGGTCGCTGGTGTGACCGGTATCCTAACCAAGGGAAACAGAGTGGTGCCTTCAGCTACGGTACTTACGATGGTGACCCGTATATCATGATGAACTACAAGCCCCGCGTGCTGAACGACGTCTTCACGTTGGCCCACGAAGCGGGGCATTCGATGCACTCCTATTTTTCCAGTCAGCACCAACCGTTCGAGTATTACAATTACACGATTTTCGTGGCCGAGGTGGCGAGTACGTTCAACGAGCAATTGCTGACCCAACACCTGTTGTCCCAAGCAACCGACGACCGGCAGAAGGCTTACCTGCTAAACAATGAAATCGACGATATTCGAGGGACGATCATTCGCCAGACGATGTTTGCCGAGTTCGAAAAGATCACCCACGAAATGTGTGAAGCAGGGGAGCCGTTAACGGTCGAAGCCTTCAAATCGGTCTATCAAGGCCTCCTCAAGGATTACTTTGGGCCAGATTTTGTCATCGACGAGCAGCTGTCGCTGGAGTGCCTGCGAATCCCCCACTTCTACCGGGCCTTTTACGTCTACAAGTATGCGACGGGGCTGTCGGCCGCCATCGCGCTCAGCCAGCGAGTACTGCAAGGAGGCGAACAGGAATTGAATGATTACCTGGCCTTCCTCAAAGGTGGCTGCAGCAAGTATCCGCTCGACCTGCTGCGCGACGCGGGTGTCGACCTGGAGCAACCAGAACCGGTCGATACCGCGCTTCGTCATTTTGCCAGCTTGGTGGGTGAACTGGAAACGTTGCTATGATTCTGTAACTCGGTTTGTATACAATGAGAAAGCCCCCAAAGGCGGACCTCATCCCTTACCCTGAACGGATGCCATGAACCGAATCGTGCCCAGTCTCCTCGCCGCCTTGATCGGAGCCGGGATCGGCCTCTGCCCGGTCCACTTCCTGGCGGGGCAAACGAGGCAGGACTCAACGGATGAGTCGGCCGCAGCCTCCAAGTGGCGACGACATCAGGCGCTGCAACAACAGCTGGCTGAATCGGTCGAGGCACTCGGGCTAAGCGAAGCGGCCCGGCCCTGGATTTTTGAGCGGGATCCACAGCGACTCTACGTCTTCACGCCACAGGAACAGGTTCACCTGCCGGGCGAGGCAAAACTGCAGACCCTGTTTGAGGATCACGCCAATCGCTTGTTCGAGTTGGCGCGGCAGCTGAGTGATGAGAAACAGGCAGCCGCCTGCTTTCAAACTTTGCATGAAGTCCTGTTCTACAACCCGAATCACGCACAGGCCCGCGAGATCCTGGGGCACCGGGCCGAGGGCGAAACCTGGCATGTCGCCTCAGATCGGTTAAGGATGACGGTTGCCACGCGCCCACAACCGCTCATGAACTGGCCTGGCAAATCGTATCGCATCTGCAAAACACCCCATTTCGAAATCGCCTCGCAAGCGGACGCAGCAGAAACCCGCTTGCTGGCAGAGAAGCTCGAGTTGTGGCATCAAGTTTGGCGACAGGTCTTTTTTGAATTCTGGTCCAGCCCCGCCACCTTGCAGCGATGGATGGCCGGCAAAGGTAAGGCCCGCATGCCGACCAAAAAATTTCAAGTCATCTTCTTCAAGGATCGAGATGCCTACGTGGATGGCCTATCTCCTTCGATTCCTGGGATCGAAGCATCCACCGGCTATTACGCGCCCTCCGAGGGTGCCTCCTTCTTTTACGCCTCAGACGAGTTGCAGGATCAGGCAACCTGGCGGCACGAGTTAACCCATCAGCTGTTTCGCGAATCGCGCCGCTCAGCCCCGGACCCTTTTGCAGACCAGTTTCTCTGGTTAGACGAAGGGATCGCCATGTATTTTGAATCGCTTACCGAGTTCCCGCGACGGGTCGTCTTGGGGGGCTTTGATGGGAGGCGGCTACAGTTTGCCAGGATTCGCGCCTTGAAGGAGCAGTTCTACGTGCCGGCCGGTGAGCTGACGTCTCTCGATCAAAAAGAGTTTCAAACCCACCCACAAGTACGAAAAGTCTACAGCCAGTCCGCCGGCTTGGCCCATTACCTCATGAGTGCCGATCATGGCGGGCTGCAACCCAAGCTGTGCGAATTCCTGCGCCTCTGCTACCTCGGTAAACTGAAAGAGGACTCGTTCCCTAAGATCATCGGTTTAACAATGGAGGAGATCGACGCGGCCTACCCGGATTTTCTGCGGGTCGAACGTGGACAAGTGGAAGCAGGGATCAGCGCCCCAAACCTGCGGACCGAGCTGGCCCTGCCCCGCTCGCAACTCTCACCCACTGCCGTGGCGCAAATTGGCCGCTGCCCGCAATTGATCTGGCTGGACCTGTCGGCTTCCGACCTGCGGGGCAAAACACTGGCCGGGATCCAAGGCTGCCGTCAATTGCGGCAGCTTTTCCTGACCGGCTGCCTGTTGGACCAGGCAAGTCTGCAGAGTCTGAGCCAACTCCAGCAACTGGCCCAACTCGACTTGAGTGCAACCAGCCTCGGGGATGACGACTTGGGCCCACTGGCCAACCTGCCCGCTCTGGCTGACCTAAACCTGTCCGGGACCAAAATCTCCGATGCGGCCGTTCCTGCCCTGCTCAAGCTGAAAAGCCTGACCGGCATCAACCTGTCGGGCACCCGGCTGACGCGGGCGGGAGTGGGGCGACTACAGGCGGCCCAACCAGATCTAAACATTACGTTTTAAAGGGACGCGATGAGCAATATTCGACCATGGGTCTTGGCCGAAACGAATTACGGGTTGGTCAAGCAACAAACATACGAGGTCGCCGTGATCCCACTCGGGGCGACCGAGCCACACAATCTCCACCTGCCTTACGGCACAGACCTGTTCGAAGCGAACGAAGTCAGTCAGCAGATCTGCCAGTACGCTTATGAACGAGGCGCATCGGTCGTCACACTGCCCGCGATTCCCTTCGGGACGGAAACTAACTTGGCAGAATTCCCCTTGGCAATCAACTTGAACCCGTCCACCCTCAATGCCGTGTTGCAAGATGTTGTCGAATCCCTGACCAACAGCGGTATCCAGAAAATTGTGCTGCTCAACAGTCACGGCGGAAACGAGATGAAACCGTTTCTCCGCGAGATGGCCGGCACGACCCCGGCCCACCTGTTTCTCTGCAACTGGTACCAGGCGATCAGCGACATCTACTTCGACCTGTTCGAACATGCCGAAGATCATGCCGGGGAAATGGAAACCTCGTTTGCCCTCGCCTATTTCCCGGCTCTGGTCGCCAAGAACGACGACGGCAGTCTGGCGGCCGACGAGGGGAAGACGCGGCCGATGCGGTTTGAGGCCTTGAACCGAGGCTGGGTCTCGATCACACGCCCCTGGCATCTGCTGACCACCAATTCGGGCGCAGCCAATCCACATCAGGCGTCCGCCAAAAAGGGAGAGCGGATGATGGAAATTCTTCAGCAACGGCTGGGCGGTTTTTTGCTCGAATTAGCCGAATCGGAACTGGACGAAACCTTCCCCTTTTAAGATCTCCTGTAGGCCAGGCAAACGAAAAGAGCTTGCGATGCGCCCTTTTGCTGGGAGCGCCTGAATTTTGCAAGATTTTTCCTCTCCTTGTGCCGATACAGATCTAGACGATAATCAGAGATACCCTATTTTTATGGGGTCAAATCTTTGTGGTGGCTGTAGCTCAATTGGTTAGAGCACTGGATTGTGGTTCCAGGGGTTGGGGGTTCGAGTCCCCTCAGCCACCCTCTTTTGTTCCGCTCCCAATCGCGCTAAGAATCGCGCTGAGTAAATGAGCTAATCGATCAGCGTGTCCATTTCCCGGTTGGCACGGGTACCTAAAGCACTCCAGACCTGGGCATCGACCGACTCGCGTACGAAACGGCAATGACCATCGGCAAACCCCATGTTGACCCCCTGGGGATGCCGGCTACCAAAGCTGAGTTCCATCGCATCGTTTTGGGCATTGGGGTCCTTGATTGAGTTGATGGGGCAGGCGGTCGAACCGATGCACTCGGAACACTCAGCCGAGCCCCAACCTGTCGACTCCGGGTAAGTTCTCAGTTCCCCCGACCCGATATACCAGTGATCGATCTTCTGAGCGTTCCCGTTCAGGTCGTTGTACCAGACGTCCTGATCAGGTAACGATTCGCCGACCATCACCGTGTTTGACAGACCGTCCAGGATTTCGGCAACGCGGGTCTGGCTGTTCTGGTAGAAGATTCCGTCCGAGCCGTCATATCCTTCGGCAGGGCCCATGCCGCACCAAGGTAAGTCACCCGACTCACGATCCAACAATCCACTGGCACAAGCCAAGTAACAACAAGGCACCCGATCGGTAGCCGGGAACGGATCGTACTGCAGCCTATCAACACCGGCCGAGGGACATTGAAAGATCTCAATGTAGGCGCCGAGGGAAGCGGGGTTATTCGGGTTGGTAGCTTCGGCCCGGGTCCAAGGGCCCTCGATATCAAGTGACTCGTAAAGATTACCCTGCTCGACGTAGGGCAGGATGTAGCCGGACCACATCGTCATGCTCGGGGTGTTGAACCCGGGTGGCAGATGTTCATAGGCGCTCTCAAAATTGAGCAAAGCCAACGTCTGTTGCTTGACATGGTTGGCACATTGCACGCGCCGCGCCGCTTCTCTCACCATCTGGACGGCCGGCAACAACATCCCGATCAGGATACCGATGATCGCGATCACGACCAACAATTCGACCAGCGTAAAGGCTGGACGCACTCGGTTGGCCGTACGTGATTTGCTCATTGCCCCTCTCCACCCCAAAAGATCTCTTCGATTGTGATCCATGCCATCATTCAGTGTCAACGAAATTGGTTTTTTGGTAAGACAATTTACGTTGAAATTACCAACCGTCGCGCCATTGCTGAGGCAACCGACCTTCCGGACAAGCAACCCAGCGACCGAGCGGCCTCCCACATGACAGGACTGCCAGCCCCGCTTCAGCGCAGCGTTTTTCCGAGCTGATGAGACGGCAGCGCCCACCGGCGGTGGAGCCGCAAGTTCCAATCACTGTTCCGTCGACGTCTCCAACTGACTAGTCGATTTCATGTAGGCCAGCAAATCGACGATCTCCTGGCGGGTGAAATTGTCCAGCAGCCCGGTCGGCATCATCGATACGGTGGACGGCTTGGAATCTTCAATCTGGTCGACGTTGATGTTGGTCAAGCGGCCCGGATTGATCATATCTTCCTGGACCATGTAATTCCGGCCGTTCAGATTAACGACCCGGCCACTGACGGTCCGGCCATCAACCATCTGGAAGATGGTTGCTTGGTACTGGTCTGAAACCTCTTTACTCGGGTCAATCAACGTTTCCAGCAGGTCGCGTGTATTGAAACGGCGCCCCGCGTTGGTCAGGTCCGGACCGACAATCCCTCCCTGCCCTTGAACGCGGTGGCACTTGAAGCATTGGGCGGCCGCAAAGATCTGTTTGCCATTTTCAATATCGGCCTGCGAGAAATCGATCGGTTCTGCGGTCAACACATCATCGACGCCCCATTTCTTGACAAACGGGCGCGCTTTGAGATCGGCGTAGGGATCGATCGGCGTCGGCTTCTTGGCAAGCAGGTCCGCCAATTCGTTCTGCTCCGCCTGGCTCATCGACTTCACCGCTGCCTGGCGTATGTTGTTCAAGTACGGTGCAAACGAATTACCACCCTGCAGACTGGCCGCATCCAGAAACCACTGGAAATACCTTTCCCGCAATTCAGGAGTCCAACCATGCTGGACGTTGTGCAGGACGATGGCGTAATGGATCTGCTCTTCTTGGGTAGGAGCTTTTTCCAGTAAGTCGATCGTGGTGGCTACGGCCTGCGTCGCATTGGCTGCCGCCAGGACCCGCGCCAGTTCACGGTCGAGCTCCGGGTCGTTAGCCGGGAAGTAGCGAGCCAGCTGCTCGACGGCCGCTTGGGTTGCCGGGTTAGGCTCACCCATGCGGATCAGAATCAGAGCATAGTCCCGGAGCAAGTGCAATCGCTGTGACTTGGTTAAATCTTTCCAATCAAGCTTTGCTAGTTGTTTAACGGCCAAACTTTGTTGAGCCGGCTCTCCCACCCGGGCCAAGGCCATCACGGCCTCCAGGATGATTTGTGGGTTCTCTTCCGATTTCAGCTTGCCGATCCACTCAGTCGGCGGGAGATTTTCCAGGGCCGTTCGAGCCGCATAGCGGACGAAGCGATCCGGGTCAGCCAGTTTCGACCACTGGTTGACCGTCAACCCTCCGCCCTGCTTGCCATGTCCCTTTTCCAACCCTTTGCGAACAGAAGCCTGCAAGGTGGGCGGGGGGTACTGCGCTGGAGCTGTGGATTCGGTCCCGTCGTAGGTTACCCGGTACAGTCCGGACTGAATCCGGCGACCACCAACCAGAAAATAAAGCGCGCCGTCGACCGGGTTCACGATCAGGTCCGTTACTGGTAACGCAGGCGCCGTACAAAAGAGTTCCTTTTCCGCCCGGAACGAAGAACCCTCGGGTTGCAGGTGGACCGCGTAGATAATCCCATAACTCCAATCCGAGATGTAGAGTGCATTCTGATAACGCGCAGGGAACTTGGCCCCCGTGCCAAACACAATCCCAGTCGGACTACCGGGACCGATATCGATCACGGCAGGCAAGTTATCGGGGAACCAGGTCGGCCATTTACCGGAACCGTGTCGCCAACCATACTCGCTGCCGCTGGTCACGTGACAGACCCGTGTGGGCCGATACCAAGGTAACCCGACATCCCATTCCATATCAGCATCGTACGTGAACAATTCCCCGTTGGGGTCAAATGCAATGTCGTACTCGTTGCGATACCCGGAGCTGATCAACTCAAAGTTCTTTCCATCCGGGTCGATCCGGCAGACCCATCCACCCGGTGCCATGCGGCCGACGGCGTGTCCCCGCGCGTCGGGCAGTCGCGGAGTGGCCTGGTCTTCCTGCCAGACCTGCGTGACCCGTGAGTCCTGGACTTCGGGTAACTGGGTATGGTTCCCGGCGCAGATGTAGAGGGACTTTTTGTCCGGACCCATGATGATCGCGTGCGGCCCATGTTCTCCGCCCCCCTTGATTTCACGAAGTAGCTCAAGGTGTTCGTATTGATCATCGTTGTCCCGATCCTGCAAACGATAGAGCCCGGCCGGCCATTGCTTGTTGCCGTGAGCCATCACATAGAGGCTGCCAAAAGCGTGCAACAGGCCTTGCGCGTGCCCGATGGAAAGATCAATTGGCTCGACCTTGATCGGATCGTCTCCCGGCGTGACGCGATACAACTTGCCATATTGGTCTGACGTGATCAGCCGCCCTTGAGGGTCGGTGGTGATGGCGACCCAAGAACCTTGTTCCTGGGGGACGTTGTACAATCGCTCCGCCTTAAATCCCTTGGGCAGGCGCAGCTCAGAACTGTCCACCGCCTGATTCTCGCCTTTTGTGGGTGAGCTGACGATCTTGCGGTTCAAGTTCCAAGGAGCCATGTTCGAGGCACCAAGTTCCACAGCTGTGCCCCACGACTTGTCGTTAAACCCGTTTTGATTCCATTTCTTCTGCCGCTTGCCCGAGACCTTCCAGGTTCCATTGGAAACCAGTTTCACCTGGTCTCCGATAACCAGCGATGCCAGCATGCCGGCTGGTCCCCCCTCGTTGGTTGCCTCAATGGCAATCGTGTTGTCACCCGCAACGAGGTGTTTCTTGAGGTCATACCGCGCCAACGTATCCCAAGCCGAGTGAGTTCCCAGCTTCTTCCCATTGACGTAAGTGGTGCACCGATTGTCGGCCGTTACCCAGAGCGTGGCCGACGCGTTTGGGTCGGTCACGGTCAGGCGATGACGAAAATATCTGGGGTTGTCTTCCTGATTGGCGGTGGCGGCCTGTCGGTCATCCCAGATCCATTTGGCCGTCTTCCAGGGATCGAGTTGAGCTGCCTCAAGCAGGACGGCCTCTGGAGCGACCAACAGCGCAGAAAAAAACAAAAGTATCGCCGTAGAAAATCGGAGTCTCATTGCTAAAATCTCAGTTGAATGGATGCCATGGCGGATCCATTCGACTCCCTTGCCGACTTGAACCCCCCGGTTTTACCAATTTTATTTTAGCCGAATTCCGACGTCCCATCGACCGATCCGGTCAATTGGGGCCAATTCACAAAAACGGGTTGAAAAACGATTGTCTGACTCTCAAATCAAGGCCCTGTTGGCCCATTACCGTCTGCATAACCGCAATGCGGTCACCCACGTGATCCGCTCGGCCGTATCGCTAGGCATCATTGAGGCCTTGGCCGAAGGCCAAAAAACACTGGAACAGCTGGCAGAACAGCTTGAATTGCAGGCGGAACCGTTAGCTTTGTTGATGAGGGTGCTGGTAGAAACTGAACTGGTGGAACAGTACGGTGACGATTTTGCCCTCTCGACCGTGGCCCGACTGATCCCCCGTGAACTGAGAGATTTTGGGGATTTCCACTGGAGCCATCTGGGAGATTTTGTCCGCAGCGGTGTCAATCTTCCCAATGACGATGCCATCCCCGCGACCGACTCGGATTTCCTCGCTCATTCCAAGGCGAACGAGTGGTTGGCGACTCCTGCCGCCTTGAATGTTGCCGAAGTCCTCGACTTTGGCGGGTCCCGAAAAGCGTTGCGAGTTCTGGAGATCGGCAGCGGGAGCGCCGTCTTTGGCGTAACCTTGATCCACCGGGATCCGGAATCTCGGCTCGTGCTGCTGGACAATGCGGCCGGCTTGAACTTGGCCAAGACAACGGTCGATGGCGTGGGAGTTGAAAACCGGGTCGAACTGGTCGAAGGGGATTACCTCGAACCGGATCTTGGCGACGATCAGTTCGATATGGTCTTGATGTCGGGGATCTTACACCGTCACTCCATGGAGACCTGTCAGTCGCTCTTCAAGACGGCCCATCAACTCTTAAAACCTGGCTCGGAAATGGTGGTCGTCGACCTGTTTCCCGGACAGGAAAAAGGTGAGCTGAATTACCGGGTCGCTGAACTTGAAATCCGTTTACGCACCTCGGCTGGACAACTCCACGACCCGGCCCAAGTCCAACATGAAATGATCATGCAGGGGTTTGATCAGATCCAGTATGCCCACCTTCCAGCCGCGCCTTATTACTGGGGGCTGATCCTGGCGACGCGGGATTGATAACCGATTCCGCATGGCTGTTTCCCGTAGAGTTCAGCGAGTCCATTTTTGGCCAGGCCCTCGACAGGCGCCCCCTATCGGCCACACGGCGCACCGGGCCAGCCTGCCTTGTCGAGGCGTTCGGACTCCAAGCAGGCAATGATCCCGCTGGCAATTTCCTGGTTCCAAGCTGGATTGGCGGCCCGGTGGATGGTCGAATTCTCCAGATCCTCCGAAAAAACGTGGCTCCAACGATCCAGCTCGCCCTGCGGCGCAGGGCAGCGCCCCCTGCCCTGCCGTGAGCGGAAGCTCATCATCCTCCTCGGATCAAAAGCGAAGCGGACTCCCACACCCGGGTTGATCAGTCGGGCCAGACATAGATCCGTCCATCGCTCAAGCTGAAGGCGAAGTTGGTTGATTTGCACCGCCGGCTGATCGCGACGCGGATCGGAAGCGACAAGGAGACGCAACGCGACGTTGCGCGCTTCACTCTGCTGAGCATGGACATGCAAGGCGACAGTTCTCATGCCTGGATCAGGACACAATTTTTCGCGATCCCAAACAAAGCCTGCCCA
>JAYZCF010000193.1:0-26981 GCA_036338455.1 Planctomycetota bacterium
TCTTTCCTGGTTGACGTGGTTGGCCAATATCCGTCGGGATGGCATCCTGTTCCTGGCGTACCTCGTTTTGGAATTCATGTTCCTGTGGGATGCTCATGTGCTCAACCTGTTGGAGAACTGGAAGTCAAAAAATGGTGCCAAGGCGGAACGCTGGTTCACGGCGTTGGGCCAATGGGAAGCGATGTTGTCCCTATCCAAACTGCGGTCCGATCACCCGGAGTGGGTTTTCCCGACGGTCACTCAGGCCGCCGCGGGTGAACAGCAGATCGAGTGTGTCCGGTTAGGGCATCCGTTGCTGGATGATGGCCGGGTTCCGAATGACGTTACAGTGGGACCAGCGGGAACCGTGTTGCTCGTAACGGGCTCGAACATGTCGGGGAAAAGTACGTTACTGCGCAGCATTGGCGTCAATGTAACACTCGCCCAGATGGGGAGTGTCGTCTGCGCAGAATCGATGAAGCTTTCGACTTTCCGAATTGAAACCAGTATGCGGATCGTGGATTCGTTGTCCGATGGGGTCTCTTTTTTCATGGCGGAATTAAAGCGGCTGAAAGAGATTGTGGATACCGCCCAGCGCCAGAATGAGTCGGGGGAAAAGTCGATGCTTTTCTTACTCGACGAAATCCTGCAAGGCACGAATTCGAGAGAGAGGAGTATCGCGGTCAGCCGAGTGGTCAGGAAATTGATTGACGAGAACGCGATCGGCGCGATTTCGACTCATGATCTGGAGTTGGCCGAAACGAATGAGCTTTCCGAGGCATGCCGTACCGTTCATTTTTCCGAGCAATTTGTTGAGGAGGAGGGACAGCGCAAGATGACCTTCGATTATCGTATGCGGCAAGGAATTGCGGAGACGACCAACGCCCTCAAATTATTGGAAATCGTCGGTCTCGGCGAATAGGGAGCCCCGTCGGGGGCAGCATTCCTGCAAGGCATCTAATGTTCCGGGGTATCTGCGGGAATCACCGGAACGTTCCCCTCGATTCCAAGCAGATGTCGGGTCTTTAGCGATAGCCGGTCACGATGGTTCAGAATGGTTTCGGGCCTGAGGAGAGATTCTGGTTTCCGCTGCATGTTCTGCAAAAGGTTCCAGTGGAATGCGATCAGTGACTTGATCGTTCGCCGGCCATCAAAATCGAGATAGCGGACCAATTCTCCACCCACTTCGAACAACTTGGTGATTCGCTCTACATACAGGTTCACCAGATCGGTGAGCGAGCTAGATTTCTGTTTCAGTTTGAAGCGATGGGATTCCCATTTTGTTGCTTCGATGTCCTGTTGAGCAAAGAAGACCTTGTTTTTGCTCACATCATTCAATGCATTGGCAAGGACTTGGGTCAGGAAAATGGCTTTGCCCAGGCGGCAGGCGGCCACTTCATAGCCCTCTCTTACGTATCCCAGCACCGGTACGGAAGCGGCCATCATGGCCCCTCCCAGTCGATAGGCCAAGACTTCCAGGTCGTCAAAGCTTTGCAATTTGCGAAAACGGATCCAGTAATCTGCCCCATCCAGCATGTCGAACAGATATTGCTTGGGGATGGAATACTTCTGGCAGGTATCGGCAAGTGCTGCCAGTTCGATCGATGTGCATTGCCCCACCAGCGCGTCCCCGACGTCATCCCGGATTTCACACCAGACTTCCAAGGGCAATTGGTTTGCGCTCTCCAGATCCAGCAGCTCGATGCACTGCGCGAGATGCCATGCCAGCGCCTCCAGTCCCAGACGCTGGGGTTTGGGCAGGTTGGCCGCAATCCAGACATAAGGCTTGAAGATTTGCCGGGTCCGGCGGCGGCAACTTCTGTAACCCGCTTCAATCGCAGCCTGGTTCAGTTCGATACGTGGGCGGATTTCTTGCATAGAGCTCACAAAGATCTACAAAAACCGGGTAATTCAAGCTTGAACCGGATCTTCATTATGGCCAAAAGTCAGGCTTCGGGTAGGGTTTAAAGCAAAGGATCGCTGAGACCGTTGCCCCGATGGCGGCGCAACGGTCAAATAGGTGAAAGGCGGCATTTGGCCGTCGTTTCTTGGCGACTTTCTGTTTTACGTCGGATCGATTGAACGGATGAAGATTTTACTAGCCAGTCCCCGTGGTTTTTGCGCGGGTGTGAACATGGCCATTGAAAGTCTCGACCTCACCTTGAGAGCGTTTGGGCCCCCAGTCTATGTGTACCATGAAATCGTCCACAACAAGTATGTGGTGCAGACGTTTCGCGACAAAGGCGCTGTGTTTGTCGACGAACTGACCGACGTCCCACCCGGATCCAATCTGCTATTTTCTGCTCACGGTGTCTCCCCCGAGATTCGCGGTCTTGCCAAATCGCGACGACTCAATGCGATTGATGCGACTTGCCCCCTGGTGACGAAGGTCCACCTGGAAGCGATTAAGTATGCGCGGGAAGGGTATACCATTTTCCTGATCGGGCACGAGGGCCATGATGAGGTGATCGGAACGATGGGGGAAGCTCCCGAATCGATGATCCTCGTCGAGACCGAAGAAGATGTTGATCGATTAGACATTCCGCTCGACAGCAAAGTCGCTTACCTGACTCAAACGACGCTTTCTGTCGATGATGCCAACCGAATCATCAAACGTTTGCGCGAGCGATTTATCAATCTGGTCAACCCGCCGAAAGAAGATATCTGCTACGCCACGCAAAACCGTCAGGAGGCGGTGCGGGAACTGTCTGAGAGGGCGGATGTGTGCTTGGTTCTCGGGAGCCAGAACAGCTCTAACAGTCAACGCCTGAGGGAACTCGCTGAAGATTTTCATGTCCGTTCTTTTCTCATAGACGGGGCTTCCGAGATTCAAGCGGAGTGGTTCACCGATGGCGATACGGTTTTGATCACGGCAGGTGCGAGTGCCCCGGAGACCGTCGTGGAAGAGTGTATTGACTGGCTGAAGGATCGATTCGATGCGGAAGTCGAGGTCTGTATGATCCGACAGGAGCATGTCCAATTTCCGCTGCCGAAAGTGCTTCGCCAACTGCAGGGTTGATCTTTCGCCATCGATCGCGACTAGGGTCGGCGTGGTTTGATTTCACGGACTCGAAGATTACGGAAATCGATATCGGTTGTGGGGTCGTGCCCCTGTAGAATCAGAGTGCCTGCTGCCAACCGCCTGCCTTTCCTTGGGTTGGAATGGGGGGCTCGTTGATCAGACCAGTCGGTAACCTGGTATCCATTGACCCAAACGCTGACATGCGGCCCCGACGCAACGATCGTTTTGGCAAACCAGGCCAGGTCATCGGAGACTACCTGACGTGCGGTTGTCCTGCGAAAAATTCCACCCGTACCGCAATCGACCGGTTGGTCTCGGCGTTGGTCCGTGTATTGGTTCTGGATCTGGCTTTCGTAACCGTTCATCAGTTCCCCTGGAATGCAGCGAAAGAACAGGCCTGAGTTCAGTCCGGGAGCGAGTGTTTTGCATTCCAGCTGGAATAGGAAATCGCCGTAGGAACGGCGAGTTTCTAATTGCCCCTTGCCGCCGCGAAGGTTCAGGATGGAGGGGTTTCCGGGCCGCACCATGGTTCGGCTGTCCATTAGTTGATCCGTATTCCATTTGCTCAGCTCGCGATCGATTAGCGGTTCGAGAGCGATTGGCCTGAGGTGGATATTTCGAAAGGCGATCGGGCCCGTATTGAATTGCAGGCCGATATAGCCCTTTCCCAAGGGGCGCGGGTCGACGAAATCCATGATCTCAACATCATTGATGGTGGCCGTGATTCGATTTGAGCGGGCTGCCAAGTGCATCCGGTTCCAGCCTGGTTGAATGATTCTTTGATCCGGGTCCGCTTTTTTTCTTGCCACCAGGGAGCCAGTAGGAAACGGGTTGTTGGCAGCGGCGATGTTCAATTCATAGCAATCATTGGCCGGATTTTTCGGCTCGGGGCTGGTTCTGAGGAAAACGCCGCTATTGGTATCGCCGGGGCATTTGAATTCCAGTCGCAACTCAAAATCATCGAACTGGGAGGTGGTTCTCAACAGGCTCACGTCTCCCTGGCTGGCCTGAATCGAACCGTCTTTTACCTGCCAGTCGGTAGTGGTGCCCGGCTGAGGCTTCCAACCAAAGAGGGTCTCCCCATCAAACAGGGCGATCCAGCCAGCGGCGACGTCGTCGACGGTTAGCCCTGTTGCCGAGCGGGGCTGAAAGTCTTCGACCTTGATTTTCGGCTGCCCGCTGGCCGGGGTTGGCAAGATCATGCCGATGGCCAGCCAAAGTATCGAAACGGTTGGCCAGGCCATCGGTTCTCGGAGGAGGCTGGATGAGCCAGTCCGTGCGTCATCTCGCCACGGGTTATTTAGAGTCATCGCTGGTTCGTTGGGTTGAAACGGATCGGTTGGCCGGACGATATCAAATCGCCTTTTCGATTTGATGCGACCTGCCGGTTCAGATAGAGTATTATGCTTACATCTCTGATCTTTAAAAAGTGCCCCGCGCCCGATGATCCTGGGGAGATTCCTGCATCGGTTCCGTCGTATCACTCCAAGGTAAACTAGTGGACCGAAAACAAGTGGCCGAAGCCGATTCGACAGGCTCCAGCTTGCCCCGCGATTATGTTCTTTTGACTGGGGCAACCGGGCTGGTAGGACAGTACTTGATCAAGGATCTGCTAATGGCGGGGCAGCGCTTGGCGTTGGTGGTGCGACCTGCCAAGCGGCTTGATATTTACCAGCGTCTCGAGCTGATTTTGCAACGTTGGGAGAAAGAGCTGGATCAGCGGCTTCCCCGGCCAATTGTTTTGCAGGGTGACGTGGCCGAGCCGAATCTCGGAATGAACCAGGCGGATTTGGATTGGGTCATGGCCCGCTGCGGCCGAGTGATTCACAACGCGGCTATCTTGCAATTCGACGGGGCTGACCGAGACGGTGAGCCTTGGCGGACTAATTTGGGTGGGACGCGGAATGTCCTTGATTTGTTAGATCGAATGAAGCCTGATGAACTGCACTACGTTTCGACCGCCTATGTTTGCGGCACGCGGCAGGAGTTGGTCAAGGAAGATGAGTTGGACTTGGGGCAGGGTTTTAGGAATGATTACGAGCGGAGCAAGTTTGAATCAGAACAGTTGGTCCGCGCTTGGGAGGGGGGTGGTTCCACGACCATTTATCGCCCTGCCGTGATTGTGGGTGATTCGCAGAATGGATTTACATCCACCTACCACGGTCTCTATATGTACCTGCGGTTGTTGGCTACGCTGGTGCCGGAGCAGAAGCGAAACGAACAAGGCGTTATTGAAACCCCCATTCGTTTGCCCATGCAAGGCGATGAACCTCGCAACTTGGTACCAGTGGATTGGGTGTCGGCGGTAATGACTCGGATCTTCCTTGATCGGGAGGCTCATGGTCGTACCTATCAACTGGTCCCGGATACCTTCGTAACGGCTCGCAAGGTCATCGAAGCCGGTTACCAGTACTTTAACTCGGCAGGTGTTATCTTCTGTGGCCCATCGGATGTGCGGCCGAAGGACAACGAATTTTCCGCCAAGTATTTTGAAAATGTTAAGATGTACGAATCTTATGAAACGAGTGATCCAGATTTTGATTCGACGAACTTGAAAAAGGTTGTCCCCGATCTCAAATGCCCCGAGATCACCAAGGAAGTGATTCTCAAATTCATGGAATATGGAGTCCGTGATCGCTGGGGTAAGCGCCGCCCCAAGCCGCCCACGCGCTCCAACCTGCTGGAGTCCCAGTCCCCGCTGTTGTTGCAAGCTGCGGAACAGGTCGCCAAACCGGAATTCTGTATCGGTATCGATCTGTTAGGACCGGGGGGAGGCCAGTGGACGCTGCGACGTGAATCAGGCCGGGTGGCCCTGGAGCGAGGCTGTCCCGAGGCCGCGGTTGTGCTCAAGCTCGAGACGGCCTCCGATAGCCAATCAGCGGGCGGCCCGGGAGTGGTCACGGATTCAGAGTTGGCAAACCCCAGCTTCTGGGTCGATCAATTAACCCGCTTTTTGGAAGCGGTCGACGACTAACGACGTGTACCAGCTTCGTTATTCAATGGACTGGCCAATGGATGGGGCGGCATATCTCTTGTATTCCAACATTTCGATTTGTCCACGGTCGACCCGGTAATCAATGCCTCGCCAGCGAACTTGAGAGCAAAACATCGCGCTGAGCAAGGCCCAAGAATGAACCCAGGGTGAGGCGAGCACTGCCAGTAAATATCCGAGTCGAACTTTGGCTGTCAGGTTGGTTCGTATTCTGCTGGCTTGTCGTAATTCGAGCTTCCGGTCATTGATTCTGCCGATCCATCCCAATAGCGTCAGGTTGGCCAATGAGAAAAGGACCAGGGCAGACAGAAAGAGGCCAGCGGGCAACCAGGCGTTCATGGCAATCGCCAGAATCAGGCCGGTGACGGTTGCCGCATGGAGAAGGAAAATGCTCAGCCCGTGCAACGCGACACAGGGCCATGACCAGTGGTACAAACGCGTGGTCAAAAGCTGGCGTTGAATGAAACTCTTGGCAGCGGGCAAATTGGTCGCTTCTGCATTGGTGACGACCAGACTTGTCGAAGTGTGGAATGTTCTTTTTTCTTTCCGCAAAATGTCACCGAGTAACGTGTCTTCGCAGAAGGCCCCTTGCAGCCGTTTTAGAAGATCCGTCTCTTGTAAAAGTGATGTGCGAAACGCGAGGGAACCACCCCAGGGGATTCCATACAATTTCATCTGGACGACCGCTGCCGCGTTCCATGCTTGTCGGACCCACGAACCTACCGCAGCATCTGCCGGTTCAAACCAGCGATTGCCACTGGTAGCGTCGATCCCGGGGTCCGATAGTGGGGCGACCAGATCCCGCAGCCAATCAGGGTCGCAGCACGCATCGGCGTCTACCAGGGCCACCGCTTCACTTCTGTTTCCGTCACCGGTGATCTCGCCGAAAGCGGTTAGAAGCGCGGAACATTTCAAACTGCGATGAGTGCCCGGCGATTGGATGCTCAAAACCTGGGGAGCTGACTGAAAGTGGCCGGCATGTTTTTGAACCTCAGCCAACGCGGGATCCGCGATATCGTCTACGACGCAAATCAGCTGAAAGTCGTGATAGGACTGGTGGGCAAGACCGTTCAAACAGGCGGACAGAGAGGGGTCATTGCCGCGCAGGCAGAGAACAACCGAAACGGGGCCCTCAAAGCAACGCTCGCCTCTAAAGCTTGAGGTTTGTTTCATCTGTCTCCCATAGAGCCAAACGTAGAGCCCCTGGAATAGCGTCAATCCCAGGTAACCCACAGCGCAAATGATGCTGAATAGGAGTATCATGAACAAGAACAACAGATTCCAACCTTTTTGAGTTTCTAAGATGATAATTGCAAAGTCGAAAAAACCAAAGCAGTTGCCCACCTGCCAATCTTTGGTGACCCAGCGGACTGGCATTCGCGGCCGCAAGGGGAACGGACGACGAGTCGGTATGCTGCTTCTTTTTATTTTGATCTCGATGTCCGGAGGTGTCTCTTCCTCCTGGGCAGACGAAGATTGGCTTTTCTTTGCCAGTGGGGTCAAGGTCGGTGAAGTCGATCAAGACTCTGCCATCGTATGGGTTCGCCTGACTGAAGACAAAGAGGCAGATTTTGAATTATTGCCGATTCTGACCGAAGGTTTGAAACCGAAAGAGTCCTCCGATGTCGAAATGCCTCGCGATGTGGTGCCGGGTATGAGTGGCAAGGTCCGTTTGAAATACTGGCAGGCGGGGCAGGAGGCTGGTCAGCGGACCACTCCATGGCAGTCGGCGCGGGCTGAATCGGACTTTGTCGTTCAATTTGAACTGAGCGGGTTGGCGAGTGGTGCCACGTACGAATATCAGGTCGAGGGTGTCGCCGCAGATCGGACGGGTCAAAGGGGTAGCATTCAAGGGCAGTTTCAAACGGCCCCGCCGGTCAACAAGTCCCAGCCGGTTCGATTTATCGTTTCGACCTGTCAGGCCGTTCGCAGTATTGATGCGGGCAAAGAAGGGCATGTTTCCTATCAAAGAATGCTCGATTTCAACCCGATGTTTTTTGTGCATACGGGGGACATCGTCTATTACGACAAAGTGCCGCTGGCCAGGAACAAAGAGGCGGCTCGGGCCAAGTGGAACCTGATGTTCAGCTACGGTCACAACCGAGAGTTTCACCGCAACGTCTCGTCCTATTTCATGAAGGACGATCACGACACATTGAAGAACGATTGTTGGCCGGGCCAGCGATACGGTGATTTGACCTTCGAACAGGGGTTGGAAATTTTTCGGGAGCAGGTGCCGATGGGTGCTCAGACATTCCGCACCGTGCGTTGGGGAAAAGACGTGCAAATCTGGATGACGGAAAACCGGGATTTCCGCTCGTCTAACCGGATGAAGGACGGTCCGCAGAAAACGATCCTAGGAGCTGACCAAAAGGCGTGGTTGAAGAAGACATTAAAGGAGTCGGATGCGACCTTCAAGTTTGTTATTTCGCCCGGCCCCCTGGTCGGCCCCGATAAGAAAGGGAAAAACGACAATCACTCCAATCCCGGTTTCACAACCGAGGGCGAAGAACTGAGGGAATTCCTTTCCGGCCTGGAGAACTGTTATGTCATTTGTGGTGATCGGCATTGGCAATACTGTTCGCGGGATCCGGAAACCGGGTTGATCGAGATGGGTTGTGGTCCGATCAATGACCAACACAGTTTTGGGGGTAATCCAGGCCGTTACCCGGATTTTCATCGCTATTTTAGTGCGAAGGGAGGTTTTCTCGGAATCACCGTTGATGGCTCTTCCGCCCGGGCTGAATGGTTTGGTACCAATGATCGGACACCTTCATCCAAAGTCCTCCACACCGAAAGGCTTCCGCTGCCCGAAGAATAGGAGTGACCGGGAGTCTGCCGTTCCTGGCAACCTTTAAAGATAAGGTGTCATCAGTCGTGCGATTCCATCCCGCAAACGGAGGGCGACATGCCGTCCGGTCAGGTCTTGTACCTGAAGATGGGTTGCTCGTTTCCGCTTTACCTGAACGATCTCCCAGAGGTCCGCCACCAATTCCGGGCTGTAACATTCGACATTGAACTCGAAGTTGAGTCGCAGCGAGCGTGGGTCCAGGTTGGTCGAGCCGACCAAGCACCACGCGTCGTCGACCAATAACAGCTTGCTGTGGTCAAACGGGGGCTCCGTGCAGTACACGTTGCAGCCCCCCTCCATCACCTGTTTCAGGGGATGGGACGAGGCCCACTGTACAAGGCGGATATTGTTTTTCCGGGGAACCATGATATCGACTTCGACTCCCCTTAAAACCGCCAAGGTCAGCGCTCGAATCATCGTCGGATCGGGCAGGAAATAGGGCGTCACGATCACGACCCGTTGCCGGGCAATACTGATGGCTGCCAGGATGGTCATCAGCAAACGCTCGAAATCTTCATCCGGTCCGTCTGTGATTCCCCGGGCCAGTACTTGTCCGTCGAACGGGGGAATCGGTAACCAGGTTTCTCCCTGGAGAATTTCACCTGTAGTGAAGGCCCAGTCCGTCAAGAAAGCTTCCTGTAGATGAGTCACTACGGGACCTGAAAAACGAAAATGAAGATCCTGGACCGGGTGCTTGGACGGTTGGTCCAACAGGCAACCTTCGCGGATGTTCATGCCGCCGGTGAAACCAGTGGTTCCGTCGACAACCATGATCTTGCGGTGGTTTCGCAAGTTGGCGTACGCGGTAAAGCGGGGGACGAGCGTCGGTAAAAAAGTATGGCAGGGAACCCCGCGCTTCTGCAGTTCCCGCACCGAGCTCGGCCTGGAATACCTGGCCCCAACGCCGTCGATCAGAACGCGAACCTGCACGCCCCGCCGATGGGCCTGTTCGAGAGCCTCGATAAATGGCTGACCAGCTCGGTCGTTGTCAAAAATATACGAGACCAGGGAAATCGATTTCTGGGCATCGGCGATTGCCTGCAGCATGGCGGGATAGGCCTGGTCGCCGTTGATTAAAGGTTGGATGTTGTTTTTGGGCAACAAGGGTCGATGTGTTAACTTCTCGACCGTCTCATTGATCTGCTTGAATTGTAGATGTTCCGTTTTGACCTCTTCGATTTTCTGTAGCACGGTTTCCGGTACAGGTATCCGAATTTGTTGGAGTACGGCCTGCAATTTCTGGCTGACCTCGCAACCGCGCCGTTGAATGCGATTGATCCCAAAGCAGAAGTACAGGAGCCAGCCGATAAACGGTGCCAGCCAGATCAGCCCCACCCAGCCGATGACCGAGTGCGTTTCGCGTTTCTTCAGCAGGGCGTGCAGGGAGGCCATCACGGCACCCAGGAGATCAGCCGCGGCCAGAAACAGTGGCCAGTAGGTTGCAAGCAAATCGGTCATGTTCCAATTCTTGCATGACCCGAGCGAATTTCAAACTAGCCTGCCAGAAGGTAGTCTCTCCCTGTCGAATCGGGAACTGCCGGGACTCATTCGTTCTTTTGCGCGGCCAAACCACGGGCGAGTCCCATCGCCAGCTGATCAATATGCTCTCGCCCCATCACGGTCGAGAGGGCTGCTGTGCACGTATTGATCATCAGGAATCCTGTCTCGAATAGGAAGGTCACCAGTCGGTTGATCCGATGCTGTTCGTCGGAGTGCATATAGGCCGAGCGGTAATCGACAGGTGGTTCCGATTTGAGATGAACACGAAACATCGATCCTTTGCCTGTCACGCAGGCGTCTACTCCAGTCTGCCCGATCACCTCGCTGATGACGTGGCGCGCGTAATCTCCCAACTTGTTGATCCGGTCAACGGCAGCCTGATCAAAGAGTTCCATGGCGACGCGGCCGGCTGTCATGGTGATCGGGTTCGCCGAGAAAGTCCCTGAATGAGGGAACGGGATATCTCCCTGTTGAGGGTCAAGTAGATTCATCACCTCGTTGCGGCCGGCAAAGGCCCCAACCGGGAAGCCTCCGCCAATGATCTTGCCCATTGCGGTCAGATCTGGCTGGACTTCAAACCACTCCCCTGCTCCGGCGTACCCGGAACGAAACGTGATCACCTCATCCAGAATCAACAGGGCTTCGTGGGTATCACACCATTGTCGCAACATCTCAACAAAATCATTGGAGGCGGGGATAAGACCGACGCGATGAGGCATTGGGTCGAGCAGGATGCAGGCGATCTTATCTGCCTGTGCATCGAGGATCTCACGCGCCAAAAGCGGCTGGTTGAAGGGGATGACGATCACGTCATCGAGCGCGCTCTGGGGGGTCCCCCGGGCGACAGGGACCGAGGCAGGTTGTTGTGAGTCTCCCCACTGGTCTGGTTTTGGTTTCTGGCTGACTTCGGCGTAGTCGTAAGTTCCGTGATAGGTTCCTTCGACCTTGGCTAACTTGGGTCGTCCGGTGAAGCAACGAGCTGCCTTGATGCAGGCCATTACTGCTTCGGTGCCCGAGTTGACGAATCTCAGCTTGTCGAAATGGGGCACACGTTGACATAGCAAACGGGCAAAGTCGAGCTCGGCTTCGGTGGCCATCGTGTAGGCGGTGCCCCGATGCAGCTGCTCGGAGACGGCAGCGATGATGGCCGGGTGGGCGTGTCCGTGGATTAACGAGGCCATGTTGTTGGCAAAATCGACGCGTTGGAAACCGTCGACATCGGTCACGCAGCATCCGGATGCTGATTCCGCGTACAGCGGATGGGGTTGGCGAAAAATCGTATTACGGCTGACTCCACCAGGCAGGTATCGTCGGGCTTCCTCGAACAACTCCCGGCTGCGCGTCCCTGGTTTTGAATCGGTGTCCATAATCGCCTGTTCTTTTGGATTGACATCGGCATGTCCCGCTTGCCCGACCCGGCAAGGTAACTACCTGCATCGAACTAACTGAGGAGAACGAACAGAGTATAACTAGCAGAGCATGACTAGCAGAGCATAACTATCAAAGTATAACCCTGTTTTCGATTTGTGGGACCGTTGTTCTGCCTACTGGAAAACAGCCCGCGTGGCGACCGGACTGGCTGACATGAGCCAGGTCAGTGGTCATAATGCAGTCAGTGGGTTCAGTGTGCCGAAACTCGACTTGAGGACAGGATGGATGCGGAAGATTTTTCTCTACAGATGGCTGCTGTTGGCCAGTTGCCTTACCACACCCGTCTGGGGGCAAGGTTCGGGGTGGGAAATTCGGCAGCTGACGGTTGATGCCAACGAAGGAATCGATCTGGCCGATTTTAATCGAGACGGCAAAATGGACGTTGTGGCGGGTAGAAATTGGTATGCTGCCCCGCAGTTTTCCCCCCGCCCTGTCCGTCAGATCAAGGATTGGAACGGCTATGTTGAAAGCAATGGTGACTTTGCCATGGACGTCGACCTGGATGGGTGGACGGATGTGGTCGCCGGTTCATTCCTGCCGAGTGAGGTGCATTGGTACCGCAACCCGGGCGCCAACGGTTTGAACCTCGGGTTGATGTGGGAGCAAAAGCTCCTGGTCGATACGGGCGACTCGCGGAATGAAGGGCAATTGATGGTCGATCTCGACCAGGATGGCCAAGCGGAATGGTTGGTTAACACATGGGGCAAGGGCGCACCGATGAATGTTTGGAAATTTGTCCAAGCCAGTGACTTGCCCGATGCTGACGAGAAGGCTTTAGGGATGAAACGGGTGCGGATCAATGAACGGGGGAATTCGCACGGGATGGGCGCGGGGGACCTCGATGGTGACGGTGACGTTGATATCCTTGTCGGAAGTGGCTGGTATGAAAACCCGGGCCCAAAAGATGGGGAGACGATCCTTCCGAATTGGTCGTTTCACGCTGATTGGGAAGTTCATGGCAGCCTGCCTATCCTGGTCCGCGATTGGAACGGGGACCAACGACCGGACATCATCATCGGCAATGGGCACGATTATGGCCTCTTGTTGTGGGAGCAATTGCCGCCCCTGGAGGATGGGAAGACTCAGTGGAAAAAGCGGGTAATCGACAAGGACTTTTCGCAACCGCATACGCTGCACTTGGCCGACCTCGATGGCGACGGTCAGCCAGAGTTGATCACGGGCAAACGGGTTTTTGCCCACAATGGGAAGGACCCGGGCGGGCGCGAGCCACCATGCCTGTTTTATTATAAATGGCAGCCGGCCCAACAGCGGTTTGACAAGAGGGTGATCGACCGCGGGACAGTCGGAACCGGCCTGCAAATCCGCACCGGGGATCTCGATCAGGATGGTCGGACAGACATCGCGGTTGCGGGCAAGAGTGGCACTTATCTATTGTTCAATCGGCTGCCACAAGAGACTGAGAAATAAAAAAACCTCGACATTTGTCGAGGTTTTTCTGGTTGCCCAAGTGGATGAATTTTTCCGCTCTTACTGGCCGAGGGCCTGTTTCATCGCCTTTGTACCACCCACGACCGGTAGTTCGAGTTTGGTCCCAGCGAGGTCGATTGTCAGCTCGGTGCCCGGCTTGGGCCAAAGCGTGAAATCCCGGTCACTGGAAAAGATCATCAGTCCGATCTGTTGTCCGGCCGGGATCACCTGGTCGTCTGGCTGTAGATCGAATTTGAGTGAATAGAACTGCCCCGGTTTCAAAGGTTCGCTTTCGGAAAGCGATTTGTGATTTTGGGGATCGGCCCAGCCACGTGTGATTATGTTGTCCGTGATGCGCCCCCGCTTCTTCCAAGGTAAAGAAACGACCCAAACCGAGAGATTCGCGGCCGGCTTGGAGCTGGCCACTTTGATCGACAGGCTTGGCGTGCCAGATAGGTGTACTGATTCCTTTAATTCGGGAGTGACGAACAGGAGGCGGTGGTCGGAACTATCCGACTGAGCCAGTTCGGTACCCGTCAGCGATACGTCATCGGTAAAGGTGTGTTTCCCTTGCTTGGGATCGATGCCTGATGTTTTGGGATGATTCAGTTCTAACCACCCTTTACCGTTGGACATCGGCTGGGTGGGGAACAGCTCGACGGCAGTCGCTTCGGGGTTTGGGTAATCACCATAAGGTGTTGGCTCCGTCCGTTTTGCTTTTTCACGGACAACCCAAGCTTTCGGATCATCCTCGACTCCGTTCTCAACACCGTGTAGGTAACGGGTGAACCAACGGTTCATCTGTTTCATCGGGGGCGGTCCACCGTGTCCTCCCTGATGGAAGTAACACTGTACGGGGATCCCTTTTTCCTTGAGCGCCTGGTAGATGCGAACCGAGTGCTCCGGCATCACGTTCCAGTCGTTGAAGGCATGAGCCATGAGTACGGGCGCCTTCAGGTTATCCAGTTGGTTCAGGTAGTCCCGTCCCGCCCAAAAATCGTTGTAATCACCAGTGACTCGGTCCATGTTGTCGGCCATTTCCTTGTCGCGAACTTCACAATCGCAGTGGTCGCGATTTTTCGGATCGCCGCTATGAATGAAATCATAGAGCACATCGATATCTTCCCCCATGTAACCACCTGGATGACGGACCAAACCGTGGGATCGGTAGTAATGGTAGTACGAAGTATTGGGCGCGATTGGGATAATCGCTTCCAGCCCATCGACGCCCGTCGTGGCGGCTGCCAGCGGTAAGGTGCCGTTGTAGGATGTCCCGGTCATGCCCACTTTGCCGGTGCACCAATCAGCGGTCACTTCCTCGTCACCGTCAAGCGATGTATAGCCCTTGGCTCGTCCACACAGCCAGTCGACCACTGCCTTGGGAGCGAGTGATTCATTTTTGCCGCCGACTGTTGGACAACCTTGAGAGAGCCCTGTGCCGGGGGAGCAGGAGTGCACCACGGCGTAACCCCGAGGAATCCACTCGTTCAAGTGGGATCGCGAGATGACCGGTCGGCGCGATTGATGCTTGATGGGTGGCGGGTTTTTCCTCGCCGGGGGAACGGCATTCAGTTCGTGCTCCGGGTTCCAAAAGTAGGTCTTGTCGGTGCCACTGACGCCGGCAAAATACGGGCTGGTGACGTAGACAACCGGGACTTTCAAACCCTCGGTCTCGGTCTGCTTTTGCCTCGAAACCGAGACATGCATACGGTCCTTATTACCATCTCCATCCGTATCGAATTCCGTTTCTACGAACAGATCGTGTTCGATCCAGTCTTTTGGGTTCTTGAAACCCTCGACAACCTGAGCCTCACCATCCTGGAAGACCGGTACGGTCGGTTTCCCGTCCTGCGCTTCCGTCAGCAAGGGTGCCAAGGAAATGATCAGTGTGGCACAGATTGGAATCAGGCAGTGATTCGATAGGGATTTTGATTGCAATTGCATGGGGAGGATTCCTTTTGAAAAACGGGACTTCACTGAATCATAAGTTCCAGCGGCGTGGGAAGAAACCGGCGAGTGAATCCATTTTCGGATTTTTGCGGAGCGCTTGAACTGGTGGGAATTGGTCTATTGGTTGGAAGTCGGCAGGCTGTCCAAAAGCCTGGCAACGGTCGAGCTGCTGGGGATCCCCCCCATCGCATCCAGCACCCGACCTTGTTGATCGGTAATGAGCGTGCTGGGCAAGGCGCCCTGCTCTGAGATCGTGGTGATCAGTCTTTTAAGCTCATCTCGCTCCGAGTCCGTTACCGGGTCGAGCAGTTCATAGGCCGGTTGGTATTTCTGGCGGTAATCCGCCAGCTTGGCCGATGAGTCCTCCGGATCGACGGGTACCCCGACGAGGTCGATCTGATCACCGAATTTTTCACGCAACATGGCCACCAAAGGTTGGTTCTTTTTGCAATTCGGACACCAGGTGGCCATGGTGACATACAGTATCAAGCGAGCTTCCTCGACCGAGGCGCTATGGTGATCTGGCAGTTCAAAGCTTCCGTAGTCGACCTGCGGTTGCGTTTCCGCAAAGGCCGCCTCGGCCTGGTAGGGAGTCTGTTCGATACCTGACAGGTTGAAGGTGGCCGACTTGTCCTCGTAGCAATGGGCCAAGTTGCCGGCCGAAACGGTGCCGTACTCGACCCGCTTTCCCGATGGCCAATCAATACTTACTTCAGCTTCGTTTTTTTCCCCGATGCCGACCAGCCTTACTTTACTATTTTTTTAGGCGAATCCTTCACCGGCGCGCGCTTCTCGGACCAATAAGGTTTCGCCCGCCTTGACTCTGACGACTGCTCCTATTCCGTCCCGATTGCTCCATTCGCTACTCGGTTGTCCGGTCTGGTTTCCACCGGTTAATTGGATGGCTATGAATTTGGAGCTGGCAGGAGCCGCTGATTTCAACTGATTGTGAAACAACTGCATCATCGGGTTGTTGGCGTTGATCAGCACGATGTCCTGGAAGCCATCCCGGTCGAAATCCCAAATTGCATTAGCACGACCGTCTGCAATCGAATCGAGGCCTGAAACGAGTGAGACATCCTTTAATTCATGGTCCTTCTGATTCATAAACAGATGGTTTCGTTCATGGCCACTCTGCGAGCTGACCACGCGCTGTATTTTACCGTCAACCTCTACTTCGACCATGAAATTGTACAGTTCCGTTGCATCGGCATTCCATTTCGTTGATTCGGAGAACTCCTCTCCCATCTGTTTGTCGGTGCGCACGACCATGCGCCAAAAGTCCGATCACAAATCAACGGTCGAGGCATACTTGTCGGGGGCAGTGAAAAACCCGGAACAGACATAGAGGTCTTGCCGGCCGTCGTTGTTGAAATCACCGAATTGCCCGCCCCAAGACCAGCCTGCTTTTCCGGCAGCGGAACCCTCACCGGACTTGTCCGTGACCAACGTGAATTTGTCCCCTTCATTGGCAAACAGGCGGTTGCCCGTCGCCATACGGAAAAAGCGTTCGTCCAACCCGTCAATCTGCTTGGTGATCCGCTTGCCTGCTTTGCTGTACATATTGGAAACGTACAGGTCAAAGTCTCCATCCAGGTCGTAGTCTCCCCAGCAGGCGCCCATTCCAAAACCGAGCATGTCCTCGCCACCCGCCTCCAGGGTGACGTCGCGAAACCCGTCTGGCCCATCATTTCTCAGCAGGAAATCGGGTGCGAAATCATTGCAGACGTACAGGTCCGGGTCTCCATCCATGTCGTAATCGCACCAAGTGGACTGAAACGTGTTGTGGTGAAGTTGGACGTCATCGTTTTCGGGTGCCCGGCGAAAACCACCATTGCCGGTGTTCATGAGCAACAGGTTGGGTGGTCCCAAAGCATTGAGGATCCGGTGGGTTCCGTCCTGGTTGAGTTGCATCTCGGTGGCCTCAGACCGATTGAGTAGGTCCACGGTCCAGTAGCGGCTGCGACTTGATTTTCGACCGGCGGGAAAGCCATACGTGGAAATGTAAATGTCCACCAAGCCATCGTTGTTGTAATCGGCTGCCGAGATGGAGGTGGTTAATTTCGGCAGATCGACGGAAACATACTCGGCCGTTCGGTCAACATACTTACCATCTTCGTTCAACATCAATTTGCACGGTTGAAAAAAACAACCGACCAGCGCGTCTTGATCACCATCGTTGTCGAAATCGGCGAAGATCGCACTGGTGGTCGGGCCGAGGTCCAGGCCGACGTCGGGAGCCACATCGACGAGGCTCTTTCCGTTGACATTTTTGAGCAGGCGATTGGGCCGCCATTCGTCGCAGAGGTACAGATCGTCCCAGCCGTCATCGTCGAAGTCGACAACCGCGACACCCGGGTGTTGGCCCGCCTGTTGGATTCTGAAATACTGTTCGAGGTTTGGCTCCCTGAAATTCTCGGTCAAGGATTCGAAGCCGGTTAATGTCAGGTCGCCCGTTTGGAAAATCTGTTCAGCGAATTTCAAGTGTTGGGAGGTGCGCAGCAGCTCTGCTAACTGTGGGTCTTTCACCAGGCCTTCCAGTGTGTCGCGAAACATCAATTGATCGGATTGGCTCGCTGAAAATTTGGTTGTTTTCCAATTGGCAATTTGCCACGATTCATCCGTATCGCCGTCGCGCACCCACTCCACTTTGCAAAGGGCCTTGGCGGCTAACCATTTTTGGTTTTCGGTCTTGGCAAGGCCGTAGAAACCAACATCACTGTGGTAACGGCTCGGTTCGTTTTCATCGAAGTGGCCTCGGATCATGTAGAACTTGGCGTGATCAAAAAAATCGACTTTGTCCAATTCACTGGGCCAGATCGTCAACTGCTCCCGACTGACGGGCCTGGTTTGGCCGGGTGAGCCAGTGGAAAAGTCCCAAGGCGAAAATTCGACCTGTTCGGCAAAGAGTGCTTGCCCAAGGGGATCCGGGATAGACAGGTTCATAGCGCTTCGCTTCAAGGCGCCAAGTTCCGTGTTGAGCGTTAAGAGAAGTTCTTCACTATCGACAATTTGCGCAACGACGGCTTCTTTTTTCTTGGCTTCGACAGTCGGGCCAGTCGGTTGTTCAGGTTGGCAGCCTGTTGTTAACAGGCAAAGAACTCCCAGCAGGCAGACGGCGAGTCCCAGGCGGTACGTTGCAGAATGGTTCATAGGAAATGACGGTTCGTTCGACGTTTTGCTTGTCGGGAATGCAGTCTGGAAGCCCGGCGCGGTCCGCCGCGACAGGTAGGCTGAATTATAACCATTGCGGCTTGCCAGGGAATGTCAACATTGGTCCAGATACAGGGTGACGGGTAGCTTGGGCAGGAGGCCTGCGGTCATTTTTGCGGTCCGTCGGCAATTCGGTATTTGTCCTGTTGTGCCGATCAGGAGGAAGCCGGGTGAGTTCGCTTGTCGGGGATGAGGCTTGGGGGATTGGGACAAAGCCCGGACGAGGTAGCGCAGAAATCGTCGGGGGTCCCTGCGCTGTTGGCGGACGGGGGCAAGCGTCTCAAAATTAAGAACTCAAATTTAATTTGCAGCGCCCCTCGGTTGCGATTGGGTTTTTTGCTCGTTCGATCGTGCCGGTTCGTTTCAGGTGCCCTGTTTTATCAGGTTTTTTATGAAATGAATGGCTATCAGTCTCTGCTACCAGTCTGTCGAGGCTCCGAAAGTCACGTTGGTCAGTTTTGCTCGGATGTCTATATTTGTCCGCTGTTTGAGGGGACATTTCAACCTGCATCGAAACAGCCAGTATGCTACCAGTATTCATTGGAATCTTAGGGATTGCTGTCACGGTGGCTTTGCATGCGTTCACCACATCCTGTTTGCTGATCGGGCTCAAGTGGTATGCCCAGGTGAGACCTCAGTGGCAGTCCCTCACGATCGTGCGCCCGATGGTGGTGGGGGCGACGGCCGTATTCCTGGCCATCAAGCATTACCTCGACATTGCGTTGTATGCTTTCGGTTATTGGTTTTTCGAAAATGCGAGTCAGTTGGAGGATTATGAGAGCGCTCTCTATTTCTCCTCCGTCACGTACACGACTCTCGGATACGGTGATATTGTGCTGACCGATGGCTGGCGGCTGTTGTGTGGCCTGCAGGCCATGAACGGGACGTTGCTGTTTGGCTGGAGTACAGCCTTGCTGTTTTTACTCGTGCAAAGGCTCTGGTTTGCCAACTTGGGTCCTGCGCCGGCCGGCCAGTTCAGAAAGCCCCTGGACCAGCTGCATCATTCTTAAAGGACGATTACAGGGAGTGGCTCATGGTGAATAACACGCAGACGGCATGCCTGGTCATCCTCGCGACAATCGCGGTGGGAGCGAGCTTGGACTATCTGGAATCTGTCCTGCTGCCTTTTGTGATTGCCCTGTTTGTTGTCATTGGCTGTCGGCCGATCTTGGAATTTGTAGAGAAGCGTCTGCACCTGCACCGATTCTTTGCCTTCGTCGTCACCTTCAGCGTCGGGGTGGCACTACTGGTCGGTTTTTCCCTGATGATTGTTCTTTCTGCCAACGACTTGGCAGCCAACAAAGGTCGTTACGACGCCCGTTTGAAACGAATTGTCGAATGGGTTGCCACCCACATTCCGAAATCGGCTGAGACGGCCATTGAACCTTTTTCCGAATTGCCAGCTTCCTCGCCGGCCAGTGATGAAGCAGTCACCCCGGAAACCAAGCGGGCGTTGGAAGTTTCTCAGAGTGTGCACCAGATGCTGGCTTCGATCACGTCCTTTGTGCAGGGACAAATGTTGCAGTTCGCGGGATCATTGTCGAGTTTTCTCTCATACAGTGTGTTGATTATGATTTTCGTTTTCTTCCTGCTTTGTGGCGGTGAAAGCAAGTCACGCAACGGGCCGAACCCGATCTTGCAGGAGGTCGAATCTCAGATACGCCAGTACCTCTTTATGAAGACTATCATTTCTGCCGTCACCGGTTTTGCATTTGGTCTGGTGCTTTGGCTGTTCGGTGTGCCGTTGGCCATTGTTTTCGGTTTGCTGACGTTTCTACTGAATTTTATTCCGAATATCGGTCCCTTGATCGGTACTGTTGCGCCGGTCCCATTTCTGGTTTTGAATTCTGAGATGTCACCGACTTCCGCAATCGTCTGCTTTGTCCTGATCGCCGCGATTCAGTTCGTCAGCGGTAATGTGATCGAGACACGCTGGATGGGGAAGTCGTTCGATGTGAGTCCCGTTTTCCTGTTGCTGGCCCTCATGTTTTTTGGCTTGGTGTGGGGGATTATTGGCATGTTCCTGGCCACGCCCATCGTCTCAATCGTGAAGATCATCCTCTATCAAAATCCCTCGAGCCGCCCGATTGCCGAATTGATGGCAGGCCGCTGGGAAGTTCCGGAAACCTTGCATCCAGTGGAAGCTGGAACGGTTTGACGTCGGTCTTTTCTGAGTGTGTTACAGGGGCGTTTGTAAATCGGATGTTCCGATCTCATGTCTCAGAGTCGACTTGCTCAAAACCGGGCAGTCCCCGACGTAGGTCGCGGCTGAAAGAACCTTCTGATGCCAAATTGGCACGTTGGTTGATGCGGCATGCCTGTTTAAGCTCTTCGAACGGCAAACCTTGGAAATAGGTTCCGCGCTCGTACATCATACGGTCCAATTTCCCGTTGATCAGCATCCGCCAATCCCATTTCGGTTGGTTGCTGAGTTGATGGTAAATACTTGTTGTGCAATTGGCGGTGATCACGTTGTACCAACGCGGCTGGTGACAAATCTGATTGACCTGCCTGATGTAGTCCTCCAAGATCGTTTTTTGCTCATCCTGTTTCAGTTGGAGACGATAAAGATAGACGTCTTGGTGATCGCCGTATTGGGTTCGCCTCAGAATGGCGTCGCGTTCATCACTGACTACGTACATCAGTTCGTTTTGTCGGAAGAAATTTGGCAAAACGCTATAGGATCCGCCTCGGCGGTAACGGACTTCAATCGATATGCAGAGATGCTGTCCGTCACCAAAATCAAAGATGGTCATCGGGTGGGACATCCATTCGGAACCCCAGTAGACGAGCACGAAATCGATTCCACACAGGCCCTCGAGGTTGTAATGACGATCTTCGTAACAGCAGTCAAAATCCTGCAGGCTGCGGTACTTTGTGTTACGCACATTTTTTACAGTCAGCGTTTCGCCCGAAATGATCATCTCGGGGAGCTTCAGGAAATTCGGGTCCCAGTCTCGATCATGTGAGGGCTGTAGTGTCTTCCACCAAACGACAACACCGCAGAAGAGCAAAGTGATGACCAGTATGGGAAGCCAGATTGGTTTCACCGTTAGCAAGAGGGCCAGGCACAGGATCGTCCAGAGCAGGAAGGCGAGCGATCCCCAGGTGGTTCGTCGCCCCGCATCAAAAAATAAAGCTCCCGCCGTCCACCCCCAGATACCTGTCAGGTAGATCACGGCAGCAGTAAGAATCACGATCTTGAGGAACAACATCTGGGCGGCTATCGAGTGGTTTTTGAATGATCGGTTTTAACTTCTTCGATTCAATTTGGGCAGGCATCTGCAGGATTTCCACCTGAATCAGCGGTGTCTGGATCTAGCTCGCCAGTGCTTGGTCGCTGAGGGTGCATCGATTTTACATCGTCCCAAGTGGTAAGCACTCGTGATTTATCGTATCTTGAAGGGGTGGATGTTTTTCCTTTGCCAAGACCGTTCCAGAGATCTTCTTGGCAAGCCGGTTTGAAATTCCGGCACGGACATGCCATACCTGCAGCGGACCCACAACGATGACGGAGTCGAGAAAATGATCCAACCGATTAAAACACTTGCAATCCTGGTAACCTTGACGGCCACGTTTACTTTGGGCCAGTTCGATGAGGCGGAGGCCCAGTTGGTGACGGCGCACTACACGCCCGCCGCCGTTACGGTGGTCAAGGCTCGGCCGCGTCTTTTGCCACGCTGCACGACTTACCGGCCTGTCGTTCCAGTGCAAGTTGGCTATCCGGCTTTTTACGCACCGCAGGTTCCCGTCGTCCCAATGTCACCCGTTCCAGTGCCTACGATGTCTGCCTACTACATGCCAACGACCCCTCTGGTGCCAGCCTACGTTGCGCCGGCGTACTCGACTCGCCGCGTCGGTTACTACCCGGTTCCGGTCCTCGCAGAACCCGTTTATCCAATTTACGGATACTAGTAGGTGACACGAAGCGCCGCGCATCAGCGCACGGCACGGGACGGGACGTTCCCGAACGAGGCCTCGGGGATGTCCCGGTTCTCGCTTCTTCGGGACGTCGTCTGTAACTTGCGTAGCGTCTCCGGGGCAGGTTCCCGAAACAGGTCAGCCGAGCTGTCGGTCACGGGTGTGGCAAGGGGCTGAACAGTAAACGCTGGTTCGACGTCGGTCGACTCGACAGGTCCATCAGGTTCGCCCGGGGCGACACCCGACTCGATCGGTAGGACGTTTGGGTCGGCTGGAATGATTGAATTCTGGTTGAAGTGGCTGCGAAGGATGCAGAACAACTCTTGGATGCATGCCGGGGTCTTGTTGATCTTTTCGTGACTCGCGTGGATTCGCTTCTCGGTCAAGGCACCGGGAGTTACTGCGCTGCGAACCGGTACCACACCGTCAGATATGAAGGCCCCGATCATGGGTCGATAGACGCCGATGATGGAGTGAAACTGCACGGAAGGTTTCGTCTCGAGCCGCGAGATGGCTTCAAGCAAAGGGCTTTGGGGTTTGAGCAGATCGATGCTGGTGGGGATTCGCCTTCTGAACTCTCGCGAGAAATTGCCTGGGTTGTTGGCGATTAGCTGTTTGTGTTCGGCCACCTGTTGGGATGGTTCTTCAACAAGCCGCGAGCCGATCCTGCCGAGCGGGCGATTGGCCCACGGTGATCCATGGTGCGGAGTGGCAATGTAGATGACCTTAGAGACCTTAGGTGAAGGGTTGAAGTAGAAGGACTGCACAAGCCTGTTGGCGAGGTCAGGTTTAATCCTGAGTTGTTCGATCGGGCAACGTGAAACGGCTTGCCAGAGGTGATCCCCGCTGTAGGTCACCTGAAGTTGGGCTACCAAGCCACCCATGCTATGCCCGATCAGAACGGTTTGCTCTAGGGCTGGATCCTGATTCAAAGGATCGATTTGTTGCATGGCTTGTTGCAGGTCCTGCCGCAACACGGCGCCACTTTTCAAGAAAGGTTCACCCGTGGCATATTCAAAAACCCAGATCTGGTACTTCTCAATCAAATCCGGCCGCGCCAGGATCTCGTTAGCGACGTTGGCCCAGGTCAGTGGGTCGGACAGCAAACCGTGGACGAAAACCAGGGGAATTTTTCCCGGTTGGTACGGCTGAATCATGAAAAGTCCGGTCGTGTTCTTGGTGGAACCTGGTTGCAGGAAAGCCTCCAGGTACTGTTTCCCCTCGTCCTTGAGTCGGTAGACGATCGGCGCAGAGATATCGCGTTTCAAAGGGACGGAACGGCCGGCAACCTCGGTGGTCGAGTGGTTGATGGGGTTGATGAAATCAATTTGGAATTGGCCATCCATGTCCGCGTTTGGTCGAACCAGCATGGTGGCAGGAAAATATTGTTGTTTGCGCATGAATTGTTCGCCCGGTTCGCGGCACCGGATCACGACGGTGGAGACCCCCACACCCTGGCAGCGGAAAAATTCATTGAGATCCTTGGTCGAGTACTTTCCGACGGGTACCACATGATTGAACTGGTACGATTTCCAGGGAAATCCATCGTATGTTGTGGGAATGGTTTGCCAGTCATCCCCGGTGCGAACCTGCACCCCGACCCGCGGGTCGAATCGCCCTAATTTTTGTCCTGCGGTGATCAACTGGTTGCTGGCTGATCGATAAAGAGCGCCAGCCCGGCCGTGGGGGCAGGATGCGGTCATGAGCTGTTGCTCAATGACGGGCCATACATTCTGTAAGGTAAAAAAATAGTAATCAACGCAAGCTGGCGACCTCTGTTTTTCCAGCTTCCTGGCTTGAGCGTCAGTTGATTCGGCAAAAGAGAGGTCCGAGAGGGATGCTGACACATCACCGGTCAAATCGGCAACCTGTTTCTGGGGAGCAACCGGCAAGGGCGGATTCCAGGTAGCCCGCTTCTTTCCCTGACAACGACAGCCGGCGCTCAACAAAAGAACGGCGCAGGCGAGCATTAAGAAGCAGAAACGGTTGTTGGGTCGATGGAGAATCATGCAAGGGCCGCTCCTAGGCCCGACAATACCAAAGTCTGTGAAATTCGGGATAGCCAACCCCTTGGGTGGGGCGGACATCACTCGTTATTGAGTCCGTTTGACAACGCCCCGTTATCCATTGGGTTCGTCCAATAATGGCAGCGGCTTTAGCCAATCAGCCGTTGTCGCGCGGCTTGCCCACGTATCGTCGGGCGAACGGGGTGACGGCTGTTAAGATTTTCGGGATGTAGCGAAAAGAGCGGCGGTTCTACCCCGAGCTAGTCCCGTCGTCGATTGAGAGCAGGAACCCATTCCAGTATCGGATAAACGGGCTACTGACCATTTCCAACGAGCCCTTGCCCTTTCGTGTTCTCTGTGTCAATAGAGAACGCCTTGAACGGGCTTCATCATTGGAGGTGCATCCGGTTCGTCCAGCATTTGACGGATATTGATTTCAATCGTGCGGGATAAGGTCAACATGGGTGTGCTGGATGCCCGGTAGAGGAATGGGTCTTCGAGGTAGGTAGCGACCCGATCAATAATCAGAAAACCGGAGGCGATGGGTACGGTAGCCAGGATCAAACCATACCAAGGTAATTCGACCATTGCGAACGGAAGAAAAAGGATAAAAAGGTAGATCAGATACTTGATCCATAGCTGGTAGGACTGGGGGAACGGGGTGTTTCGAATTCGCTCGCAGCCCCCCATGGAGTCCGTTAAGCGACTGAGCGTTTCCTCCAGGCGCACGAACTGGAAAGCGTCAATTTGCTCTTGATTACGAAGTTGGCGGAGCTCGCGTGCCTGGTTGAGCAGGAGAGCGTTGGGAAGGTTGAGTTGTTTTCCGATCTGTTCCAGTTCTCCCTTCGAGAGGATGTC
The DNA here is from genome assembly GCA_036338455.1 of Planctomycetota bacterium. Classification (GTDB taxonomy): domain Bacteria; phylum Planctomycetota; class Planctomycetia; order Pirellulales; family Pirellulaceae; genus Mariniblastus. Next base: position 25,152 of record JAYZCF010000193.1, read on the forward strand.
CCCGACATCCTGTACGGGATCCTGGCCGCGCAGTGATCGCGCCAGCGCGTAGCACCAGGCAATTTGGCGGTGGGCCATGCGGACCACCGCTGGTAGAACCTCGTTCGTATCCGCCGGCTGGGACGGCGTCCCAAATTCCAGAAGTTGACGTACCCAGCTGCGAGAATCGTTGACAATTCTTCCCCATAAGATGCGTGCTTCCCACCAACGGTTGTAACAGGCGTTGGTGCGGAAGGCCAAAAGAATGCCGAGCAATGCGCCGGGCAATGTGGCCAATCCGTCCATCTTGTTCGTCAAACGAAACTCGTGATCAACCAGGGAGATGGTGACCGAATAAGCGGTCACCAGGGTAATGATGGGCCAGAGCTCTTTGGTCAGGCGAAAAAAAGGAACGTTGGCTTGAACAATCATGGTTGCGAGAATCGTTAAAAAAACAGAGCCAAACGTGGGGCTCGGTCGGTTCAGCCGGAGCGAGTCAAATTGAGATCCTATTTATAGCCCTTTTTTCGGGGAGGTCCAGCATTATGGCAGCCCGATGGTTTTATTTGGAAATGCGACTGGCATCGTCGATCCAAACGCCAGGTCAAATTAAAGTCGCAACGGCGATCCAAAAGTTTGCAACCGATGCCGTGGTCGTCCCAACGCTGTGTGACGACTCAAACATTCGATTGACGGCGACGTCCAGATCGAGTCCCGGTCGCAGGTTGCGAATCCCGAATCCTCCCGAAAGTCGCTGTCGGCAGAGAGAGCGTTTGTGGGAAGATGCGCTTTGTCCGGATTGATAAAGCTGTGTCGATTAGGTCGTCTGGCCGTGTTGAGAACCTGGGGCAAAGAACTTTGGGTTTGTTCTGTGGGAGGAGCGAGTACGAAAACCTCATGAAAATCAGGGCCATTTGTGAGCGAGGTGCCGGCGACTGTCCATTTCACCAGAATTGCGTGAACTCGCATGTGGGCTGCGGACGACCGGTAAATTCCAAGGATATTACCAAAAGAACTTAATCACCCGATCGGAGTGAATTTCCCATAATAAATAGTGAAATTTATCGGGATTAGATTTAAAATTAGGGCAGCTTTTCAGAGAGCAAATGACCGGCTCAAAGTGGCGACCGAACGTCGTGTGCCGTTGTGGTATTTGAGCATTCAATATTTTCGAGGAAGAGATGAGCAATATTAAACAAGTTCGCTGGATGATTTTAGCAATCCCTGCTGCGATGATTTTCTCGGTCAGTGCGCAAGCGCAGTTCGACAATGCAGCCAAGTGGGTTCCCCAGTCGGCCAACACATTGGTCATGGTCCGAACCCAGGAAATCTTCAAAAGTGAGATCGCTCAAAAACAGTACTGGCAAGCGAAGAAGTCGCAAGCTTTTAATGCGGGTGCCAGTTTCCTTCCGCCCGACACAAAGCGTCTGTTGTTGGCATCTCAAATGGACTTCGAACACATGGAACCCATCTGGGAAGTCGCCGTGTTTGAAAAAGCGGGTGATGCGCTTAACATCGTGAATGTATCGGAACGGGTGAAAGGCAATCTTGACTCGATCGATGGAAATCCAGCGATCGTGCTGCCCAATGATGCCTTCCTCGTCAAGGTAAATGATTCGACGTTGGCCGCGATGACACCGGCTAACCGGCAAATGACTTCGCGCTGGGTTCGTTCCAGCAAGGTGGGTACGATGACCCTCTCACCTTACCTGACTCAGGCAGTTCAGTTTGCCGATGACAATGCAGACATCATCGTCGCTTTTGACTTTCATGACGTGGTTAGTCATAAAGAACTGAAGCAGCGTTTGAAAGAGTCGGGCGTCTGTAAAGACGAAGATCTGGATGGCGTCT
>JAYZCF010000194.1:0-4930 GCA_036338455.1 Planctomycetota bacterium
AGTTGGATTGCTGACTACTGGCAGGCATTTGCACTTCACCTGGTCCACCGCCACAACCAACCCACAGGCCACACAGGAAAACGACCATCAACAATTTTGACAACGTGTGCATCTGATGCCTCGACCATTAAAACCAGGGAAGGATCAAGAACCCCAAGCCCTGAAATTGAAACGAACTGAAACCGGAAAAAGTTCCACTCTTCTATCAATTCAACCAAGAAGATTCCCCGGTTGCTATTCCCAAGATAACGCATTTCACGATAAACGCCAATAAACGCCCTATTTGCCGACGGACAGGCGTAAAATGGGCGACTGCACCGGGCCAGCTCCATGCAAAATACGAAGACAGATATGGAGATTGGGCGATCGATTCTCTTGCGAGATCTGAGCCAAGCCGTCGTGATTAGCCTCCGCCACCACCGACCGCAGCGGCCGGCAGATCGCGATTTTGACTACTAAGAGGTTGGGAGACCCTTGAGTTGCTGGGGCTGGCAGAAGATTGAGTGGGCGCGGCTGGTGGCGCAGCCTGCTGGCGTGGCGCACTGACAATCGATTCGACTGGCGGACGATTGGACTTGCTCTTCTCAAACCGCTGGCTGTACGTTCCCAGGTCACACGCAGTGCACAACAGAATCAGGCTCGCAGTCATCAACCCAAAGAGGGCAAATCGCATCCTCGTAGTAACAGTGTTCATATCGATCTTTTCACGAAACAGGATGTTTATGTTATGCTAACAAAAGTCTAAGCGATCCATTCTGGCAATTGCCCCACCTTGGTGAGGGAATAGCCGGTCGTCTATGGTTCGCCAACACCGGGCCACCGATTGACGGACTCGGTCGAAGTTGGCAAAACAAGTATGCCTCGATTTGCTCTCTTCCATCGTAATCAAATTCTCTGCTTGAAAAAGAGCCCGATTTCAGGTGGGAACCCAAATACAGATCATAGGCCGAGTAAACATGGTTTTTTCCATCAAGCGAATCTGCCGATTAGCCCCTGGGAGCCTCGAGCCTTTCTGTTTTTGCTTTGCGGCACTCAGAGCAATTTATTCCCAGCGGTCATCATCAGCCTTTACCTCGACGGCATTGAATCGAGTGAATGCCTTGTCCAATGGAGGTGACGGTTCCGAATGGACCGATCTTTCAAGAACAATAGACGCGAACCGGTTGCCTGCCAAACGTTGGGGTTTGAGGCGCTTCACCCACTGGCTCAATCCAAACCGCACCTCGGCGAGTGAAACGTGAATTCCATCGAAACGAATCGGACCGGTTTCGAACCCGATCCATCCGAGAACGCGATGCCCGAGACACCTCCGCAGCGACCTCGTGATCGGCAAGCCTCGCGAACAGGCTGGCTGCCTGGCTGTCTGCTAATCTTCCTGGTTCTGACCGTCTCGGTCGCAGGACTGGTTTGGATGGCCATTGATTCAGCCCAAAAGTTACCTGAGTTTTACGCCAAAGCGTTGGCCACGCCACTCGAGACGGCGATAAAACAGGGTGACGAACTGGAAATCCAGCTATCCCGGATACACAATGCGGCGAAACAACAGCAGCCGTGGCAAGCCAAGTTTACACAGGGACAGATCAACGGCTGGTTGGTGGCCGACCTTCCCAACAAGTTTCCTACCGTACTACCTGCGGAAATGAAAAATCCTCGCGTCCATTTCGAACCCAGGAAGGCGAAGCTGGCGTTTCAGTACTCCGCTCAGGGAATTGACGGGATTGTGGTCGCCGAATGCAACATTTTTTGTGCGGGAGAAAAAAACGAGATCGCGGTCGAGATCTTTTCCGTCAAGTCGGGAGTTGTTTCCTTACCGATCGGACCTTGGATGGATCGGTTATCCCGCAGCGCCGAACAAGCAGGAATTCCTGTGCTCTGGTCAAACTTGAATGGAAACCAGGTCGCCTTGATATCGATCCCCAACAAACTACTGCAATTAGGGGAGCAACAGATGGTGGTCATCGAAGCAGTACAAATCCGTTCCGGCAGCATCCTTATCTCGGGCATTACCGATCAGACCGGTTTGCCGAGCTCAGGAGATTGACCTTCCGCCGAAGATTCGATGGCAACCAACACTCGACTGCCCTCGCGCGCCCTGATCCGAACCCGCCAATTGAATTCAGAGCCGGAGAGTTGAAATACTTGTCCTGCCCCCTCCTCGACAAGGTGAAAAGCCTTCCCCCTCGCCCAACGAGTGACCTCACCACGGCCGTCGGAAAGAACCCCCTGGTACTCCAAATAGGCCAGTCGGTGATCCGCCAAACGGACAGCTGGAATAAGACAGCCCGGCTGCGGTACGACTTCCAAAGCCCAAGTCATCAAGTGGTCACCTTCCTGTATCATCAGATCCCAGTGATCCGGCCTTTCCGAAGACTCCGGCGTTCGGTGAAACAGGATGACGAATTCAGACATTGTAGAAACCCGCTCCAGCGATAATGATAGGGAGTTGTGTAACAGGAAGCCGGATGTCCCGATATTGTAGTCCGTTGCAAATACAAGGTCACCTATGCGGGAACAGCAGCCACCAGTTGGGCCGTGCCCTGTTCCAAACAATTAGAACGACGCAATCAACCCATTGAACCGATGAAGCTCGCCTTTTCCAACGAAACAAAAGAGACGCTTCCCGCGATCAAGCCTCTGAAGATCGGCAACCTCGTCGTGGACCCGCCCATCTTGCAGGCTCCCATGGCCGGCTTTACCAATTACGCGTTCCGACAGATGGTCCGCGAATACGGCGGGACCGGGCTACAGGCAACCGAAATGATCAACGCTCGGGGCTTCGTCTGGATGGATGAAAATCAAGCAGAACACCCCGACCGACTATGGGGCGTTCACGACGAACCCCGCCCGCTGGCTGTCCAAATCTGGGACAACCAACCGGAGACGCTGGCCAAAGTTGGCAAACGACTCGCGGAAGAATATCAAGTCAGTGTCGTCGACATCAATTTTGGCTGCCCCGTCCGACAAGTCACCGAAAAGGCGAAGAGCGGAAGTTACCTGCTCAAACACCCGGACCAGATGGGAAGGATCATTGAGAAAGTCGTCCAAGCCTGCGCCCCGACGCCCGTCACGGCCAAGATCCGTCTCGGCTGCACTCGCGACAACATCAACGCCATCGACGTGGCTCAAACGGTTGAGGGATCCGGCGCAGCGGCACTAACCGTCCACGGCCGAACCGCGCAGGACATGTTTCGCGGGGAAGCAAACTGGGAACAGATCTCGGCCATCAAACCTTACTTGAAAAAAATCCCCTTGATCGGTAACGGCGATCTCGATTGCGCCGAAAAAGTCGTTGATGTTTTTCGGAATCACGATGTCGACGGGGTGATGATTGCGCGGGCTTGCCTCGGCAAACCGTGGCTGTTTGCACAGTGTGCGGCAGCCCTCCGGGGCGACGCAGTCCCGCCCGACCCGACCTTGGCGGAACAAAAAGCTTGTATGATCCGGCACTACAAGCTGGTTGTTCAGCGTTTCGGTGAGTCAAAGGGCACCCAGTTGATGAGAAAATACGCCTGCTGCTACGCCCAAGGCCGCTTTGGGGCAAGGCACTTCCGCACCCATATCGCCAAGGTCCAAACAGCCACCGAGTTTTACGATGTAGTAGAAGAACATTTCCCTGTCGACGCGGATGCCGAATAACTCTCTCCGCGAACTCCCCCCTCAATGGCTGACCTTTCATGACTCCTGCTCAACCACCGCGATTGGAATCACTCAACGATCGTTCGGCTGCCCTTTGCCGTACCGCGATACGCGAGGCAACGTCCCTGGACGTACGAGTCTCCCAAGAGGGAAAGGTCACCCTGCTCGATTTTGGGATCAATCGGCCTGGAACACTCGATGCCGGGCTCCTTTTATCCCGCATCTGCCTAGCCGATCTGGCCGAGGTCACCTGCTGCGATCCCCTGACGGAGATCGGCCCCTGGCCACAATTGAAAGTGACCAGTTCTTCGCCTGTATACGCCTGCATCGCCTCTCAATACGCCGGCTGGCCCTTGGCCAACGACAACTATTACGCCATGGTTTCAGGACCGGCCCGACTGATCCGGGGAAAAGAGGAAATCCTCGATCCTTACCCCCTGTCGGTCATTCCAGAATCGGTCGTCGTCTGCCTCGAATCCGACCGACTTCCCGGCCTGGAAGAATGCCAACAATTGAGCGAAGAACTTGCAGGGGCTGAAAACATCATCGCCTGTGTCGCCAGCACCCACAGTCTACCTGGCACAATGCAAGTTGTGGCGCGATCGATCGAAACCGCATTGCACAAACTACACGAACTGGATTTCGATTTAAGCCTGGTGGAGAGGGGTACCGGAATAGCACCGATTCCACCACTCGGCAAAAACAGCTTTCAATCTCTCGGCTGGACCAATGACGCCATTCTGTATGGTGGCCGGGTCGACCTCTGGTTCCGCGCCAGGCAAGACGAATTGACCCCGCTCGGCGACCGCTTGGCCAGTTGTGCATCACCGGACTTCGGCATGCCATTCCAGGCGATCTTTGAAAAATACAATCACGACTTTTACCAGATCGACCGAATGTTGTTCAGTCCAGCCGAAGTCGGCTGCCATAGCCAACAAGATGACCAGGAGTTCGTCAGTGGAAAACGGCGCCCCGACATTCTGCAGAAATCACTAACAGGCAGCCACGGGGCAGGTTCATGAGAATCGGCGTACTGGCGGCAGCCGACAATTGGGTATTTCGCGAGCTGGAACGGGTCGCGGCCGACCAACATCAGTTGATACCCCTCCAGTTCACGGGACTATCAACCCATTTAAAAGGGGACAGTAAAAGCCTTTTCTATTCCGGTGAATCAGAACAGGGGGCCGATGACCTCGATTCTTTGGACGCCATCCTGATACGCCCCATGCCCGCCGGCAGCCTGCAACAGGTCGTGTTCCGCATGAACGTTTTGCACCAAGTTGCTGAGCAGCAT
>JAYZCF010000195.1:0-8070 GCA_036338455.1 Planctomycetota bacterium
CCACTAGGCGCGGGATTGCTGCCGGTCCCGTCGAGGGAATAAACCAACCCAATCCCTTCCACCGGTGCATAATTCAAACCCAATACCTTACAAATATCGCCAATGTAAATGGTCTCTTTGGACTCGCCATCCATCGCAATCAACGATTCATCCGGGCTTTGGCCTCGCGGAATGATGTTGCCGCAGCCGACCAATCCGACCAACAGCGCGGTGGCCAAGACAACGAAACCGAATGGGTGTCGCCCCTGCTGGAGCATGGTCAACGTTTGGCCCGCTCGAGCAAAATTTAAATTGAACCCCGGGAATTTATTATTCATACTGTGGCCTTGTTTTGGCATTTTCCAACGGCGCGCAACGGCCGCATTGAAATTGAGTCAGGGCGGGACGTTAAAAGGAATGGGCTCCGGCGTCAATGTCGAACCGACGCAGGCACCCCACACCTCAGCTTCCCGAGGTGGCGCAGACCTCCCCGCCCACCTTTCTTGCTGTTCGGCCGAAAAATGGGAGAGCGGGAGCTGCGCGGGTGACTCAAGCAACGAACATGGAGAGATGATCATGATTTCCAGTAGCACGTTAGCCTGCACAGCCCTGCTGTCACTCCTCGCCAGCAGCCAGCTGAGCCAAACTCCGAACGACCAAGTTGAATTAACCGACGCGCAGATCGTGGGTGGGTGGGTTTTTGATTCAGCATCCGCCCGATTTACCCGCAACCCCGGTCTAGCCATCCGCGGTGGTCGTTTTGTCAAATTCTCCGCATCGGAGCCAACCTCGCAGCGGATCGAGCTATCCGATCAGGATTACATTCTCCCCGGCCTGATCGATGGCCATGCCCACTACAACGTCAAGCTGATCAAGAAACGGCGAGAAGAGTTCAATGTCCTCCCGGTGCAGTACCTTGCCAACGGTGTTACTGTGACGTTTTCTTGTGGTGAATTCGATCCGGAAGAGATGCAAAAACTACGCAAGCGGATTGAGCAAGGAAAACAGGTGGGCCCACGCCTGATCAACAGCGGGCCGTACTTCGGACGCGCCCGTCCCGGCTGGCGCGGTATCAAGCCAGCCGATGAGATTCGACAGGAAGTCGATTTCTGGGTGGCACAGGGGGTCGGCGGATTTAAAGCGAAGGCGATCTCTCCACAGGAGCTGAAACCGCTGATTGACCAGGCCCATCATCACGACCTGACCGTCACGGGGCACCTGGGATCCGGATACCGCAATTCGGTGAACCCCCGTGACGCGATTGGTATGGGTATTGATCGTGTCGAGCATTTTCTCGGTGGTGACGCGATGCCAGCAACGGAATCGGCCTACCAATCGCTGGCCAGAATCACACCCGACATGAAATCCTTTCAAGAGATTGTCCAACTCTACATCGATCAAAAAACCTGGTTCGATGCCACCATTACGGCCTACGGTTATTTTGGTGAACGCGGTGAGGAGTATGATTATTGGTTCGACGAGCAAACATTGTTCACGCCGTACATCCGCCAGCGTTTGGAGAGCCGCCCGCCCCGCAAACCGATGGAAATGTTTGAACAAATTTACCGCGCCAAGCAGAAGACGATCCGTGCTTTCTGGCAAGCAGGAGGGCGGATCACGCTCGGCACCGACCATTTCAGCGACGGCCATTTCCTGCCTGGTTTTGGTGCACACCGCGAACTGGATGCCTTGGTACGAAGCGGCATACCTGCCGGCGACGCGATCAAAATTGCTACAATTAACGGCGCCCAAGCGCTCGGTATCGAAGCGGATCACGGTTCGATCGAAGTCGGTAAATCGGCCGACTTGTTCGTGATTCGTGGCAACCCCTTGGAGGACATCCGCCGGACACGTCATGTCCAACAGGTCATGACCGGTGGTGCAATCTACCAGTCAAAGAAACTCTTACAGAGCGCAAAGGGTAAACTGGGGCCCGGTAATGACGAGGAAGCAGCAGACTGGTAAACCATGGTAAGCTCACGGCAACTCAACCTCGAGCGTAGTTGGGATGATCGGCCTGCCCGGTCAATTCGTATAAGAAACGGCTGGGGATCGTATCTCGCGCCTTGCCCCACTTGCGTCGCGTCAAGGACATCGAAAGCGTCAACCTTTCCTGAGCCCGTGTGATGCCGACGTAACAGAGCCGTCGTTCTTCTTCGACTCCCCTCTGATCGCCCTCGAGACTGCGGTGATGGGGCAGAATCCCCTCTTCCAAGCCAACGATGTAGACCTCGGGAAATTCGAGCCCCTTGGCGCTGTGCATGGTCATCAACAGGATCGCATTCTTGTTCAACTGCCGCTCTTTTTCCTCTTGCGGGTCCTGGTCACCCAACAGCACCCGATCCAAAAACTCGGTGAAACTCGGCTTAGCCGTGGACGACTCGTATTCCCCCAGCGCGTTGACAATCTGCTCCACCACATTCCAGCGTGCTTCCCGCTCATTGTTGTCCGGGTATAACCGCTCTACTTCCGCCCGATAATCGATCGCCTCAATCAAGGCCTTGGTACGATTGACCATCGTACCCTTCTGGTTTCGCGCGTCCCACACCACGCTCTTCAAACGCTGCATTCCGCGAACGGCGTTGGCAGGAAAGGAAGGCCGTTGGACACTCCCCTCAATAATGGACCACAAGTCGAGCCCATTCTTGAGACTGTGGTCCATCAGTTGCTCAATTGTCTTTTTACCAATGCCTCGTGGCGGAGAATTGAGAACCCGCAAAACAGAGATTTCATCGGCAGCGCCTTCCACAATTTTCATGTAGGCCAGAATGTCCTTAACTTCTTTGCGGTCAAAGAAAGACATCCCCCCCACCAGCACATAAGGCAAACGGGCTTTTCGCAATTCGGTCTCGAAAGGACGAGGCTGTTCGTTGGTACGAAAAAGAATGGCAAAATCCCTGGGCTCCGTTCCCGGCTGCTCCAATCGTCGCCGAATGGCATAGACTGTCTCTGCCGCCTCCTTCTCTTCATTTGGGTATTGCACAATCCGCGGCGACTCCCCTTTTCCGCGAGCGGGACGAAGGATTTTATCATGTCGCGTCTGATTGAACCCAATCAGTGAATTGGCCAATTGCAAGATCGCCCCCGTGCACCGATAGTTCTCCTCGAGTCGTACGACTTTGGCATCCGACCAGTCGTGGTGAAATCGCAAAATATGTTCGACGTCCGCGCCACGCCAACCGTAGATCGATTGATCATCATCCCCCACCACACACAGGTTGCGATGGCTTCCAGCCAGGGCAGCTACAATCTGGTACTGGCTGAGGTTGGTGTCCTGGTACTCATCGATCAACAGATGATCAAACATGTCCGCTTCCTGCTGACGAATTTCTGGCTCGGTTTCGAATAGCTCACCGGTCAACAAAAGCAGATCATCAAAATCAACCGCACCTTTGCTTTTCAAAGATTGCTGATAGCGACGATAGCCCACCGCTGCCAAATGCTCCCGATCGGTGTCGCACTGCAACACAGCCTGTTCGGTATCAATAGAACGGTTTTTCCAATCACCGATGATGTACAGCAACTGACTGGGGGAGAGCAGGGCATCGCTGACCTTGATTTCTCTCAAGACCGTACGGGCTAAGGCCTCCTGGTCGCCCCGGTTATAGATCGTGAACCGCGCCGGATAACCGAGTACTTCGATATGACGGCGGAGGATACGGACACAGAGGGAGTGGAAAGTCGAAATGAAAGGCCGGTCGGACTGGCCTCGCCCTAACATCGCCTGCAGGCGCTCCTGCATTTCCGTGGCTGCTTTGTTGGTGAACGTCACCCCCAAAATTCGCTGAGGCTCTATTCCGGACTGGATCAACCGGGCCATCCGGAAGGTGATCACCCGGGTTTTGCCCGTCCCGGCACCCGCCAGTACCAACAGCGGACCCGACAGGGTGTTCACCGCATCTGCTTGGGCGGGATTGAGTCCAGACATAGTTCTTTCAAAACAGGTAATCGGCAAGGCAGAGCGATTGGCCATTGAAAATCAGGGCCCGGGTCATCCAACCAGCCGGAAAAACGGATTTCCACCAAGGCTCACCTGTCGGTTATCCTAAACAACCCTTTCCCCGTTGACAGGGGTCGGTATTGACCATTTTCCGACAGGCCTCCTATACTGGCGTGCTACGTTCCGCCAAGCCAGTTTCGCGCCCCCCTAACGACCTGTGTCGATGAACAAAAAACAACAAGAAAAAGAATTACTCGATAACGAGTTAATGACCTGGACGGAAAAGAACTTCGGCCACCTCCGCCCGCATTTGCCGCTGATCTTGACCTGCTCCGGGTTGATCGTCGTTATCTGTATCCTGTGGGTCTATTATCAGGACCTCAATAAAAAGAACGAGGCGATGCCGTGGAATGCCTTCAATATGGCCGTCAGCCAGACAAGGATGTCAGGTGATACCCGCATGCTAACGGCGGTTGCCGACGAATATCCTGAAAACACGGCGGGATTGTGGGCCTTGCAACTGGCAGCCGATTTCGAACTGAGAAGTGGTATTAGCCAGTTCGGCACCGACGAGGTCAGTCGCAAAGAAGGCTTGGACAAAGTCCGCAAAGCGCGTGAGATGTACCAGCGGATTGTCGATTCCTCCATCGAGAAATCCCCCATGCTGCAGCGACGTTCACAGTACGGCCTCGCTTACGCCTCAGAAACCACCGGGGATTTCGACGCAGCCAAAAGCCACTACCAAACACTGATTGAGGATGGCAGCGAATCGCCATTTCTCGATGCGGCCAAACGGGGCGAGGTGCGAACGAGCAGCCAGGAGTACTTGGCATTGTTTGACAAGTTCCGTGATTGGAAAGACACCCCGGGAGACGCTCCGGGGCCCGTGTTGCCTCCACGCCCCGACATCGGATTCCCTTCCGGTGACAGCGGGAGTAACCCGGTCGGCGGTGGCGCGTTTGAACCGACTCCACCTGCAACGAACTCGGGCGACGGAACGGCCAAACCAGCCGATTCGGAAGCAGACAAGCCTGCCGCTGCCTCGGAAACAGAGGCGGCGAATAAACCAGGCGATGCGGAAGCTGCCTCCGATAAAAAAGAGAAGCCAGAAGGTTAAACCAGCAGACTGGTAAGTGATTCCACAGCAAGGGATCTCCCGCCAGGCTCGAAATCCAGCGGGCAAACCAGGCCAACTCCGCCCGTTGTTGGATGACGAGGCCCTGACATCCCGGCCATGGCCTTGAGCCTGGCCGTTTCTATGATCGGTCACGGCTTCCGTACGGGATGAAATCCGAACCGAATGGACTCTGTATGGTTCCTCGCAGAGGCGATCCGTTTTTTTGCTGTCCAGAGCTTGCGACGGCATAATGCGTTTCTGTCTGCCAAACATGCCAATGTTCTTACAGGAAAGGAACTCTCCGTGTCCTGTCGAGTCTTCTGCCGAGCGCTCGGCCAACAGCTTTGGCTCAACCCCCTCACTCTCCGCTTTCACGACTGGCTGTGGCCACCCGCCCATCTCGGCCTGCAAGGAGAACGGGCCGCCGAGCGATATCTGCGCAAGCGAGGCTACCTGATCCTCGCCGAGCAGTATTCCAATCATTACGGGGAAATCGATCTGATCGCGACGCGAAACGAGACGATCGTTTTCGTCGAAGTCAAAACGCGACGGTCTGACTGGGCAGGCCAGCCAGCGGAAGCGGTCGACGACGTGAAACAGTCACGCCTTACGAGAGCAGCTTTGGCGTATTTAAGACGTCACGAACTTTTAGATGATCGAGCTCGCTTCGATGTGATCTCCGTGCTCTGGCCCGACGACCAAAAAACACCGCGGATCACTCATTTTGAAAATGCCTTTCAAGCAATCGGCAAGTTCCAACTGCACGGCTGAACCCCGGCCCGGCTTATCCTCGACCGATCCGCTGCTTCATTTCTTCCCAGGGTAAGGTGTTGGCTACATCCGCGGGGACCAGGCAGCCGCGCCGCGCCTGCTGGACGCCGTTACGCAGATGGTCCAAGCCCTCCACACGGTGGGCATCGGTATTGATCACGACTGGGATGCCCCGTTGTTTGGCAGCCAAAAGGTGCACCTCATTCAGATCGAGACGCCGCGGATTGGCGTTCAACTCCAACAGCTTCCCATTTTCAGCCGCCGCCTGGAACACGGCTTCCATATCAACCTCATAAGGTTCTCTTCGATTGATCAGGCGACCGGTAGGATGAGCCAGCATACTGACATGCGGATGTTGCAAGGCACCAACAATTCTGTCGGTAATTTGCTGCCGAGACTGTTGCTGACCGTAATGGATACTGGCGATCACCCAATCGGCCTGGCCCAACACCTCGTCAGGCAAGTCCATTCCTCCCGATTCGAGAATGTCGCACTCGATCCCTTTGAGGACCAGGAAATCGTCACTGGCAGCCTGGTTGAACTGGTCAATCTGCGCCCATTGCGCCAATAACCGCTCCCCATCCAAACCGTGAGCCATGGTTACCCTTTGGGAATGATCGGTAATCGCGATGTATTGCAAACCGCGAGCCTTGGCCCCCTCCACCATCTCTTCGAGCGTGGCACGGCCATCGGTCGCCGTCGTATGCATGTGCAAGTCACCAAGAATATCACCGGTTTCGATCAGGGTTGGGTGCGGTATGGTAGCGGACCAGTCCAACTCCACTCGCGCCTCGCGGATTTCCGGTGGAAACCAGGTGAGACCGAGCGCCTCGTACACTTCCGCTTCGGTACGACCCGCAACCCATTCGTCCTCGCCCTCGGCACTCACTCGAAAGAGTCCCCACTCATTGACTTTGTAACCCTCCTGCTTTGCCTTCCCCCGGATCAGAACATTGTGCGCCTGGGACCCGGTAAAGTACTGCAGGGCCGCGCCGAAGGACTTGGCCGGTACCACTCTCAAGTCGACCTGGAATTCGTTGTCCAGGCGAACGGACATCTTGGTTTCGCCTCGTACGATCGTACTTTGGATCGAATCCCAGGCGGCAAAATGATCCATCACTTCTTCCGGGCACTCAGAATCCACTAGGAGGTCAAGATCTCCGACCGTCTCTCGACCGCGCCGGTAACTACCGGCGAACTCCATCTGGTTAACCGAGGGAGCCGTAGCCATATGCTCCCGCAGCTCATCGACAATCACTGAAGCCTCCGACCAAAGGATCCGTTGATTGGCCGCCACGGCGATCGCGATCCCTTGCAGTATGGCCGCCTCGGTTTTCGCGCCAAAGCCGGAGAGCTGTTGCAATTGTCCTTCAAGACAAGCGGCTTCCAGCTGTTCCAGGCTGGAAATTCCCAACTCGTTAAACAACGCCGCCGCTTTTTTCGGCCCCAGTTTAGGCACATTTAGCAAATCGAGTACCGATCGTGGCACCTCTTCGAGAATCTGCTCCATCTGATCCAGTTTACCGGTCTCGATCAGTTCTTGGCACTTGGTCGCGACTCCCTTACCAATCCCCTCAAATTGCACCAGGTCCTGCCCATTTTCCAAGAGTTTCTCGATCGAATCGGGCATTTCACGAATGACACGAGCCCCGTTGCGATACGCCCGCAGGCGAAACGCATTAGCTCCCTGAAATTCCAACAGGTCAGCTAATGTTTCGAGGGTTTGCGCTATTTTTTGATTCGTCATAGATTGGATCATACTGCCGAGGTGCCCTCACTTCTACCACACCGACCCAGGCGGAGAGTGTATAATCCAGTGGCAGGGGCAAACGAACATAAGCTGGCAACTGGTTTCACCGCGGATCCGATCTAACACGATTTGGGTCTCTCTTTTAGAATAGGCGGCATTCATCCGTGCCACTCCAACCCCCGCATCTATCGTGGCCCGCTACACATTGACAATCTTCCTGAGCGCTTTCCTGCTGTTTCAAATACAGCCGCTGGTCGCTCGGATCATTCTGCCGCGTTTTGGTGGCACGTCAGCGGTTTGGACCACCTGCATGATGTATTTCCAAATCTTGCTGCTGATAGGGTATATTTACGCGCACCTGGCCCGTCGGATCTTGACGCCGCGCATTACTTGGTTGGTGCACATTACCCTGCTGACCAGCGCTGCCTTGGCCTTGCGGATCGAGGCAATTCCTGACCAACCCATTTTGCAATCGCCCAATCTGGCCTGGTCGATTGTCCAGGTGTTAACTCT
>JAYZCF010000196.1:0-11462 GCA_036338455.1 Planctomycetota bacterium
TGCTCAGTGGCCAGACAGATGTTGACCACATCACCTACCCCGCTTGGCGTGACCTGATCAAGCGTTGCGTGAGCACCACTCCGGACAAACGCCCACCGCTCTCCGAGGTGATTGAATCGATGGAGACCATGCCCAAGTAGTAGCCGACATCAGAGATTCAACACGGACATGGTGCGGCTGGGCCCCAATCGATTGAACTCCCGAGCTGGGGCGACAGTCAACGCCATTGAGCAGCCTCGACGATTGCAAGGATCGCCGTGCGAGTGTCCGGCGACAGCCCGCCCCACGCACTCATCACCCAGGCCAGTTCGGCTTCGAGAGTCACATCGGCTGCCACGACTGACCCCGATTCTGCCCCTCCCTGCCCCGTTATGGGCCTGTACCCGCGGGGAAACGTTCCAGGTGCGGAACCCCCATCCTCCACTCGGCCGGATTGCACCACCTCGCACCCGACCGCCCCCCCCTGCAAAACAGGGGGTTTTCATGCGCGGGCAAAGACGGCTTGCGGCCCCGTGCACGGCAGCCAGCTGCACCGGATTTTGCAGCCCGGGGAAATGGTTAATTTGAAAATGGCTGGAATCCAATGAAGCAGCCCCGGCAGTAGGATCCAACGGAATTATGCCAATGAAAGAGTTTTCCTGATCACCCACAGGCTCTCGTTTGAAAGTAGGACAGACCAACGGTATCTCTGTCATCTGTGGATCGTTGAGACACGCCCGGGAGATAGCGTCTTCTTCGACCGTGGCCTGGCAAACTTTACCGGATTCAAGTTTCTTTTAGAAAATCCCACTGCTTGGCTGTTTACTCGATGGTGTCATTATGACGTTGGAAGAATTGGCGATGTTCGAACTCCTTCACGTGGACGTCTCCGAAAAGACTGGGCCCTATTCGAAAGAGCGAATCAGGGAGCTAATCCGCCAAAAAGTTGTCCTCTCGTTTACCCCACTACGACCCTGCGGAACGGACGACGGCTGGACTCCCGCCAGCACGTTTTTCCCCATGGATTTTGGTGATAAACTGGCCAGAGACGACAATCCAAATCCGCCAGAGATCTCAGAAAACGAAAATTGGTATTACGCCGATGATGGTGGTGAAGTTTTCGGACCAGTCACCCTGGCGCGTCTGAAGATCCTTTGTAGTGAAGGAGGTATCACCATGGCCTCGCTTGTTTTCAAGAGCGGATGGCCACAATGGCGAAACGTCGCCGAAATCCCAATCGTCAGTGGTTTTCTGCCTGTCTGACGTTATTTTCGAAGTTAGCGATTTAACTGTCTTGCCGAGGCTCTCATCATATGGACGAATACTTTATCCAAAGCGATCACGGAGATCCTACGGGTCCTTATCCTGAAGCGAGAGTCAGGACGTTGATCAAGAATGGGATAGTCAAGTCGCATCACCGGCTGAAATCACTCGACAATCCAACTTGGACGGAAGCCTCTTCACTGTTTCCCGAGTTGTTCCCCTCGTCCCCAGTTCCTGGCACAGATCCCATTGAACCCGACTCCAAAGACGACACTCACTCGCCGAAAGAGTGGTTCTATGCGGTCGATTCAAATCAAGCCGACCCCGACGGGCCAGTTTCAACTGAGACGCTTCAGTCTCTCGCACGAGAAGGTGCCATAGACCCAACAGCAAAAATCTGGAAAGAGGGTTGGCCCGACTGGCGCGACGCCGCCGATGTGTCTTGCCTGGCCGGACTGTGGCCCATTGCCCCAGGCTCTTCAACCACCGGCGGGCCGGAACCTTCTAGCGACGCGTTGGAGTCCGCCCCTCCCCGAATGACAACCAGCGCCATCAGTTCACTGATCCTTGGCCTTTCGTCCATCATGTTCGCCGGCGGCAACATGGCTGCATATGTTTTTCAGCAATGGGCACTGTTGATTGTATTCGGGTTGGTGTTTCTTCTTACAAGCATCTTGGCGGTCGTACTGGGGCACCTCAGCCTCTCGACCATCAAGAAACAGCCGGACCGGTGGACCGGCCGCGGAATCGGAATTTCGGGAATGATCCTGGGTTACGTTTCCTTGGCCGCGACGGCCATCATTGCAGTCGTGCTCTTGTTTGTCGTCGTTCTGCAGGTCGGCCAAATCGCTCGCTAAACACCAGCCGGCTTCACGACAACAGTCGATGTCCGGAAAAAGAAAGAGTCCCCAAACGATGTCGGTAGCGGAAGAATCGATCGACTTGGAATGGACGCGACTCGACATCGAACAACGCCTCGGTTTCAACGGAGGAAAGTTCACCCGCGTCAACTCACTGTTGAGTGTCATCATTGGCTCGGGAATAACTGTTGCTTTTTACCTCGTCCTGCTGGTTCTCGAAGAGAATCCCTGGTTGGAGCAATTCGTTGCCATGTTCACCCAACGGGGACCTGTGCCGTACGCCATCAGTTTCCTGACATCCTGGTCATTGACGATGCTCGTCCTGAAGTCGAGAAAACTCGCCCTGCAAACCCGCGCCCTAAACCACACCATTATTCCCAATGACCACGATTTCGTGCTGGAACCTGCGACCGTCGACGCGGTAATGGACCGACTCCGTTCGCTGACCGACGATCCCCGACACTTCGTTCTGTACAACCGAATCGTGATTGCACTGTCGAATCTCAAGAATATTCGGCGAGTCTCTGATGTCGACGAGATCCTGAACTCACAGGCAACACATGACGAATCTGTAATGGAGACGAGTTATTCGCTTCTCAACGGATTTGTCTGGGCTATTCCCGTGCTGGGATTCATCGGAACTGTTCTCGGGCTATCCACTGCAATCGGACAATTCGGGTCGGTGCTGCAGGGAGCCGACCGACTGGACGAAATCAAGCAGTCCCTGGAAGGCGTTGCTGGTGGGCTGTCGACCGCGTTCGAAACAACTCTGGAAGCCCTCGTGGCAGCGTTGTTAATCCAGTTGTTTCTGACATTCCTCAAGAAGTCTGAAGAGGAGTTTCTAGACGACTGCTCAGATTATTGCCTCCGCCACATCGTGAACAACTTGCGAGTAACACCGTTCGAACATCAAAATAAAGGTTAGCCGCTTTCTGTTCACACGATCTGTTCGACTTCGAGGGTACCGAAAAGGTTGACTGACAAAATGAGTGAATGGTACCTGAATATTGACGAGCAACACTCCGGCCCCTTCTCTTCGGACGAATTGCTGTTTCTAGCCAAGCAGGGCCGGCTACCTTCCGGTGCCCGCGTTCGGCAGGGAATGTCAGGCCCCTGGCGGTCGGCGAATTCGATTTTGAAGAGTTCTACCCCGCGGGATCCGGAACCAAAAAAGCCATCCCCACCCGCCGCCGCGGCGGTCACAGACGGCTCACCTGACCAGCAGTTGCCAAGCGGCCCCGTCGCGGTCCCGCCACCACCTCCGCTACATTCCACTTCGCGGCGAATTTCGCCACTTGTGGCGACCGTTGCCTGTGGGATTGGACTTTTGGCCGCTCTGGTTGTCGGCGCATCTGTTTGGTCGGGGTCCAGATCGAACGACACCATCGCCACGACCCCATCACCAGACGGAGAACAGCCACCTGGTGACAAAACCGCAAAACCTGCAACCGCAAAACCTGCAACCGCAAAACCTGCAACCGCAAAACCTGCAACCGAAAAACCCAAGGACAAACGTGGAAACAAGTTGGATCGCCCGATCCCGGGCACTCCCAAAGGACCGATCCAATCCTTGAAAGGTCGCGAAGCGCAAACACTTGTCTCGCAAGCGATGGGAAATGTAGTCCTTGGCTGGCGATTCATCGACGAGGATGGCCAGAAAAAAGAGTCTCCCTTCTCCATGAAGAGACTTGTCGGTGACAAGAGTACGGCGGAACGCCTAGCGAGAAATGGAGCTCGTATTCGCTCCAGTAAAACTCGAGATGGAAAAACAGCCTACTGGGAGTATCTTCTGGGCAGTAGCGGTTCTTGCTTCTTTGTGACGGACAATGGTTTTGCGTTGACCAACAAGCATGTTGTCGAAGACTTCCAGCAGGTCAAGCAAGCCCGGACCAAGATCCGCGAAATGAAGAAAGGCTGGGGTTTTGAGTCGTTGGAACCGGTCCTATGGATCATCGTCGACGGGAAACCTCACGAGGGAACGGTCAAATTCATCAGTGAGAAATTTGATCTTGCCGCCATCAAGATCGACACACAGAACTGTCCGTTCTTCAGGCTGTCCACACTGGATGAACCCGCCCTGTTGACCGAGGTGATGGCCATGGGATTCCCCGGGGCAGCCACTGACAAGCTTACCGACGAGGATGGCGATGACTATCAGAAGAGGTTACTTAAATCCCGCAGCATCGAAACCTCTCCGGTGTGCGAACAGAAGATCACCCTGACTCGGGGAGAGGTTTCGTCGATCTCAAATCGTCCGAGCATTGGCCGACTGATCCAGCATGGCGCCAGCATCAACCCGGGGAACTCGGGAGGCCCCCTGTGGGAAAGCAACTCGCGTGCCATCATTGGAATCAACACCTTCAAGATCCACGAAGCAGATGGAATCTTCTTTGCGCTGCAGATGCAGCAGATGCGAACTGAGATCGACAAGCACGTGCCCGGTGTCGATTGGTTTTCACCACTGAACCCGGAATAAACGGCCCGGCAGTTGTCTGGTCGACACGTCGTGATAGCCAGGAGTGAACGGGATGTCTCGTCGCCGCCGAAAATCAGCGCCGTTCTCCCTGTTTGCCTTCCAGGACATCATCACATCGGTGACCGGCATCATGCTGGTGATCACGATGCTGCTGGCACTGGAATTGCTCGAACGGACCGACGCATCCCCTCCCCTGGCTACCGCCAAGATTAACGAGGATTTGAAGGAAACGATCGAGACTGCCGAGCGTGAGATCCAGAGACTCGAATCACATCTCGATGCCCGCGCGAAGCTACTGTCTTCAGCGTCTAGAGTTTCCGTGACCGAACTCCGCCAGCAAATTTCCGATACGGAGAACGTCAGCCGACGACTCCGTGAGCTAATAAGAGAGCTGCGCCGCCGTGAGAGCCAAACTCAAGTTCGCGTGCAGGAAACGCAACAGCAGCAGACCGAAAGCGAGAACAAACAAGCCACGCTGTTGGCGCTTGAAGGCAAGAGACAACAACTTCGGCAGCAACTCCGGAAATTGCAGAAGTCCAACAGATTGATCTTCAATCCAGTTTCAGGGAATTCCAAGACACCATGGCTCGTCGAAATCGATAATGCTGCCCTTGTCGTCGCTGAATCTGGTGTCTCTCGGAAGCCACAGGCGTTTTCGGATGTGAAGGCCCTGATCAAGTGGACTCGGCAACGAAACAAAAGAACCGATTACTTTGTGCTGCTGCTGAAGCCAAATGGAATCGAGACATTCCGTGAGGTTCGAGATCTCTTGGAAGAACAGGGCTTTGACATTGGTTTCGACCTTCTGTCGCCACACCAGACTGTAATCGATCCAGAAACTGGTGCAGGGACCGGAAAATGAACCGTCGTTCACGATCAACACGCGACAGCCTGGATCTGCTACTGGACACCGTTTGCAATGCATTCGGAGGTATCGTTTTCATATCGATCCTGATCGTGGTGTTACTGAACCTGACCAGCACTCAACGCCGTGTCACCCCCCCGACCCCCAAAGCACAAGCGGAATTGATGCTGCTACAATCTGCCGCTCACTTGAAACAGGAACAACTCCAAGTTCTCCGAAATTCTGTAAAACAAATAGACAGTATTGATGAGCAATTTGTTGATCCGGATGCAAATTCGCTGGCCAGTCAACTGGAAGAACTCGTCTCGGACCACCATGCCCTGGAGGCCGAACAAGCCGAAGTGACGTTAGCGATTGCCAGCGGACAAACTGAAATCAACAAGATTGCTACAGCACTGTCGGTGCTGGACAGAAAACTGAACGATACCCGCAGCGACATTTCCGACGCGCAACGCAGGCTTGATGCGGAGATCGCTGCGAGGTCACGAACCAGCAGCTTGCCCAAACAGCGAACTACAGACAAACGGCTGGTCGGCTTTCTGCTCAAGAAGGGACGACTTTGTTCTATCTACCGAGTCGATAGAGCCGGCCAACTCGTTCTAAATGATCTGGAATGCCAGATTCATGACCTCGGCAATGGATCGCGGTCCATAACGGCCCGGCCCGGGGCCGGATTAGAGATCGCCTCCGGCAATGGAAAACAACCGGCAGTTACAGGACGCTTCTCCCAGTTTGACAACACCCGCGACTTTCTGGCCGTGGTTGTTTGGCCCGACTCATTCAGTTTGTTCGAAACAGTGAAGAGAGCAATTGTCGCCGAAAAATTTGAGTACCAACTCATTCCCTGGCCAACTGGTGACCGCCTTCTCCTCGGCAGCTCCAAGGGGCCCCAGCGGGTTCAATGATTCAGCCCGTTTTTCTCATCCTGCCGCACTGATCAAGTAAACGATTCTGCAAGTAACTGGACCGTCATGGGCACTCCTCCGCCATTGCCCCCCACTGATTCTGATGTCCGTCGACGCCGTCTTCTTGTCGTCTTGTCCGTTGCCGCAATTCTGTTGGTCCTGCTGTCGGTGCTGGGCTTTCTGGCTGGTGAACGACTGCGACCTTTTCGTGACGGTGGTGGGTTCGATGTCGCGAAAAACGGTCGGCCTGTCAAAAGCGGGCAGGGCAATTCACCTGACTCTTCGAAATCGGAAAAACCAGACTCTGACGCCAGCACACCACTTGAAAAAGCGACCTCTCCGGTTGAGACCAACACTGCAAAACACGTTCCAGCAAAAACACCTGGTACCACGACCGATCTGGCTCCGAAAGCTCCCCCAGGCAAACCATCAAGAAAGAAGCGGCCGTCTCGTTTCGTCATCCCGCCTCCCGGCAAGGAGACACAACCATTGCCGAGTCCGGGCGGTGGAGACTCCCCCTCTGTCGTGACCGAAGACTCCAGCTTCCGATCAATGTTTGCTGGTCGTTCCGACAAGCATCGTGATCGCCTCCTCAAGTCCGGCGGCGGAACCAGGGAAAGTGAAGACGCCGTTAGCCGTGGGTTGATGTGGCTAAAAAACCACCAGCATCCCACTGGCAACTGGTCACTGGACAGATTTCATGAGATCGCCGAGTGCGGCGGCCGCTGTGCCGACAGAAGGTGTGGTTGTCGCAGTGACACGGCCGCCACGGCCTTGGCACTTCTCCCCTTCCTCGGACGTGGCTACACCCATCGCGGAAACACGTTCCGCAATTTAGTCCGTATGGGACTGGACTGGATCATTGCCGATCAAAACAGCGACGGCAGTTTCAGAGGAATCGGAGTCGGAAACATGTATGCCCACGCGCAGGCCACTATTGTGCTGTGCGAAGCTCTGTCGATGACCGGAGATTCTGAACTGCTTCTCGACCCTGCAACTCGAGCAGTTCGTTATATTCTCGCTGCCCAAAGTCAGGGAGGTGGATGGCGATACACTCCGAACGATCCCGGTGACACCAGTGTCCAAGGATGGCAGATCATGGCTTTGGGCAGCGCAATAAACGCAAAAATTCCCGTAGCCGTTTCCGTTCTTGAGAAATCCAACCAGTTCTTGGACTCGGCACAAACAGACTCCACTGGAGGACATTACGGCTACCTCCCGGGAAGCGCACCGCCCACATCCACAATGACGGCCGAGGCACTCCTTTGCCGGCAATACTGTGGCTGGTCCAGAAATCACCCTGGCTTGAAAGCTGGTGTAGAGTTCCTGGGCAATCATCTTCCTCGGCAAGGATCTGTCGACATGTACTACTGGTACTACGCGACACAAGTTCTGCACCACTGGGGAGGCGCCGAATGGCAACGATGGAATCCCGAGATCCGCAATCTCCTTATTCGTACTCAGGAACAAAGCGGGCATAAGGCTGGCAGTTGGGCTCCAAACGGAACCGCCCACGACCGACGCAGAGGCCGTGTCTATATGACCGCGTTGGCACTCTGCACGCTCGAGGTTTACTACCGACATCTCCCAATATTCGACAAGCGGCCGAAACAGACAAAGTGACGCTGCTACCGCATCGACTCCAATGAGAACATTCTCCAATTTCGCAACAATGTGATATATTTGGGCGTTGCGACTGGCACAACATTTCGACGCGCCTCCGAGTTGGCGCACCGAATTTCTGTGAACTTCGCTGACGGAAGAATTCCCATGCCGCAAGACAATTCGTCTCCTACGGCAATTCGCCTAAGGTCGATGGTCACCTGTGCCCACTGCTGGCATACGTTTCCTCCACAGGAAACTCTCTGGATTTCGGCACACGACAGCCTGGCGGGCAAAGACCACGTTCTTGGAGCAACAAACGAGCAATTACGTTTTCTGCCAGCCCGTTTCACTCCTTTCGGTAACGCGATTGATCCAAAAGGCGAAGAGTGTACAGACCTGGCTTGCCCACGTTGCCATTTGCCATTGCCGCGAGCGTTGCTCGAGATGCCGCCTGTCTTCATCTCTATTCTGGGTGCACCGTCCTCTGGCAAATCGTATCTACTTGCATCGATGATTTGGCAAATGAGACGAGCCGCCAGTTCTTTTCGGATTCGGTTCGATGACGCTGACCCACGTTTGAATGCGTTTCTGATGGATTACGAGGAGAAGTTCTTCCTCGCGGCAGAAGACGACAAGTGGGTCACACTCCCCAAGACGGAGCCTGAAGGTGACCTCTATGTCCCGGTCATGATCGATGAACGGCCCGTACTGCTGGCCCGCCCCTTCGTGTTTGGGGTCCAACCATTACAAGGCCATCCACACCTGAATCAGACCAACAAACTCTCTCGATTGCTCTGCATGTACGACAACGCCGGAGAACATTTTCTTCCGGGAGAGGATTCTGCCAGCCGTCCGGGAACGGGGCACCTGGCACGATCAGAAGTCTTGCTGTTTCTTTTTGATCCAACCCAGCACCCCCGATTACGGGCCGCGCTGAGAAAACAAAGTACGGACCCTCAGCTCAACGCTCAGCGTCCAACCTATCAACAACACCAGATTCTGTTGGAGGCGGCCAACCGAATTCGCCGTCACTCTCAACTGGGACAAAACGAACAACTCAAGAAGCCGTTAGTCGTGATTCTCACCAAGTACGATGTCTGGGGAAAACTGCTAGAGGAAAAACACTTCCGCTCTGGCAACTCAGCAATCGCCACGCTGAACTTGGAGCAACTCGATTCTGTAAGTCAACAAATCCGCACACTGTTGTCCAAGCACTGTCCAGAATTCATCAACGCAGTCGATGGGTTTTGTAGTGATGTTGTCTACATTCCTGTCAGTGCAGTCGGAAATAGCCCCGAAGAAAAATCGGTCGGCGAAAACATGACGCAACTGCTTGTCCGACCGCAGGACATTTCTCCGATGTGGGCCGAGGTCCCGCTGTTGTACGCATTGCATCGCAGCGTCCCTGGCCTTATCGGCGCAAAGTCATCACTTCCCCACACTCCGGAGCCGGAACATGAGTGAGGAATTGGTCTATACCTCCGCACAAGAAGGCCTCAACCGGGGCAGTCACGGGTTCTGCACCGTCATCAGCACGCCAGGTGTCTCTAAGTCTCTCGCCGATCGACTAGAATCATTCAGTGGTTACCGACATCACTTCCCCCCGCACGACCCAAAGGCAAATCTCAACCCTGTCAATTACTTCCACCATGTGATCTCAGTTGGTGGAGAACGCTTCAATATTCTCTCGCGTGTCTGCAATGCGGGCCTCGATTACACGCAACGATCCAACAAGCTGGCCCACCACATCGCGCTCCAACACAACGACCTGGTCAATTGTGGCCCGGCGGCAGTCCAATTGGCTGCTGGTTTCCACGACGAGACGTTCGACGGAACACCACGCCAAATCGCCAATGGCCGCGTTCCTACCGATGTCCCCACGCCCCTGCGAACCTGTGAGGCTTGGAACCGTTTGGCTGGGGATGCTGGATGGGCCGGCGTTTTGGCAGAGTCGTTCCTGGAATCTCGCGACCAATACGTTTCGGTGATTTTCCCTGTCGGCAGCAACGTCCTGCCACTGGTCAATGAAGCAATGCTGTTGATTCCCCCGGAACGCCGATGGGAGGTCACCTACAGCACCTATGTCACACGGTTGCCCGCTGGAGTCGACTGCCATTGGCGGTTCTACATCGCAGACAGCAAAGAAGCCAAACAGCTCAAGAATCAGCGGCATTCCACAGTCATCGACCTGACCGACTCTCCGGGCACGGCTGAAGGAGGAGACCTGGTCGAGGCTGCAAGATCGGGTGTTCTGGCGACGCCCTCAAGCCCCGCTCCCGTTGAAACTCCGCCCCGCCCGGCTCCAGCAAAACAAGAACCCGAACAAACAACCACGACACAAGCCGATCTCCCAAAAGCCACCGCACCCGCCTCTGCGGTTCCACAACCACCTTCTGTTCCGATCACAATCAACAAACAAACGGCCGCCCCTCCACCTCCCAATGTTTCGACAAATTACCCCAGTCCTGTTTCAACTCCCACTCAACCCTCGTCGGCACCTGACTTCACAAGTCCAACATCACGACCACTAACAGTCTACGCAATCACGATCACTGCCCTGCTGCTGCTGATCATCGTCGGCATCGTAGTAACAACGGCCCGGCAACCAAACGTCGACGCCACGGTTGCCAGCAACACCACGGACCAAGACACCGTTCCAACCGCCCAGGCCCCTGAGCCACAGGTTGATGATGCCGAGGAGTTCCTTCGAAACCAGGATGCAGCTCGTCAAAAAGCCGAGGCCGAAGCAAAGCAACTAGAGAATGGCACACGTCCAACTCAAGCACCCCCGACCAGTCCCTCCAAGAAGTCGCCATCCAAAGAGCCAGTGGTACAAAAAGAAAAATCGAAGCCCGCCAAGCCTGGCCGTGATCCACTGGAGGACATCAAGCGGAAAGGCAAGTTCCTTAAACTGCCAAAATGGAATGCAACCAATTTGTTAGGTTCTACGGCAAGCCGCCCGTTGGCGGACCTCTATTGCGATTCTGTTGATGCAGTTGAGCTCAGCCTAATTGTTGGAGTCAAAGATACCGGGAACAGGGAATTTGCCATTCGCAAGCTCTCAAAACCCAGCGACACAACGCGAACCTGGCAGATTTTTCGTGCCACAAAACAAGCAGGAAACACTGCTACGGAACTCAATCCAACCAACTCTAAACCAATTGCCACAATTACTCTCCAGCCTCAAACCTCTCCAGCCAATGATTCGCCTAAGCAGTCGTTGGTTTTTGAGTGGGCTAAAGACATACCCAATGAAGTCCCTTCAGTTCTGCGTTTGATGGAATTGAAAATCACCATCACCGGCCACTCGTCAGTGACGTGTTCTCTTTCAAGTCCAACCGTGCTTCCAGAAATTCAAGTTGTTTTTGAAAAGAAACCGGAACTCGCGCCGCCCCTGCCCACGATCGCCACAAGAGCAATGGCTGCCCAACCAAAGAACACCTTCATGGATTTGCGAATCGAGGGATTCAATCCAAAGGTCAAAGTAGTACGTACCGCGGCTGGGACAC
>JAYZCF010000197.1:0-5428 GCA_036338455.1 Planctomycetota bacterium
CATGATGGAGGCCGCAGCGCCTGTGACCAACGGACCATAGCTTCGCGCTGCAGCAGGCCTGATGAACTATCCGAACAGGCTTTCGTACATCTCCGGATTGAAACCGACGATCAGTTTCTTGCCCACGCGCAAGGTCGGCGCCCGCAAGTTTCCAGTTGGCCCGAGCATCAGTTTGAGGATCTCGTCGTCGGTGGCAGGTTCTTTCTTCAGGCTCAAGTGAACGACCTTTTTCCCTTTGCCTACAAAGAGCTCATTGGATTCGCTTGCCATTTTCAGTGCAGCTGGGCCTTGAAGCTTTTCTTTTTTAGCGTTTACCTCGGTTTTGATCGACACATTGTGCTGGGCAAGAAACTCTTGCGTCTTAACACAGGTCTTTCAGCCAGGGCGGTGGTAGCTCCAGTCGACTTTTGCCATGATTTGACCTTTCAGAATGCATTCGGGATCGTTGGTTGGATCTGTGAGAAACAGCTCGCTCTCAGTGATCTCCCGGTTATATCTCAAAAACGTTTTTCTGTGACCCTCTGACGTGATTTTTCTGATGGTTTAAAATCGGGGTATGAATCGATCGTCATCTTTCTATGAAATTGCGTCGCAGATCGTGGCCACTGGCAGTTATCTGCCGGAAAAGGTGGTGGAGAATCCGGAGCTCGAATCGGAGTTGGGGCTTGAGCCGGGTTGGATCGAACAGCGGACCGGCGTCGTCCGTCGTCGGGTTGCCCAGGTAGACCAGGCGGTTTCTGATATGGCGATCGCCGCAGGGCGTTCCCTCCTTGAACAGGTCCCGTCGGAACAGCGGGAATTGATCGGAACAGTGATTTTGGCAACCAGCACACCCGATCACCTGCTGCCACCGACCGCGCCGCGAGTCGCCTCGGACCTCGGGCTTGGCCCAGTGGCTGCTTTTGATATGGCGGTCGCTTGTTCTGGGTTCCTCTACGGTTTGCAGGTCGCCGATGCCCTCTGTCGCGTTCAGGGAAGATCGGTCTTGCTGATCGCGGCGAATCTGCTTTCACGGCGGACGAATCCGGCGGACTTTGGTACGGCAGCCATTTTTGCGGACGGAGCCGGGGCTGTCTTGGTTGGGCCGGCTGATGAAGAGCCGCGGATCGTCGACATCGAACTTTCCAGTGATGGTAGTGGGTGGGACCAACTACTCATACCGGATGGGGGGTCACGCCAACCGTTCGGCCCGTCAACATTAGTAGAGGGGCGGCACTTGATGAGAATCAACAACGGGCAAGCCGTCTTTCGATATGCGGTCGAGTCGATGACGGAAATGGCAGAGCGTTTATTGCAGAGGAATGATCTCAAAGTGGAAGATATCGACCTTTGGATCCCCCACCAAGCAAATTCCCGGATCATTGAATCGGTCCGCAAACGTCTCGGTCTCCTGCCGGCGCAAACCTGTATCACCTTGCCAGAATACGGTAACAGTTCGGCTGCCACGATTCCTACCGCACTGGACCAGCAGATTCGAGCCGGGCGTGAGCTGGCGGGCAAGTGGTTGTTATTGACCACGGCTGGGGCGGGATTGGCCTGTGGGGCAGCGCTGGTGCGGATGTAGATCGTAGCTGCCGAATCAAGAGTGCCGCATCAAGAGTTTGGGACGGGTCCTGCGATTGCCGGCGCCATCGGTTAAAACCCGATGTTTAAATCAAACGAGGGTGGGTTGAACTCGATGCCTGCGGGTAGGTTGTCTCCTCGAGGCTTTCCGGGAACCGGGCCGAAACGGGTGACGGGTGCGCTGATTCCTTGCAACGGTAAATTGGTTCCGTTGACCAAACGCCACTGCTGATCCTCTTCTTTTTCGAAGTGAAATCTGACCCTCCGCGTCCCCTTGGCGCGACACATGTATTTTTCCCGCGCGTCAATGTTGGCGAATAAGGTGAAGTCAAGTGTTGCCTGTTTTTGGTTAACGCGATTGAACGTGATATCATCGATGGTAACGACACGACATTCATCGAACTTGAGGTGAGTCATTTCGTCCGACACCTTTTCGATGACCTCGGGTCGGGTTGGGCTGATATGTCGAATGACTTTTTGCGGTTGGTTCCAGCGAGCACCGTGAGCCATTTCGTAGACGGCGTGCGTCAGTTTTTCACGATCTGTGACATAGGCCAACTCGAAAAGGAATACGACCAGCGTGAGGGACAGGATTGCCGTGGTTATTTTTTTGAACAGGATCTTTCGTGAGCCCAAGCGAGCCAGGAGGTAGAACATCGCGGCGAGGAGCATGCCGGACAGGATGAGCCACTCAGGAGTTTCGGTAAGCCAGTTCATCTTAATGCCTCGAAGGTTGGGCTGAACGTTGGGCTGAACGTTGGGCTGAACGTTGGGCTGAACGTTGGGCTGAACGTTGGGCTGAACGGACCAGCGGACCACAACGTCATTATAGCGATGGGCGATATTCGTAAAGCCTAGCCAGCTTCCTTGTTTTATTTCGTTTCGCCTGCGTTCCGAATTGGCTGCTATCTTCAGGAAAGAAATGGTATTTTCGATTTAGGCGTTCAGGCCAGCCAGCCATCCGGTGCTGAATGCGGCTTGGAAATTGTAGCCGCCGATGGGCCCGTCGATGTCGATGACTTCACCAGCCAGGAACAGGCCAGGGCAGACCTTGCTTTCCATCGTCTTGGAATGGATCTCTTGGAGGTTGATTCCACCGGCAGTCACCTCCGCTTTCTCAAAGCCGAGTGTGCCGCTGATAGGGAAGGACGCAGATTTGAGTTCGCCGGTGAGCCGGTTGGCCTGTTCCCGGCTCAATTCTGCAGCGCGGGTTTCGGGGAGGATGTTGGCACGGTCCAGCAGAAATCGCATCAAGCGCCGCGGAATCTCCTCGATGGCCAGGTTGGCGATACTCGATTTACCTTGGGCCTGTAGCAACTGCCGTAACTGAGACGAAAATTGTTCGGTTGTTCCGCGGCAAACAAAATCGAGCTGAAGTAAGAGTTGGCCAGAGGGTTTGTGGCAATTAATTACTCGGCTGACATTCAAAATGGCCGGTCCTGAGAACCCAAAATGCGTGAACAGTACCGAGCCCTTATCCTGGGCGATTACTTGCGACTGCGAGCCGCTGGTGTCCATGACGGTCACGCCAGTCAGAGGGAGCGTCATACCGCTCAGTTGCCTTGGTCCGGGGTCCGATGTTTGGATAGGGGTCAGGGCAGCCACCGGGGGTACCAAGGTGTGTCCGAGCGCGGTAGCCCAGGTGTACCCGTCACCGGTCGTACCGCAGCCGGGATAAGACTTGCCCCCCGTTGTCAGGATCAGTCGTCGGGTACGGAAGCTGGCTGCTTCCGTTTTTATGAGGAACTCTTCGTTGTCGCGCGAGACGTCGGTGACCGGGTGAAGATTTCTGATAATTGCACCGGCTGATTCGGCCAGAGAAACCAGGGCGTCGCGCACATCGATGGCACGGTCGCTGGCCGGGAAGATCTTTCCCGTGCTTTCGATCTTCGTGGAGACGCCACAACTCTCAATCATCTGCACGATCTGATGGGGTGGCAGCGCACCCAGGGCAGGGTACAGGAACCGCCCTTTTTCACCGATGGCCGTTGCGATCTCTTTCGGTCCACAGTCATGGGTGATATTGCACCGGGTTCCCCCGGACATCAATATCTTCACCCCCAGCTTCCGGTTTTTTTCCAGTAGGAGGACTTGGCGCCCTCGCTCAGCTGCACTGTATGCTGCCATCAGGCCGGCAGCACCGCCGCCGATGACAATGACATCCCAAGCCTGGTTAGAAGTGGACAAATTTTACTCAACAGGAACGGTTTGAAAACAAAGTGCCCACCATCCTTGATCGGCACTTTGGGTTCAACAAGATCCATTCATGAAATTTCCAAGGCTTTTCAGAAAACTCCATTTCAGCCCCGGAGTCTTCGTTTGGCTATTGACCGAATTTGTTGGTACTCGGAGCCATGGCTGGATTGGTCGGGGTATGGAACGTCGACCTGAAATTTGGGGTCGACGGCATATTCGACTGCGGCATGGCGGGGGACATCGGCTTGGCTGCCATGGCAGCTGCAGCTCGAATGGGAGCCGCCTGATTTGGGTTATCCATAAGCACTTGTAATAGCTTGGAGATACAGAGCTTGTTCATGCTAGTGTTGTGGTCGCTTGCTTCTGCCTTGAGAGCTTCGTGCAGGCTCTCCGGCAGGCGGACGGTGATTACCTTGGTCGGTTCGTTAGCTCCCCCGCCGGACATCTTCCTGTTTCGTAGGGCCAGGACCATATTCTGGATATCAACGTATTCGTTCGACTTTTCGAACATCACGTATTCGGCCTGAGTTGGAAATACGCTGCGAGCGGCACCGCTGACTCCCAGGGTTTCTCGGAAAAACGTTACCCAGTCAGGTTTACCTTGGAAGAGTTCCTTGGCAACTTGGAGAACCTTTTGACAGCGGGCAGCAAAACCTTCTTGTTGAACCATAGTCTCGTTCATGAATGACTCCTTTCAGGGAAGCAAAATAAAGCTTGGATCCGGCTCGGCTGACATCTGTCTGTGTCTCACCGACGCCTTTTGCCCCCATGATGGAAGTGCCGGCAAGTCGTCGTTGTAATATCAATATTTTGCAAGCACTTACGTCAAATCTGGCGTTTTGCAAATAAAGAGTGCTGGCCTGCATGTTTTCTGTGCATTGATTTTGTGCATAAGATTTAGGCAGGCGGTTGAGTTGCAAAACCTAAGTGTCTTTCTTGAGTCATTCCGGTAATCAGGATGACAAAATATAAAAAAAAGCTCGATCCTCATCAGATCGAGCCCTGTTTTTACAGATTTGTTAAACCGGGTAAACCTCGTTTTCCAAGGAACGGAGCGAACACCAATTCTCTCCGGAAAACGACCTGCCCTCTGCGGTTTTCTTGATCGTTACCGTTGCAGCCGTTTCCTCAGTCTGGGCAGCCAGCGGCGTCGCCTTGGAGAGGGGCAGGCCATGCAGGCAAATTTCTCTTGGCAGCGTTCAAGTAGCTTCTTCGTGGCGTGAACCCCTTCATATTCGCCACCCCCACCTTCGAACTCGATCCCCACATATCCTCGGTAGCCCGCTTCGAGCACGATTTTCATCATCCGGAAATAATCGGTCGCGGTTTCATTCCCATCGTCGTCAAATTGATGACTCTTGGCGCTGACCGCCTTCGCGTACGGCATCAGCTCACTGACACCTTGGTACCGATTGTACCACTCATCCTTGGAAAGTTTGAAGTTTCCGAAATCGGGAAGTGTCCCACAATTCTTCATATTCACGGTCTCGATCACTTCGGCCAGCCAAGCGCCGTTGGATGAGAGGCCACCATGGTTTTCGACGATGACATTTTGGCAGTATTCGGTCGCCATTTCACTCAGGCGGCTGAGGCCGTCGGCCGCCAGTTTGACCTGTTC
Organism: Planctomycetota bacterium; assembly: GCA_036338455.1. Taxonomy (GTDB): domain Bacteria; phylum Planctomycetota; class Planctomycetia; order Pirellulales; family Pirellulaceae; genus Mariniblastus. Next base: position 5,378 of record JAYZCF010000197.1, read on the forward strand.
CTCGTAGCTCCCCTGGGACCCGGCATTGACGCGAATCGAGTGACAACCGAG
>JAYZCF010000198.1:0-11307 GCA_036338455.1 Planctomycetota bacterium
AATTGAGTTCCCGCGCTGCCTGGTGAACCATCTTTACCAAACGGGGCACGCGATCCGGCTTTAGCCAGCAGTCCTGTTCATCGAGCACCAGGAAACGGCGATGCTCCTGTTGATCCAATTGGGCCAGGGCAAATAATCGCAGACCGACGCTCAGAACATTCTGTACGGAACCTCCCTGGCCGCGGTAGATATCCTCGGCGTGCCCTTCCTTCTCAATCGAAAACTCGACCACGGCCGAATTGTTCTTGTAGGCCGGTGTCGCTTTGAACTGAATGGGCTGTTCGAGCACTTCCTGCAAACCGATCGTCAGCTTCTCCTGCAGGATGTCCAAGGTTTCACTGAACAACTGCTGGCTCAGCACATCCAACGCCTCCCCCACCTCGTCGGCGATGCCGAGAAACTCCTGAAGGGCGGCGATTCTCGTTTCAGCGCGCTGCAGCGATTGAACACGGTCGCGCCGCTGAAACTGCAAATACTGAATCCGGTCACGCAACTGCTGCTGCCTTTGCCCGTCTTCGTTCCTGGCGTCTTCCCAAGCCACCAAACTCTCTTTTCGTTTCGAGGAGGATCCACTCATCGCACTATTCAGGGCTCTCAGCGGACTCTGTTTCGGCGAAGCGGCTTTCAATCTCTTTCAATTCTCCCTCAATGCCATCCAGACTCGCTTCGTAGCGTGTCCGTTTCTCGGCATTCTCTTTTTCCATTTTGGCCAATTGTTTTTCCAGTTCGGCGACGTCGTCGGTACCGAACTGCTGACGGGACTGCTCCTTCAGTTCATCCAGCTGCTTTTGAGCCGCTTCCTGGCGGGCCTCGATCCTTGTCCGCTCATGAGACAACTTGTCAAATCGTTTTTGCAGGGCCTCAATCGCCTGCTGCTCTTCGGCTGGATTCGCCTCGTGCTTATTCATCTTCCACCTGTTTGGCTAGGGACATAATTTCTTCGGCGACGGGTGGGGGAAAGGTCACCAGTTGCTCTTCCAGAAAGCGGAACAGCCCGGCTCCACTTTCCGTCTTTCGCAACAGCATCTCTTTCAGTCCCGTAATAAAATCGGAGGGCTCATCGCCATCGCCCGACGGCAGCACGGCGGTGTGAAAAACTTCCTCAAAAGGTCGATGAGGAATCTCGACGTAATGCGTTTCGAATTTCCCCTCCACGACATCTGCCCTCAGGACCGAGGGCACGTGGTGGCGATTCGCCTCACTTCGCGAACGCCGACTGATGCTCCCGGGCGTCAGCCATTCCGTCTGACCTTGCTGAACCGGTTCCAGTCGTCGATGGATATGCCCGTTGACCAGCAGTTGAACATTCTTAATTTGACGTGGTCGAAAGCGACCGGCATCATAGCCTGGCATCTCGATATCGTGATGAGTGATCCAAGCAACGAGCGGCTTGTCGTCAAACAGCGTCCCCTGGCCAAAAGGCGTCACGTCGAATTCCCTGGGAACCTTCTGTCGGTAAGAAGAACCACCCACCACGACCGGAGAACCCTTCATCTCCCCCGACCAGGGCGATTCGGCACTCACCAGCTCCAGACACCCTGCCCGCACCAGCACAGCCAGGGAATCGCGGTCGGAGAGGACCGGATCCGCGCAATCGTGATTCCCGTAAATCCCGATCGCCCCCGAATCCAACAGGAGCTCCATCAGGCGCACGATCATCCAATTCGAGTTTTCCCGGGGCTTTTCAAACAGGTCGCCCAGAAACACCGGTAATAACTTCTCGCGATCGGCGTATTCGAGGCACCATTTGAGTTTGCCCAGGATCACCTGCGGGTAATCGTCTTTACGGAAACCGGGCTGTCGATTTTCCACGTGGGGGTCGCCAATGAACAACAGACCGGTCAGGTCTTCCTTTCGGTGCTGCTGCGGGCGCAACGATTCAACCATCGCTCACCCCCTTCTTCGGGTGTCGCAGGCCGGCTGTCAAGACGTTCGCATCGATGGGTTGGCCACAGGTCGGGCAACTCGGATTGCGCTCAACCCATTGCTCAATTTCCGATTGGATTTCAGCCGCCAACTGTTCGGTCTCACACGCCGCCTGCTTCAGGCGGGCCAATTCGGCTTGCTGTTTCTTGATTCCCGCCAAACGCTCCCGCAACGCTTCGGTTGAAGTCCAGGCGGGTGGAGCCGCAATCGTCTCCAGCAGACTTCCCACTTCGGAATACGATCGGCATTCCGCTTCCACCGTCGCCAACTGCCGTATCATCTCTGCCAGCTCCCCACACGGACCAAAGGCGGGCGGACTGGAAAGCGCAGTCAGACATTCCTGTTTCTGCTGCAGACCGGACGCCGACCGCTCGGCCACGCACAGGTCACGCAGGCGCTGCCGCAATTCGTCGGCCGGTGCCCATACAGGCAGGGGCGCCAACTCACCGAGAAGATCCCGTTTCCGCTGCAGGCCCTCGTTCTCGGCCGCGATCCGACGCCCCTGAGCAATCTGCTCTCGCAAATGAACCGCGGCCACCTGCCCCGCTTCCACTTCGGCCCCTAACTGGCAGACTGCCTGAAAAGCGTCTTCGATCCCGGGCACCGGTGCCAGCAACTCGACCTGCTGTTTCCATTCGTCCCGCTCCAGACAAAGGTCCTTATGCTCTCGCTTGGCATCCCGAACTTTTTGCTTGTGCAAAGATTGCATCTTCATCATCCGGCCAGCATCTGATGACGAGGCAAAAAAATCGGCCGCCGTCCGGGCCGAGTCCCGGATGAGAAACACGGGAGACTTTTGCTCACCGAAATGAATATCGACTTCGTCCCGATCACATTCGACCTTCGGCAGACGAAGCACCTGTTGCAATTCCTCCGGCTGCCCGGCGCTCTTCAAACGATCGTAGGTCGTCCCATTGATCTCATAAGCTGGCCCCCCACTTTTTCCTCGTCGCCAGAGGACGGTTCCCCCCTCTTCCGTAGTGACGCGCACCTGACACTTCTTCGTTTCATGACGGAGGACATACGTGGAGTTTTCATTGTGGCTGAGGATCTGCAAGGCGGCGATGACCGCACTTTTGCCACAGTTATTGGGCCCCACAAGGACGGTCAGACCACGAGCTGGTTCGATCACCGTATGCCGGTGCGACATGAAGTTTTCCAGCTCTATCCTGGCGATCACAGCGCGTTCCCTCAAAAATGGGCTGTCAAGGAAGGCTCATTCCGGTGAGCCCCCTACCCTTTATCGTTCTTCTCCTGACACGTTCGGTCAACCGGTCGAGAAATATCCAATTTACCATTGCCCAGCACCTTCCGGCCAGACCTCAAACGGGCATGCTGGCCTAACAGCAGCCGACGGGAAGCGTCGCCCCGAGGGCCCGACTGTCAGTCGACTCGATGGGCTTCCAGCTCCCCCAGGGTAACAAATTCAATGGCCGACATATGAGTCGCCTCCAAAATCACGGGCGGCGCAACACCCGCCTGCAAAGCCTCCTTCCAACGTGTGACGCAGAGACACCAACGATCCCCCGGTTGCAACCCGGGAAAGCCATACTCGGCCACCGGGGTTACCAGATCATTCCCCGCCTTGACCGAAAATTCAAGAAACTCAGCCGTCATCTCGGCACAGACCAGGTGCAAGCCGTAATCGGATTTGCCCAGGTGACAAAATCCGTCCCGATAAAAACCGGTCATCGGATCGGTGCAACAGGACTCCAAATCGGTCCCCAGTACATTTTTTTGCGCGGTCATCGTCACTCCTGGCCGGGCTTGGCCTCCTCGGGTTGGCTCGTCACGTCTGCTCGCTCTTCTTTAGTCGAGGGGCGTCGGGGTTCGACACCCCAGAGATGACGAATAAAAAAATCTCGTCGCCGGCGTTTCAGGTAGGGCGATTCGCCAATGCCATGCCCGGCTCCCGGCACAATAATAAAATCAAAATCCTTGTTCGCTTTGATCAACGCATCCACCACTTGCATCGTCGATGCGGGATCCACGTTCCGATCGAGTTCGCCCACCGTCAGCAGCAGCTTACCCTCCAAACGGTGTGCTTGGGTCACGTTCGATTGTTCCGCGTAATGCGGGCCTATCGGCCAGCCCATCCAGAGTTCATTCCACCAAATCTTGTCCATCCGGTTGTCGTGACAACCGCAATCGGAGACAGCGACATGGTAAAAGTCGCCAAAAGCTAACAGGGCCCGCAGGGCGCTTTGCCCACCGGCCGAGCCCCCAAAGATACCCACCCGGCTCAGGTCCATCGCGGGGTATTTTTCGGCCGCGGCGCGGAGCCAGGCAATCCGATCGGGAAACCCGCTGTCACCCAGATTTTTGTGACAAACATCGTGAAACGCCTTGCTCCGATTGGAAGTACCCATGCCGTCGATTTGCACGACGATGAACCCCAATTCGGCCAGTACTTGCCCGCGGCGAACCAGGCCAAACTTTTTGGGCACAAAGGAACTGTGGGGACCAGCATAAATATCTTCGATCACCGGGTAACGCCTGTCCGGGTCAAAATTGGTGGGTCGGTAGATAACACCATAGATGTCCGTCTCGCCATCCCTTCCCTTGGCCCGGAATCGTTCGGGAACCTGCCAACCGGTAGCAAGTAAAGGCTTCCAGTCCGCCCGTTCCAGCGCGCAGACAAAATGGCCTGTTTCCGCATCGCGGAGTTCGTGAACCGGTGGCATGTCAACTCGGGAATACCGGTCGATCAACCATCGGCCCCCGGGCAGGTACTCAATTTGATGGTCCCCATCTCCGGCCGTCAGCATGACCAGCTCACCGGAATCGATATCGACCCGGGCATGGTGTATGTAATAGGGGTCCTGATCAGGGAAGTAACCGCTTAAACGGATCCAGACCTTCCGTTCGGACCAGTCGATCCGTTCCACACCGCGAACCACCCACGCTCCCTGGGTCAATGGTCGCTTGATCTTGCCGTCGGAAACATCGACGAGGTACAGGTGATTCCAGCCATCCCTTTCCGACATCCAGACCATCTCGTCCAACGCCGGGCTATCGCTACTGAAATATTTCCGCGAGTAGTCAATAAAGGTCGGGCTATTCTCGTCGATCACACTCCTGACTTCACCCGTTTCCCCGTCGACCCCCAAAACACGTAATACCTGGTGCCCGCGCTGGTTGTAAAGGAAAAAGAATTCGCTCGAATCGGGATGCCAGCGGATGTCCCGCAGGCTCCACGGATTGGAGAACAGGGCCGTGTCCACAGGAATTTGGCGTTTCGCGACGATGTCGAACAAACGCGGACGGGCCTGGGCGATCTGATCGCCCGGCTTCAAATAATTCATCCCGACCAACTTGGGTTGAACCTGATCTTTGGGCGACGAATCAACCATTTGCACTTCATGCCTTTGGGCTGGCTTCTCCTGGATCACGACCAGTCGCGTTGAATCCGGTGACCAATAAAACCGAGGCGTAAACGAATCATCCTCGCTACCGGAATCGGTCAGGAAATCACCCTCACCGGTTGCCACCTCCCGCAAGACGACATTGGAGTCGACAATCGCCACTTTCCATTTCCCATCGGGCGACGTACTACCTTGCCATGAGCGAGTGGCAGAGCGACGGCGATTCCGCGCTGGTCGAATCGTGTGCTTGCGATCGATCTGCACCTCCACAGGTTGTTGCGGCACCACAAACACGGCGATAGGCTTGCGGGCCAGATCGGTGATCACCCAGACATGATTGGCAAAAGAATGCTGTGCCCGCTGATCGCCCGGAAGAATGCGATCGTACTCCTTCCAATCCCCTCGTTCATCGACCCAAAAGGTTCTTACAGGTTCATCCAGGCGATTGATCAAACGTATTTCTGAGTCGACGCCTCGCCTACCGGAAGATCTTACTCGGTCGAGGGATTCGAGCTTCACCCTCGCTGCTTCTTCCTGTGTTCGCACTGCACCGTCAGCCGGGTCAAACCACCAACGCTTCCCGAACGCTTCGAAGCCAACCAGACCGTCGGGGTGACCCATCTCAATCGAACGAAACGGCAAAGAGACCGGACGGACGGGTTCACCTGCCTGCTCCGATAATGAGGCGGCCAACTGTTCGTGATCGAAAGCCGCCTTCCGCTCAGCTACCAGCGGATCCACCAAGACGAACTCGTGCGTCCGTGGGCCGGTCGCCACGTCGTACCAGAAGGATTCGCTGCCCGGGATCACGTTCCACGGAACCTTGTTCCGAAAAACCTGATTTCGGGTCTGTGCAGCCAGGCCATTGGCGCGGTCGAAATCGGCTTGTGTGCCCTGTCCTGACAACTCCGCCGACAAGAGTAACAGGAAGCTGCCGATCAGGCAGCCGGTAAGCGTCAGTTTGTTCATCCGTACAATTTGACGGATGCGCACGAATCCGTCAAAGCGAAACGCTGAAAACCGTCACTGGAAGCAAAAAAGGTTACCCCTGTACGGGGGTGGGCAATCGACGTTGCGCTGAGCACCCGTTTAAGGAAACTCGGATTTGCTACTGGCAGGGGTCTTTTCCTGATTGACTTTCTCCGACGAACTGTCGGATTTTTTTTTGCCTCATCAGCCGCCGGACGGGGCCTCGGAGCAACCCGCCAAAACCGCAGCAAATAGAAAGAGCAGCAATAGAATTACCAGATTTCGCATTGGAACATCCCTTTTCGTTTGAACGGCGAGATCGTACCAGATCGTAAGTTACCTGTCTGCGCGGAATTGGCGCAACGGAAATTCTCTCCAGAATTCGGCTCCACACCGCTTTTCACGCTGGTCTCCTGCCACCATCGGCCCGTTTTGACCGAGCGCGTGCCGCCCCTCGACCGTTAAAAGAGTCCTGAGATATTCCCCTCATCGTCGATATCAATCAGCTCGGCTGAGGGGGTTGCCGGCAAGCCAGGCATCCGCATGATGTCACCCGTGATGGGCACCAGGAATCCGGCCCCCGATGCAATTTCCACCTCCCGTACCGTCACATTGAAACCAGTCGGTCGACCAATCAGCTTCGGGTTATCCGATAGCGATTTTTGCGTCTTGGCAATGCAAACGGGCAGGCCTTCAAGCTCCAACTTTTCGACTCGACGCAGGTCAGCCTGCGCGCGGGACGTGTAGTCGACATCGTCCGCACCGTAAATGGTCGTGCATATTTTATGAATCTTATCTTTAACTGGCAGCGACCAATCATAGAGTGGGTGAAAGTCACTCTGCCCATTGTCCGCCAATTCGGCCACTGCCCGAGCCAGGGCTTCCGCCCCTGCTCCACCCTCGCCCCAGACATTGGCCACAACCGCCGACACGCCCTGAGCGCTGGTCGCTTTGACAATCGTTTCAATTTCTTCGTCGGTGTCACTGGTGAACTGGTTGATGGCCACCACCGCCTGAACCCCGTAATGCTTCAAGTTTTCCAAGTGCTTCTCGAGGTTGACGACCCCCTTGGCCACCGCCTCAACGTTCGGTTCACCCAGCGCTTTCAAGTCACAACCGCCGTGGTATTTTAGTGCCCGCACGGTCGCCACCAGCACAACCACTGACGGCCGGAGACCGGCTCCGGCACACTTGATATCGAAGAATTTCTCGGCGCCGAGGTCGCATCCAAAACCCGCCTCGGTCACCACGTAATCCGACAGAGAGAGTCCCATCCGGGTGGCGATAACCGTGTTGGTTCCTTGAGCAATATTGGCAAAAGGACCGCCATGAATAATGGCGGGCGTCCCTTCAATCGTCTGAACCAGGTTCGGCTGGATCGCATCCTTGAGCAAGGCGGCCATCGCACCGCTCCCGTTCAGATCCCGCGCGTAGACCGGTTTTCGGTCCATCGTAAACCCGACGAAAATATTGCCCAAGCGACGCTTCAAATCAGGCAGATCTTCGGACAGGCAAAGGATCGCCATGATCTCCGAAGCGGCGGTTATATCAAAACCGGTTTCGCGTGGAATCCCGTTGGCCGTGCCGCCCATCCCGACCATCACGTGACGTAAAGCTCGATCGTTCATATCGAGCACGCGTTTCCAGACGACGGTCCGAGGGTCGATCCCAATCGAGCGCGTGCGGCTTTGCAGGTTATTGTCGATCAAGGCCGAGAGCAGATTGTGCGCTTTTTCGACCGCGGCGAAATCACCCGTAAAGTGGAGGTTGATATCTTCCATCGGCAAAACCTGCGACCAACCACCACCGGTCGCTCCACCCTTGATGCCGAACACAGGACCCAAAGATGGCTCCCGCAAAACGACCGTTGTCTGCTTGCCAATCCGATTCATACCCTGGGTCAGCCCGATCGACATCGTCGTCTTACCCTCGCCCGCGGGGGTGGGCGAAATCGCAGAAACCAGAATCAACTTGGACTGCGAAATCTTCTCATGGTCGATCAACGAGAGGGGCAACTTCGCCTTATAGTGGCCATACGGCTGGAGCAGACCTTGATCGAGCCCGAGCTGGGAAGCGATCTCCGAAACTGGTTTGAGTGTCACCTGGCGGGCGATTTCGATATCCGTAGGCATAAGGGTTTTCCCGTATTGTTGGAGACCTGGAAAGGGGCACCAGGGAAACCCGATGTTGTGAATCCAATCACAAACGGTTTTAAAACGATGCCTTTTCTACCTTCATATGTTATCTACTATCTCGACAAATCGTCCAAGACGGCTCCAATACGATCCGTTAGGCCGATGTCAGGGCAGCAAAAAAAGAACATCTCTACGTAGTTACGAATCGACCCCAATCCCCGTTTTGATCAAAAAAATTCGCTTTTCCCAAGAAAACTCCCAATCTAATTCTCGCCGCAACGAATATCCGACCGTAATCGATGGTCAGGGAAAATGGTTATGAGACCACCTCGCAATAGAAGACATCGCGGCCGCTGCGCGTCCTCAGCCTACAAGAGGAACGGCGCATCGACGTGGTTACTACCGATCTGCTCGGTTATCTCAGGCCTGCTTGTCATGTCAGTGATGACGACACTTGGCTGTGGGTTGCAAAGACAAACGAGCGAAATCAGCGTCTCCGGCGCAAACGTTCAAAGTTCTGGAAAAGAACCGAACGAGATATTTTCCCAAAATCGATAACCAGATGCCGCAAAACTATGGGAGTGGGTGCGGGATATCCGTCCCGGCTACGACTCCAACTCGTCCAGCTCCTCCCACCGGGCGAAGGCCGTCTCCAACTCGTTTTCCAAACGCTTTAGTTCCTGCTGACGGGCAGCAATCAGCGTTCCATCTTGCTTGAAAAAATCTGGCTGCACCATTTCGTCGTGAATTGCTTGAATCGAAGACTCCAACGTCTCAATTTGACCCGGTAAACGGTCAAGTTCCTGCTTCTCTTTATATTTCAATTTACGAGGACGATCGGGCGTGGTAGGGGGCTGGCTGGCAGACTGTGACGGTTTCTCTTTGACATGTTTCTCTTTCCGTTTTCCCGTCGATTCCCGTCCGGCGACCGGCTCTCTCTGCCTCAGCCAGTCATCGTATCCCCCGTCGTACTCCTTCAAGTTCATATGCCCGTCGACGGCCGCCTCGAATACGAAGCTGTGGCTGACGACATTGTTCAGAAACGCCCGGTCGTGGCTGACCAACAAGACGGTCCCGGCAAATTCGACCAACCGCTCTTCCAAGACTTCCAATGTTTCCGCATCGAGGTCGTTGGTCGGCTCATCGAGCACGATCAGGTTGGCCGGTTTGGCAAACAGTTTGGCCAATAAGATCCGGTTTCTCTCACCTCCAGAAAGGAATTTGACCTGCGTCCGGGCACGTTCCGGCGTGAACAGGAATTGTTGAAGATACCCGATCAGGTGGATTTTCTGTTCCCCAATCTGGATATGGTCGTACCCTTCTCCCACGTTCTGATAGATCGTTTGCTCCGGGTCCAACTGTTCCCGCAGCTGATCAAAATAGGCGATTTGCAAATTCACACCCAAGCGTACCCGCCCTTCATCCGGCGGTAGCTGGCCCAACAAAATTTTGATCAGCGTGCTCTTGCCAACACCGTTGGGCCCGATAATTCCAATCTTGTCGCCCCGCATGACATCCGCCGAGAAACCGCGCAAAATCGGATTCCCATCATAAGCAAAATGGAGGTCGGTCGCTTCGATTACCCGGCTCCCACTTCGCTGAGCATCCGTCAGTTTCAATTTAGCCGTACCACTTTTCTCCCGTCGCTCGCGCCGCTCACGCCGCATCGCTTCCAACGCCCGCACCCGGCCCTCGTTGCGAGTCCGACGCGCCTTGATTCCCTGCCGGATCCAGGCTTCCTCTTCCGCTAATCGCTTATCGAACAGCGCATTCTGTTTCTCTTCGGCCGCCAGGGCCTGCTCTTTACGTTTGAGGAACGTCCCGTAGTCACACGACCAGTCGTAAAGTTTACCCCGGTCAATTTCGATGATCCGATCGGCAACACGACGCAGAAACTCCCGGTCGTGGGTCACGAACAGCAAGGTCCCGGACCATCTCAAAAGAAACTGTTCCAACCATTCGATCGCTGCAATATCGAGATGGTTGGTCGGCTCATCCAACAACAGCAGGTCCGGTTTGCGGACGAGCGCTTGGGCGAGCAGGACCCGCCGTTTCATACCGGTGGACAGGCTCGTAAAACCTCGATCCGGTTCCAAGTCCATTCGAGAGAGAACCTGTTGGACCTGGTTATCCATCTGCCACTCGGGTTCTCCCGCCCCGTCCGACCCGAGCCGAACGACATCGGCAATTGTTCCAGAGATACCATCCGGGACATCCTGACTGAGCATCGCCAGCCGATTGCCACTCTCAAGATGTATGGTTCCGGTGTCCGGCTCGACCTCCCCCGACATCAATTTCATCAGAGTGGTCTTACCCGTCCCATTCCGGCCCAACAAGCCGATTCGTTGCCCCGCATCAATCTGACAACTGACCTCGTCCAACAGGGCGGGTCCGCGATAACGAATCGACAGATCTTTGATGGTGAGCAGTGCCATGACTTCCGTATTCTTGACCGGTGCAATGTTTCAAACGGAAGTCATAAAATAGGCGAAGGTGGACGATCGTAGAATGGCCAGTTCCCCAAAAAACAGTGTTCCGCACGTTTTTCAGAATCGTGCGATTGGCGGCCGCCCAGCCCAAACGATAGAATTCACAGGAGTTCTTTGGCCATCCATTCCAGTTGAAGAAGCTGAACCGATGAAAAACGATCGTACTGCCGTTCACCGATTGATGCCGCTGCTGTTAATTTCCATGCTTTCTGCCAACCAGGCCTGCGCCATGTTTCAGACCGCAAATTACGACGAGTCGAAGGTTCCAAAATTTGAACTCCCCCCGGTTCTCACAACGGCCGATGGCCAAGTGATCGAATCAGATCGCGACTGGACGGAAACGCGGCGGCCGGAAATCGTCGAACTCTTTCGTCAGCATGTTTACGGTCGCGTCCCGGATACAGCCTATGAAATCGAGTTTGA
>JAYZCF010000199.1:0-7558 GCA_036338455.1 Planctomycetota bacterium
ATAAATTTTTGGTCCGGAGACATTATTCGGTATTACCTGCAGTTTCCCGCAGCTATCCCGAACCCCTGGGTACGTATCTACTCGTTACTCTCCCTTTCGCCGCTTTCCACTTTTAAAATCAACCGAAGTATCTTTTAAAAGTATCGCGCTCGACTTGCATGCCTAATCCACGCCGCCAACGTTCATTCTGAGCCAGGATCAAACCCTTCAATTGTATGCTTGCTACAAAGCCAAAGCTTCGTAGACGACTAGCCAATTAAAGTTGACGTCCGAAGACGACTTGTTTGAACTTAAGAACCAGTCCGACTGGAATAATGTCGATCTGGCCCTGGTTCGCATGTTCTCATGCTGGCTTATTCAATTCAAATAGAATTGAGGTTTGTTCTCATTTGGACCCGATAAATCGAATCTAAATCAGAACACAAGAGTTCACTACTAAATTGTCAAAGAACAAAAGAGCGGACGTATACCCGCTCTTGTGAGGTGCAATTCTAGGGCAACAATTCCCACTGTCAACGGCGATAAGTAAATTTACAGGAAATATTTGGAAACCAGTTCGTCAGCTCGGTTTCAACTCGGAAATTGTCGTCTGTTGGCGTCGATGGAACCTGGGGTGAGGCTCCCATGATCCGGATCCTGAGGCGGTTCTACGGTGAAAATCGGCACAATTCAACAGGAACCCGACGGTGGTCCTGGCGCCGGGTTCACCCTGCCAGGCCAGAAGGCACGGCATCCTGTCGGTAAGCCATATCTCTCGGCCGCTCTCTTCCCAGCTGGCATTTGTCCCTTTCCGTGGCAAAGTGTTGCTTCTGTTCTGTTGTTTCCTTGCCCCGTACGACCTGAGAACTGCCGGAGTCAGCTCTCCTCTACCCTCAAAGGGGCAACTTCCTTGGCCACAGTGAGCTGCTTCTATGGCTTTTAAGCATGCCCAATACGAGGTTTTGACCGTTCGTTGCTGGGCGAACTCGAGCCGAGAATGACAATCCCATAGACCGTTCGCTAGCTAGACTCGTCTTGGGATTTGGGGGGGGATTTCCTAGGATCACGTCTGTCTCCCTTTTAGCAAGGAAGTGAAACTCTTGAACTCACCCCGTATTCTCATTTCGCGACTGAGCCATATTGGTGATTGCGTTTTGACCCTCCCGTTGCTGACTTCCCTGCGAAGTGCCTATCCGGACGCCTATATTGCCTGGGCAGTTGAAAAGCCGAGTGACCAGTTGTTGCGTTCCCATCCGGGCTTGGACGATATCATCCTGATTCCCAAGGGCTGGGTTGGTAAACCGAGGGCTTGGGGAGCAATCCGCCGCAATTTGCGTTCTCGTCAGTTCGAGATTGCCATTGATCCTCAGGGAATCACCAAGAGCGCTTTACTCAGTTATCTATCCGGTGCCCGAACCCGTATTGGTATTCGGGGCAAGTGGGGGCGAGAGTTAGCTCCCTTTTTGAACAATTGCAACGTACGCCAGGAGCAAGATCACTTGGTCGATCGAACACTGGAATTGCTCACTCCATTTGAAATCGACAGTCCGGCGGTCAATTTCGAGTTTTCACCAGAACCGGATTCGGTCGACGCGATGCGCCAATTCGTGGCCAATTCTACGATCCGCCGACGCTTCGCGATTATCAATCCGGGGGCAAGTTGGGCTTCCAAGCGATGGGAAATAGATCGCTTTGCCGAAGTCGCCAATTATCTTTACGAATCTCATCAGCTGCCAAGTGTGATTACTTGGGCAGGGCCAGACGAACAGGCGATGGCCAACGAATTAAGAGATTTAGCGCCCACCGCTGCCATATTGGCGCCGCCGACCAGCCTCAATGAGTTAGCCTCCCTCTTGTCGATGGCAGAATTTTTCATCGGCTGTGACACGGGGCCGATGCATATTTCGACGGCCGTTGGTACACCTTGCGTTGGGCTTTACGGCCCTACATTGCCGACTGACTCGGGCGCCTATGGAAAGAGCCATTTGCATATCCAGAAATGGCACCAGAACGGTTCCTGTCGCCAACGCCGCGCCGCAGAAAACTTGGCGATGCGGGATATCTCTACCGAAGATGTCCAGCGGACTTGTCACCGGATGATCCAGCAATTGGAGATGGGGCGGCAGGCAGCCTGATTGGCTACCGGGCGAAGGCCAGTTCGTCTCGCTTGCAGCGGACCCACGTCCATTCGGCGAATCGCCCATGGGTCTGCCAGTAGGTTTGTAACTCGGTTCCCTCGAGTTCCGATAGGATGATGCTGGCAACCGGTTCAGGCGCCACGATCAGAACCTTGCCGCTTTTCTGTTTTCGCTCGATCTGACGGATAAGGCGGGTAACCCGTACCCTAACGTCCTCGATCGATTCACCACCTGGCAGATGGATCAACTCCGGATTTTCTTGCCACTGTCTGAACAGTTTGGGTTGGTTTTGTTGCAGCTCTACGATGCACTTCCCATGCCACAATCCGTGGTTGACGTTAGAGAGGCTCTCTTCAACGCGAACCTTCAGGCTGTTAAATTGGGGCAATTCTCGCAACGTCTGTTGGGCAGCAGACCCGGGAGCGGAATAAATGCGGTCGACCGTTACGGCGGGCATTTCCAGGGCGCGTTGTTGCACCTGTTGTCTGCCCGGACCGCTGAGCGGAACGTCTAGAGAGCCTGTAATGCGACCTTGTTCGTCTAGGTCCGTCGAGCCAGGCCGGAGCACCATGACCTTCAAGTGATGGTTTTTAAACGCGTTCATTGGAGGCCCCGGCCTGTTCCAGCAATCGTTCGTGCGCTTGGCGATAATCGGCCTGTCGGAAGACGGCGGAACCGGCGACGAACAGATCGACACCCATCGCACGAGCTTTGCTTATCGTCTCAGAATTGATCCCACCATCAATCTCCAGCAGGACGTTCTCGCCATGCGGGGTATCTCGCAGCTGCTGGAATTTTTCCAACACACTCTCGATGAAAGACTGGCCCCCAAATCCTGCATGAACGCTCATGATCAGGATGACGTCACAGAGGTCCAGATCTTTTTTGATTTCGGAAACATCGGTTCCCGGATTCAGCGCGATCCCGCCGGCGATTCCCGACTGGCGAATCGCTTCCAGCACGGGCCGTGTGTCCTGAACCGCTTCCGCGTGAAATGTGATCAGATCGGCACCGGCGTCGGCAAACTGTTGGACGTACTTTTGCGGCTCAACCATCATGAGATGGACATCCAGTGGCAAGTCGGTCAACTTGCGAACCGCCTCGACGATCGTGAGTCCATAAGAGAAATTCGGCACGAACACGCCATCCATCACATCCAGGTGGAGCGATTTGAATCCCGCAGTGTGTAACTTTTCAATCTCCTGCTCCAAGTTGCCAAAATCACACAAGAGGAGCGACGGTAAGATGGCGGGACTTGCTTCACGGAGAAGCTTCAGCGTTTTTTCTCGTGACATCGGGCCGGCTCCAAAGAAGTCGGTCTGGGGATCCAATAGATCCTGTAACGAAACAGGAACGTGTTGTTGTTTCGGAGAGCATCCCGCAAGTTGACCGTGCGTCGAGGTTGACTCAAGTCCGGTGTGCGGAACGATCCCTTTGCAAGAATCAAGCTCCCGATTCTAGCTGTGTCTGCGGGGTCGGCTAGAGCCCAAAGCCAATCTTTTCTTAAGTTCTGAGTAGCCGGCTATTTAATACTCGTTTGCCGCGATTTTAAGCCTGTTGGCTTGCCCGTCGCCTAGGCCTTTTCCCTGGGGTTTACGGCTAATCAAACCGAGGCTTGTTGTCGGAGTCATAGAACTGACTCAAATCGATTCCCTTCTCGCGTTGCTCATCTTCCAGCAGCTTCAGGCGAACTTCGATCCGTTCGAGCGTCCTGACCAGTTTGGGGACAAGGTCTTTGTTGGGATCACGACGTTTGGGTTTGGGGACGGCCGGGTAATTCAGGTGTCGCTGGAGGGCCGAGAAAAGGAACATTGGTTCTTTGCTGCGATTGGCCAGCGCGATTCGGCCCTCTTTTTCACCGAACAGGAGCGGATCGGGGTTTTGTAAGTTCGCTTGAGCCGTTTGTTGCTGTCTCTGCAGATAATGTTCGCTGTGCACATAGATCAGGTCCGCCAGGTCGACGATGCCAATCTGATGTCTGACTTTCAGAATCCAGCGGCTCCATGTTTCATCGTACACCGGGTCCTGGCTGATCGCCTCGAGTCCTGTGTCGTAAGAAAGGCGATTGCGGGCAATGGTTTCGAATTGGAAAAAAAACATCGAGGTTGGTGGAGCGTTAGCCGCTCGGAATTTCGCTTCGTGCTCAAGGATTAACAGGGCGAGGTTCATGTCAAACCTTCCCGCTTCACTTTCTGCGGCGGCGATCAGATAGGTCTGAAAGGGGGTAAAGTAATGAGGGAGTTTTCCCATGGCCGTTGACATGGTTCCTACGTGATTGAGTTCTGCCAATAGGTAATCGATCGCCATGGGCAACTTGGTCGTAGCCAGGATTTCTTCGCGCAACTGCCCCAGCATGTCCTGCACCGGATCGGTGGAAGTCATCCGTTGGGATATGGCGCGAAACAGATAAGCCTGCTCGACGTATTCTTCATTTGGCAATTTTTCCATGTCTCAGTTGTCTTCCCTGGCTGTTGGTTCGAGGGAGGCGGCCTGTCGATGACTGTTTCCTTCGGCCTTTGTACCTCTTGCCGGCATATGTTGTCTTAGAAAATCAATGCAAGCTTCGATCTGTTGGATATCCGCGAAAGTTGCCAAGTGCCCTTTCCCTGCAACCGGAATGAACTTGCTGGGTGTTCCCTGTTCGGTCAGCTTGCGGTGCATCCGCTCAGCACTGGAAAATGGGACGATCGCGTCCTTTTTACCATGGTAGAAAAAAAACGGTGGGGCTTCCTTGGAGATGTAATGGATAGGAGAGGCGGCAAGGTAAGCCGCTGGATCGGTTTCGCGAGTTGCCCCAATCCAGTATTTGAGCAACGTGCTTTCAGGATCGATCCAGCTGAAATCACAGACCGCTCCCCCTGCAATGACCGCTTGAACCCGCGCAGATAATTGGCCATTTCCAGTCGTTTCCCCTGGTCCTTCCAGTTGGCCTTCGGCGCTGGTCGTTCCCAGCAATGCGGCGAGGTGGCCCCCGGCCGAATAGCCAAAGGCCGCAATTCGATCGGGATCGATTGAATATTGGGAAGCGTGCTTTCTCATCCAGCGAACGGCCTGTTTGCAATCGTGGATTTGGGCCGGAAATTTATGTTCCGGCGCGTGTCGGTAATTGATGGCGACCACGACGTAGCCGGCGCTTGCGAGCTTCCATGCGTGTCGGAGCATCGTGATTTTGCTCCCACTGCGCCACGCGCCGCCATGAATCGCCAGCACCGCTGGAAAAGGTCCCTCTCCCTCTGGTTCGTAGACGTCCAGAGTTAAGCGGTAGTCTTCTCCGCGGGTGTATTCAATTGCGCCGTGCTTTTTGAATTCGTATTGCGGGTGCCGTTCGTTATCAACTTCCAATTCACGAGCGATTTGGCCTTTCGGATTGCTTGAACTCTGCGGGGTTTGCGGGGAGCGTTGATGGGGGGCACTTGGAGATTGTGCGCAGGCCAGACCTGCGAGCGGAACTCCCGCCAAGGCGAGGTAAAGGGCATAACCGCACAGCCATTTCGTTTGTCTCCATTTCAAAGCGGGCCTCTTCATGCTCGTTTGTCGATCCTGAAATATAGGACTGGTTGGGGGACGATTTTTTTAGCTAATTATACCGGTTTGGGGCGACGCGCCTTATCCCCTTTACAGGGCATCCTATAATATAGGGCGTTCCAAACCGGCCAAAAAACAGGAGGCTCTGGTGTGACCAGGCTTTTTTCAAGTATTCCCGACGCGGTGGATGCCATCCGCAACGGACATGTGGTGATTGTCGTCGACGACGAAGACCGCGAAAACGAGGGTGATTATATCTGTGCAGCAGAGAAAGCGACGCCCGAAACGGTCAACTTGCTTCTGAGTGGTCGGGGCGACTTCTGCATGCCCGTACTGGCCGAGACAGCGGCGCGGTTGAATGTGAAACCACTTGTGGAACAAAATGAGACCACGTTGGGAACCGCCTTCCTGACTCCCCTGGACCACGTCACAGCAAAAACGGGTATTACGGCTGAAGAGCGTGCCCATTGTGTGCGGGCGATCGCCAACCCGGAAAGCCGGGCAGATGATTTTGTTCGTCCGGGACATGTTCACCTGTTACTTGCCAAGGAAGGAGGGGTCTTGCGGCGCGCAGGGCACACCGAGGCGGCGGTCGACCTCGCAAGGATGGCGGGCCTGCAGCCGGCGGGTGTCATCTGTGAAGTTCTTGATGATGATGGAAACCGTGCGACTCGGGATCGGCTGTTTGAGATTGCCGCGGAAAAAAGTCTGCACATCATTACGATTGAGGATCTGATTGAGTATCGGCGTACTAGCGAGAAATTGGTGTCGCGGTTGGCCTCGGCCAAGTTGCCGACCAAGTACGGTGATTTCAAAATAGTTGCTTACGATGTGAAATATGAATCCCAGCAACCTGTTGCCCTCGTTTTGGGAGAGCCCGATAAGCAGGCATTGCCCCCCTTGGTCAGGATGCACAGCAGTTGTTTTACCGGAGACCTGATTGACTCGTTGCGTTGTGATTGCGGTGATCAGTTCAAATTGGCGTTGAATATGATCTCCAACGAAGGTTATGGGGTACTGGTTTATTTACCCCAAGAGGGTCGAGGTATCGGTCTGGCTGAGAAGATCAAGGCGTATGCACTCCAGGACGGTGGCTTGGATACGGTCGAAGCGAATCACGCTCTCGGACACAAGGCTGATATGCGTGACTATGGTGTCGGCATCCAGATTCTCAAGGATTTGTCCTTGAATAAGATTCGCCTGTTAACCAATAACCCAAAAAAGGCAGAGGCTTTCAATTTGCGTGGCTTTAAATTGGAGGTCGTCGACCAGGTCCCAATCTTACCGCCGATTAATGAACATAACGCAGCCTATTTGGCGACGAAACGGCATAAGATGGGCCATCGTTTGCCCGAAGATTAACCGATAGGCTTTGCCACGGTGGTCATTCTCTCGCCGCATCATCGGCGACTTGCTGCAGGTCGTTTACGGTTTGGTCCGGCTGTTCCGGTTTTTCCGACCAACCTTCTGTAGGGCCCGATCGAGGTCCTTTCTGTTTGATTTAGTGTCGTTTCGACTTTGGCTCGCTTCGATTAAACGGTCGAAGCGGGTTAAAGCAATTCCATGCAATTGGCTTGTTCTAGCAATTGGTGAAACATGGGGTTGCCGGTCAACGAAATTCAATCAGAGACCCTTTTACAGTCGAATTAGACGATGAGACGTTCTTTTAAATGGATTGCTCTCAATGGCAGGGATCGCCACACAATCAAGTTCATTGGTTTATTGACCTTCGAGGTTTGGCGGCCATGCCAGAAAACAGAAAAATAAGAAAAGATATCGTAGCGGTCGCCCTGCTGACGGCTATTGTTTTTCTGGTTGCCTGCCTGGCGACTTACGACAAGGCAGATCCGGTTTCTCTGGCCTTTCCATCTCTCAACCAGTTTTATCAGCCGGACCAGTTGGTTTACCCGCAGAAC
>JAYZCF010000200.1:0-3819 GCA_036338455.1 Planctomycetota bacterium
AACCAGCTTCCGCCTGGGAAGCTGGTTTGAATCTAGGGCCGGCCGAAGGGCGGCTATCTGAATCTGGATTTAAGTGGACCCGATCGGGATCGAACCGACGACCTCCTGCGTGCAAAGCAGGCGCTCTCCCAGCTGAGCTACGGGCCCCAATGGTTGGTTCTTGTACCATCTGGCAATTCAGGGTCAAGATCCATTCGTCTTATTGGAGTGTTGAGTGGGCGTACCAAGATTCGAACTTGGGACCTCATCGTTATCAGCGATGCGCTCTAACCAACTGAGCTATACGCCCCGAATCTGGCTCTCTTGGAGCCGATGATCGGTGAAAACGCCGTATTCTAGGGTCTGTCGACCGTCTGTCAAACCGTGTTTTCCCACTTTTTAACGCCCAAAATCAGCATTTCGAGCAGGGGTGGGAGCAGGCTTGTCGGCGGATTGGCGACCGTTCTGTCTCCCATCGGCAAAGTTGCTGGGAAAACTGCAAGCATCTGCTGGAACGAGTGATGTTTTGAAAAAAAACCGTCCGTGTTAAATTCGATTTTCCGATTGAATGGAACAGGGACGGGCCCGGAACCGCCGTCACAGGGGCGGGGCCAGGACGGTAATTTGGAACCTAGCTGGAACCGTATCATGAAATCAACAGGCTCTCCTCTTCGTCGCAGTGGATGGTTGTGCATGCTCAGTCTTACCTTGTTGCTGGCCGTCGTCGAGCTGGCTCTGGCCCAGGGGCCGACGGTCGACCAGGCGATGAAGATTCGGCCCCGCCAACCCGGCATCCAGTGTGATACGCCTGGACCGAGTGAACTGGCAGCTTGCAGGATTGAGAAGTCTTCCAAGCGGTTCCAGGTACCCGGGTACGTGGTCTATGACGGAACGGGCCGGATCCTGCGGCAGTTTTTCGATACCAACAGCGATGGCAGCCTCGATCAGTGGTCCTACTTCAAGGATGGTGTGGAGGTTTATCGGGATATTGATTCCAACTATGACAAGCGGGCGGATCAGTACCGCTGGCTGGGGACGGCTGGGACCCGTTGGGGCTTGGATCGAGACCAGGACGGGGCGATTGATCGATGGAAGATGATCTCGGCCGAAGAGGCCGCAGAGGAAGTTTTCAAGGCGGTTCAAAATCGGGATGTCGATCGGTTTGCCCTGTTGTTACCCAGTCAGGAAGAAGTCGATGATTTGAACCTCGGACCCGTTATGCAGAAAGTGTTCGAGGCGAACGTTAAAAATTTGGCGTCCAAGTTCAAACAGGCATGCGAGGAACAGAATCAGGTCAATGCCGAGTCCCGCTGGGTTCATTTCGGCAGCAGTCGCCCCAGCTTGGTCCCGCGTGGTCAGTCGGGTATCGAGCAGGATGTCGTGGTCTACGATCATGCGTCGGCGGTATTTCAGACGGGTGAACAGTATGGCCAGCTCTCGATCGGTACGATTGTCAGGATCGACGACACGTGGCGAATCACGGAGATTCCACAAGTCTTAGGCAAGGAGGCGTTAGTTCGCAATGGTGGGTTGTTCTACCCTAGCGATAATTCTTCCACGTTGTTGTCAGCGGCTTCTGAGCCGACCGATAACCAAATGATGTCGCGGCTGTTTGGCCAATTTGATCAATTGGAAAAATCGCTCGGCGAGGCGACCTCGATGACGGAGATCAAGCGCCTGGAGAAAGAGCGGGCGAGTGTCCTGTTGGAGCTTGCCCTCAATAGCGACGGTGAGGATCGTGCGAATTGGATTCGCCAGATGGCCGATACCTTGTCCGGTTCCTACCAGGCAGAGAGGTTTGATGATGGCCTCGAAGTCTTGGCCGAGAGCGTCAAGCAGCTGAAATCGGAGGGCGTTGAACTCGAGGAAGATTATCCCCGCTGGCGGATGATCAATGCAAAATTCTCTAAGGCGATTGCGGATGGGAATTCCGAGGAGCGGGACGCAGCCAATGATGTTTACATGGAAGAGTTGGAGGCGTTCGTCGGCGAGTTTCCCCAGAGTGACTTTTCGGCCGAAGCGATGTTGCAACTGGCGCTCTACAGCGAGGTCTCCGGTGAGGATGACTCGGGACAGGCCGTTGAGTGGTACGAGAAGATTCAGCAGAAATTTGGCGACACGCTTGCCGGTAAGCGCGCCGCCGGGGCGATTACGCGTTTGTCGGCCCAAGGCAAGCCGATTGATTTTCGCGGCCGAGACGTGCGCGGGCGTGTGTTTGATCTGAAAGCGGCTCGGGGCAAGATTGTCGTAATCCACTACTGGGAGACATGGTGCGGTGCGTGCATCGACGGATTCGAGGAATTGGAACGCCTGCGCTCCAAGTACGGGTCGAAGTTGCTCGTCGTCGGGGCGAATCTCGATTCGGACAAGGAGAAGTTGCGCCAGTTTCTGACGAACAACCGCTCACTAACCTGGACGCAGCTGAATGCACCGGGTGGCGTGGAGCAAAGCCCGTTGGCGATTCAGATGGGTGTGACAACGTTGCCGATGAACCTGTTGATCGATGCGCGGGGAAATCTGGTCGAGAGCAATGTGCCGGTGGAAGAACTGGATCGTGAAATCCAACGCTTGATCAAGCAGGCGGGGGTGGCCGCAGGGCCCAAGCAGAAGATCCGTAACTAGATCTCGAGGCGATTGGTTTCCAGGTTCGGTTGCGAGGTGCGTTCGTTCAGGTTTGACATTCA
Source organism: Planctomycetota bacterium (assembly GCA_036338455.1). Classification (GTDB taxonomy): domain Bacteria; phylum Planctomycetota; class Planctomycetia; order Pirellulales; family Pirellulaceae; genus Mariniblastus. The sequence goes on from JAYZCF010000200.1 coordinate 2,664, forward strand.
CGTCCTTCGTGCTAAAAATCAGCTGTTCCGGTTCCGTCTGTAGTGGAGGTTGATTGGATGCGCCCCCTGTTGTTTCTTGTCGCGTGCCTGTTGTTTGCCGGCTTGCCAGTCGCTGCCCAGGATAGCCTGGATGAACTCGCCAATTCTCCCGAAATGGCTTTTGCCGAAGACGCGTCTCAGCCCTTTCTGGTTTGGAATGTTTCCGGGGGTTTTCGGATGGCACCGCCGGCCGATTTTAAACCGACGCCGTTGGTTACTCTCTGGCCGGATGGTCGGATTCGAACCGGCTCGGATCGGCCCGAAGTCAAGCCTTGCGACGGCAAGTTGACGCGGGAGGAGCTCTTCCAGCTTTTGCAGTTTATCGTGGTTCAGAATCGTTTCTACGAAGCTGAGACCGATGAGATTAAGTCGGCGATCGAACAGGCGGGAAATGGGCCCAGGATCGCTGATGCGATGACCAGTCGATTTTCACTCAACCTGAAACGGGGTCGGCACAACGTTGAGGTATACGCGCTCAGCTTTCAGTTGAGCCAGTACCCGCAGTTGGAGGGTTTGCAGCGTCTTTCGGCAATCGAAATGCGACTTCGCAACGTGGTGGCGCTGGTTCATTTGGGGGACCGCGCAGCTGTCGAGGCGATGCTGGTCGAGGTGAATCGAGAGCTAAAGAAAAAGCATCCCGAGGTTCGCCCAATGGAAAAAAGTGAGGTGCTAAATGTCAGTGGTGGCGCCCGAGGTGAGCAGGTCGTTGTCTTGTCTCGCAAACCGGGGAGCAAGCCTGGGCAGAACAGCCCGGAGTTAACCATCCTTTATGAGAGGAAGAGTGACACAGCAGAGCCTCGGATTACGATCCATCAATTGCGCAAGAAATGATCGTCTGGCTTCGCGTTGATGCCTCTTTTGTAAATAATGAAAGTAAAAAAATGTTAACGATTCGCGTTTTCGGTTGGTCTCTCGCCCTCTTTTTCCTGTTGGGTTTCAGTCTGGAGGATGCCCGCTCAATGGCCCAGCAGTGGACCGAGTTCCGAGGCCCAGGAGGGAGTGGGATTGCCTCGGCGACCAACCTGCCAAGCCGTTGGTCTGAGGGGCAGAACGTGCGTTGGAAAAAAGCGGTCCCTGGGCGCGGCTGGTCCTCACCGGTGGTTTCCGGAGGGCAAGT
>JAYZCF010000201.1:0-9381 GCA_036338455.1 Planctomycetota bacterium
CGACCGGCGGTATTTTTTCGGTGTTGGCTTCAAACAGGAGGCTCTCGTTGGAACCGGAGCTTTCGATAGGGAGATCGAGAGTAGCAGTTGAGAAATTTGAGAGGCAGATCATTTCCCCGGAGTCCCCGTAGTAGACTTTCGTTCCATCCTCCGGATTGGTGTAGAACTGGCTGCCGCAAAAAACCCAATCCATTTCCAGTTCTTTCTTGGTGTCAAAATTGCGAACCAGTTCCTTGGCATTGCGGGTTACTTCCTCGTCATCCTCCGACCAGCGTACCTCGATTTTGATCTTGGGGCCGGTGGCTTGTTCATAATCGGGTGTCCATTGCACAGGCTTGCCGGGGTCCGCGCCAATTGCGATCAAGCAGGTGTGGAGCTCCAGGGCGCGGGCATTGACCGAAATGACGGCCTCGTGTTCTTTGGTTTGGCGTGGACAGGCAAAGACCTCGAGGCCTCCCCGGTCGAGGCAGATTTGTCCACCGACCATCACCTGCTTTGCTTTCATGTCGATCCAGATTTCATTCTGTTGACTGAGACGGACCCAGTTGTCGGGAATGGAAATTGTGGGTGTTTCGGACTCTTCCTTACTCTTTCCCCCTGCCTCGCCCTCCGTTAATGCGCTCTCTTCACGGTTTTCTCCCGCCTCCTCGGAGGCTGGGCCGGGCGCGACCTCGTCGGTGGTTGGCTGGTTGTCGGGCCCCTCCGGTATCTTGGGTTGGCCCGGTTTTGCCGAAGCTTCGGAGGGGTCTTGCGCGGTAACGACAGGCTTGGTCGGTGGCTTTTCGGGCGATTCCCGTTCGGTCACTGGTCGATTGGTTTCCTGCTCTTGGTTCTCTTCCGTTTGGGGGCTTGGCGATTTTTCCGTGGTCCGTTTGGTGTCACAGCCGAGGCAGAACAGGCCCACTGCTACGACCAGAGTGAGCTGATTGATTTGCCGATTGAGCATTCCTGAATCCAGATCGGGTGAGGTTGGGGAAATGTCTCATGGCCACAGCCTAGGTGGTCCCATGTTCAACTTCTGTCTTGTTGATATCATACGGTTTTTTACGGGCTAGGTCGTTGCGAATTCTTGGATTTCACCTGAATTCGATGTCTCGATGAACGACTTCCGGTTGGACACACGGCAGGTTGATAAACGTTTTGATGGCTGGCAAAAAGAGAGTCAAGTTAAAACAGAAAGCGGGATGCCGCGCGGATCGACCAGCAGCTCCCGGGGCTCGTTTGGAAAAATGGTTTGGTGCGACCAGTCTCTCGCCATTGAATTGGGGGCGTTCCGGCGGCCCTCAATTCGGACCACTGGCGGTACAGTCGGCTCCGGCGAATTCAATCGAACCACCTACGTCGGCGTGGTGGGCGCAGATCGAAAACGGTTTAATCGCCGCTGATATTCCGACGGCGTACCAATTGCTGCAATGCCTCTGGGAATCCCCTTATTTGGCGAATTCCGAACCTGCTCTCTGGGAGGAACATCGTTCCCATTTTCTTCCCTCTGTCCTGGAACAAGAACCCTCGGAACATTGGCAGGGAACGCAGTGTCTGTTTTTCCAACTGGTCAACGTGGAGCTCCCTCTGACCTGGGCGGTTGCGTTTCCGTGGCCCGAGGTTGAATGCCAGGTCGATTTGGCGATCGGGCGGATGTCGTCACTCGTTCAAGCAGCGCTGGATGGGGATGGGATGCCAGGAGCAAATGTGGTTTCTGTTCTACCACCGTTGCTGGCCAGCTGGGCCCGATGCTACCGTTTGTTCCAGAAACTCGGTTCTGAGATGGAGCCGGAGGGAGCTGATTTTCTGGCCGCCTTGGTGCGGCAGGTGCTCCGTTTTCTCTCCCCCGAGGGCGCCTTGATGTTAGGCGGTGCGGAAGCTTCCCCGATCGATGAGGACTTCTGGAAATTTATACTGAAAATGTCGTCGGACCCGATCGATAAACACTTGGCGAAATACTGCTTCCCACCGGTGGGGCGGGATAAGCTCTCCCGCCGTGAATTACCCGAGACGAGTTGCTGCTCCGAGTGGGGGGAGTTGGTCCTTTTGCAATCCTACTGGAAGGCGGGTCTGCCCAAGCTGGCGGTGGACTTTTCCCACGGTCGAAACCACATCGAGTTAGCCAGCCATGTCACACTGTTGGCCGGAGACTTGACCCCCCAGGTATCCCTGAACGGCAAAGTTGCGGAAAACCGAGGTGCTTGCGCTGCTGTCTGCTGGCACCAGGATGAGGATCTCGATTACTTTGAAGTCGAATTTGAAATGTCCGCGGGAATCCTACTCCAGCGACAGTACATTTTGGTCCGCGAGGACCAGATTCTGGTTGTTCTCGATTCGGTCCAGAGTGAGACGCCGGGTCGGATCGACTACGAATGTTCCGTTCCGCTGGCGGTGGGGATCACGGCCATGGGAGAGTCGGAAACGGCCGAGGTGTATCTCAAGTCGGGTCGGGAAATCGAATCTTTGGTCCTGCCGTTGGGTTTGAGCGAATGGAAAGTCGATCGTCACGACGGGACCCTGGGGATTCAGCAGGATGGGCTCCAACTTCACCAGTCGATCGATGGAAGCGGGCTCTGTGGTAGTCTGTTGTTCGATTTGAATCGTCGGCGAAGTGTGCGACCGAGAACCTGGCGTCGGTTACACGTGGTCGAACAATTGCAACCCGTCAGCCGTGACCGCGCGGTTGCCTATCGGGTTCAATTGGACCAGCAGCAATGGGTGATCTATCGGTCTATTGGAGAGAATGCGAACCGAACGTTCCTCGGTGAGAATTTCGCAGAGGATTTTTTCATGGGTCGCTTTTTCAGAAACGGTACCGTCGAAGATTTGATTCAGGTGGAATGATGAGTTCATTACCAAGCGACGTTTTAAACGAAAACCTGGCTTCTGTTCAGCAGCGCGTGGAGCAGGCGGCAGTCAAGAGTGGTCGGGAAGCGTGCGATGTGCGGTTGATTGGTGTGACCAAATACGTCGATGCTCAGTTGACGCGGCAACTGGTCCAAACGGGTTGTCATTGCTTGGGAGAGAGTCGGCCGCAGGTTCTTTGGGAAAAGGGGGCCAAGTTGCAGGATCTGGAGGTGGAGTGGCACCTGATTGGTCCGCTGCAACGAAACAAGATTCGCAAGACGCTTCTATTCGCCGATTACCTGCATTCCTGCGATAGCCTCAAGTTGTTGAAGTCGATCGATTCGGTTGCCGCGGAGACCCAAAGACGCGTTAAATGTCTGTTGCAGGTCAATATCTCGGGGGAAGCGGCCAAGCAGGGTTTTCGCCCCGAGGAGGTAGAGCCCGCGATTCCGCTGATCAGGGACCTGGACTCGATTCAGTTGGTCGGCCTGATGGGGATGGGCAGCCTCCAAGGCGATCTTGCGAAACGCCGTGACGAATTTTGCCAGTTGCGCGAGCTGCAGGAAGCATGCCGAGGATCTGTCTGCGATAAAATCACGCTGACCGAATTGTCGATGGGGATGAGTTCGGACTTCGAAGTCGCAATCGAGGAAGGGGCGACCATGGTCCGTATCGGGTCCGTCCTATTTGATCGGCTCCTGTAAAACGGAACTTGATTCTCCTTTGCTCGTCAAACCGTTCGGTTTGACGAGGTCAAAAAAAAGGCCGCGCCTGATTTCAACGCGGCCTGCCGTTCTCTCGAACTGACAAGATTTTGAGCTACTCGACGGATGGTTTGTCTTGGTGCATCCAACGAGTCAGCAACGGCGAGAGGACTAAACAGACTACGCCGGCACCGATTGCCAACCAGCCAATCCCTCCAAAGACACCACTGTAGATGTCCACTGTTTCGCTGGGCGGGGGTATGACATTACCACCGTCATTGACCTTGGTGAACTGGGCAATGATGGCTGCCAAGAACTGGGAAAACGCTGTGGCCAGGAACCAGGCGCCCATCACGGTACTGACCAGCCGGGCGGGTGAAAGTTTGGTGATCATGGAAAGTCCTACCGGCGACAGGCAGAGTTCACCGGTCGTCATGAACAGGTAGGTCAAGACGATCCAGATTACCGGAACCATCCCGTTGGCGTCTGCATAGTATTCCGCGCCAATCCATGGACAGAGGAAGGCGAGACCTAGTTGTGCCAGCCCCAGAGCAAATTTGACCGGCGTGCTCGGCTCCATGCCGATCGTTGCCATGATGGACCAGAGGGCTGTAAAGACGAGACCGAAAATCATGATGAATATCGGGTTGATCGATTGGAAGACGGAGGCGGGTATCTCGACCCCTCCCAGGCCCAAAGAACCGGCACTCTCGGCGTTCTCGGGAATCGTATACGTCCAGTTGATCGACTTGTCTTCCGCTGTGGCGTCTTCGCGCTTGGCAAACTCGCGGAGGTAGGTCAGGCCGGACATGGTGAATTTCTTTTGGTCCTGCACATCTTTGATTTTCTGTTGGAGTTCTTCCGGGCTAGGACGCTTGGCCTCTTCCTTGCCCATCTCAACAGCCGTTACGGCTTTGGCCAATTTGTCTTTCAAAGCGGGGTGGCTATTGACCTGACCCAAGTATTCCTGGCTGAGGAAATCCAGCCCTTTCAAAGAGTCGTCAGACGTCTCGGGGACAAGCCGGAGTTGAACCGTCTTCCCATTGTCCACCTGGGAAGCCGTGCTGGTTTCCATTACCCGGTCGACATTCCGGTCGGTAAAGTTGTTGAGTGAGCTGCCGGACTGTTCAAAAAAGGCCCAAAACATCAGGGAGAAAAAGGTCAGGATAAAGACGACATACATGCGTTCCCGCCCGACCTTGTCCATTTTGAAAGCTTCTCGAATCAGGAACAGCGAGGCGAACAGGCCCGCCACGATCAGGACCAGTCCTGCCGGACGGCTCGCTTCTTTGACAAATTCAGCCAATCCCGCTACGAGCTTGCTTTCCGAATCTTCCATCGGTTTGATCACCGACTCCGGGATCAAGGTTTGCATTTCATCAATGCCTGGCACGACCGAACCACCGGACACGAGCAGTACGAGGATCGGGATGATCAGTGCCGTGATGACGAGGACCTTGGTCAGGTTACCACTATAAGTTTCCGGTTTCGGCGTTCGACCGACTTCGTTCGGCAGACCACCCTTGGCCAATGCGAGGACGGCTACGACACCGGCGACGACCAAAGCCAGGGCTACGGCCGCATTGGTCCAGAACGTAAAGACATCGCCCGGGTTGTACCAGATCAGACCAAAGGCCGATAACAGGGCTGTACCCAGGATCAGGACTTGGGTCACAATCGTCGGTGCCACAAAGACGGCCAGGCCGACCAGCATTCCGATCGTGGCCAGACCAAAGCCCAAGTGCCAACCGTAAGTTTCGCCGATGTAGCCACACAGCAGGGGTGCCATGGCGGCCCCCAGGTTGATGCCGATGTAAAAGATCGTGAAACCACCGTCCCGTTTGGAGCTGCCCGGCGGGTAGAGGGAACCGACAATGGTCGAGATGTTCGGTTTAAAGAACCCGTTACCGGCGATCAGCAGGCTGAGCGCCGTGAAAAATATCCATTCCGTCTCAATGGCCATCAGCAGGTGTCCCGCGGCCATCAACAGGCCGCCGATGACGACCGCTGTGCGACCGCCGAGAAGTTTATCCGCAATCATGCCGCCAAAGAAAGGTGTCATATAGACCAGGGCCGTGTAGGCCCCGTAGATGGCGTACGCATCGCCGTCCCCAAAGCCGAGTTGCTTGATCATGTAGAACAGCAACAGCGCTCGCATGCCGTAATAGGAGAATCGCTCCCACATCTCGGCGAAGAACAGCGTGTACAGGCCGGTTGGGTGGCCGAAGAGTTGGGGATAATCCTGTGGATTTACGTTGTAAACGTCGTTCGAGGCAGTTGTGTCACCTGACATGGGTGGCTCCGGGTTCACCATTTAGAGGGGCTAACAAACGGGTTAATCTAATCAAAAAAAACCGCTGCAACAGACAATTTTGATCACCCATCGTAACTAAAGTGCCGAGCCGTAACAATTTATGCCGGTTGGTCAATTGATCCGTTTTGCGGTGTTTTCAAGATGTTTTTGCTCTTATTCAGACAGGTTTCCCGAGTATCGCCTCAATTTCAGCTCATTTCTCCCGTTGGGCGTCAACCTTAGAAGTGCTTGGAGCATTGGCCTACAGGTTCAAAAAAAGGGGAGGCCCCGGTAAAAACTAGGTAACTTCCTAAGCCGAATTTGGTCGGTTCTGGCGATTCGCACCTCGGGATTCCCTGCTTATGAAAACCGTGTTTGTTTCCGGTTGTTACGACATTCTGCATGCCGGGCATATCCAGTTCTTCCAGGAGGCGCGCGCCTTGGGCGACAGATTGGTCGTCTGTTTCGCGTCGAGCGAAGTGCTGTGGAGACACAAGACTCGTAAGCCTTCCCTTCCCGATGCCCACAAACGAGCGATCCTCGAGTCGTTGCAGATGGTCGATCAGGTCGTGGTCGGTGAGGGGGAAGAGATGGGGCTCGATTTTGCCGACCTGTTTCGCGAGATTCGACCGGACATCCTGGTGGTTACCGAGGACAGCCGGTACCGGGAAGAGAAGAAACAGCTCTGTGCCGAAGTCGGTGCTGATTTCATCATTCTGCCCAAGACCCCACCAGCGTTTGATCCGGTTTCCAGCTCGCAGATCGTAAGATTGATTGAAGCGCCCGTGGTCGCTCCTTTACGTGTTGATTTTGCCGGGGGCTGGCTGGACGTTCCAAGACATGCGATCGACGGTGAATACATCGTCAATTGCGCTATTCAGCCGACGGTCAGTCTCTGTGATTGGGGATACGAACAGAATTCCGGCTTAGGCGGGAGTGCCGCTTGGTCTCTGCTTAACGGCTCGGACGGGGTTGTTTCGGAACTTCAGATGGGGGTTGGCTGGCAAGACCCGGCCGTGATCCGAGAAACGGGTTGTTGTGTCTGGCAAAGCGGTCCTCAGCCTGTACTCGATTTCAAACGAAACGGTGCGTTCTTGTCTGGTCGGATGGCGATTGCCTGGACCGGGAAACCGCACGATACGCCGTCCTTGGCCGACCATCCTCGAGACTACCGTCAGATTGCCTATGCGGGGCGACTCGCAAGGTATGGAGTGCTACCGGCCATTGTCGGGCGGATTGGGGACGGTATCCGCTTGCAACATGAAACGCAAATCGACGAGGGGATGTCGCCTTTGCCCGAAGCGAGCACAGCACTGGCTTGGAAATACTGTGGGGGAGGATGGGGGGGGTACGCTCTGTACCTCTTTTTTAGCCCATCCCTACGGGACGAATGGGTTTCTGAAGACTCCAGTCGTCGACCGATTGAACCGTTCACAAGCTGAGGACGTCGACCGGTTCAGGCTTCCGGTGTCAGGCTCTCCGTTTGGACGATGGCTCTGCCGGACGTTGAACGGTTATACAAGCTTAACGGTCGGCCAATTCGACGAATTCCCGCACGTTTTCGCCAGTGTAGACCTGTCTCGGGCGGCAGATTCGCTTATTTTCCGAAGCGTGCATTTCTTTCCAGTGAGCGATCCAACCCGGCAGACGGCCCATGGCGAACAGAACGGTGAACATCGGGACGGGAATCCCGATGGCCCGGTAGATCACGCCACTGTAGAAGTCGACATTGGGGTAAAGTTTTCGCGAGACAAAGTATTCATCGCGCAGAGCGACTTCCTCGAGTTGTTGAGCTATGTGAAATAACGGGTCGTCGATATTCATCTTGTCCAGCAAGCGATCACACGCCGCTTTGATGATTTTGGCACGTGGGTCGAAGTTCTTGTACACGCGGTGACCAAAACCCATCAAGCGGAAGCCATGCTCTTTGTCCTTCGCCATGGCGACGTATTTTTCCACGTCCCCATCATCTTCCATGATCTGGGTCAGCATGTTCACCACGGCTTCATTAGCTCCACCGTGCAGTGGTCCCCACAAGGCACAGACACCTGCGGCGATTGAAGCAAACAAGTTGGCGTTGGAGGAACCCACCATGCGAACGGTCGAAGTACTGCAGTTTTGTTCGTGATCGGCATGAACGATTAACAGCATGTTCAACGCGGTGACAAAGTCCGGGTCGATTTCGTAAGGTTCGCAGGGAACCGCAAACATCATCCTCAGGAAATTCTCACAGTAGGTGAGGTCGTTTTCCGGGTAGATGAATGGCTGGCCAACCGATTTCTTGTAGCTGTAGGCGGCGATGGTTGGCAGTTTGGCAATCAGGCGGTGAATGCAGATTTCTACATGTTCCGGGTCAGCCGGATCGAGGGCATCCTGGTAAAAGGTCGACATGGCACTGACAACGCTTGACAGGATCGCCATCGGATGTGCGTCACGAGGAAAACCATCGTAAAACATCCTCATGTCTTCGTGGAGCATGGTATGGCTGTGTATGGCACTGCGGAATTCCGCCAGCTGCTCCTCGTTGGGCAGGTCTCCGTATATGAGGAGGTAGCAAACCTCCACAAAATCGCAGTTCTGAGCGAGATCTTCGATGGCGTAACCGCGATACCTGAGAATCCCCATTTCTCCGTTCAAAAAGGTAATCGCACTGCGCGTGGAACCTGTGTTGACGTAGCCTTCATCCAGGGTGATCAATCCGGTGTCCCGCCGGAGTCGGCTGACATCCAGAGCTTTTTCATTCTCAGTACCCTCGATAACCGGTAATTCCAACTCGACATCACCACAGTTCAATTTGGCCGATTCGGGCATAGATTTTTTTCCTGAAGCTACAACACTCACCACTGTCACCATTGTTCAACGATGTAAAAGAAACCGTTGGGATACCTCGCTGCGGGTATCGGGTCAGGACCTGCCAAGGAGCGGGTCAGACACTCGCCACACTTCGTAAGTCCAGATGCATCAGTCTAACCGCAAAAAGGGGTTTGGAAAATAACCGCGGTACCCAACTAACTCGAAAATTGAGTTTCTGCCGTGACGGATTGTCAAAGCAGTGTCATCGGCTTTGGTTCCTCGCTTCTCCGTGCCAGGAATGGGCACAGCGGTGGAATAAACGGATCCCGGCCGTTTCACGTTAGAATGGTCGACCCGGCGGGCAGGAGGCTTCCTTAACAGGCGGACACCGGTTTTTTTGCGGCAACATTTGCGCCGAAGTTTGGAGAATCCAGTAAATGGACAGTTCTCGGGGCTCGGTTAGTCTGCGGTCGAGAGACCGTAGACTTCAATAGGAATCTCTTTCCGCAATTTCTTCATATGTTCCTGGACCGTTTTGGCTTGTCTCTCGGCGACCAGTTTTTCTCGGATTCCGACCTGCGCATCCCGAAAGGCCTTGGTCCCCGCATCGGTTCGCTCGATCACTCGAACGATATGGAATCCTCGGCTGGTTTCAATGACGTCGCTCAGAACGCCAATCGGCAAGGTGAAAATTGCTTCATCCAGCTCTTTGCTAACCAAGCTGCCTCGGTTCGTCCAGTCGTGAATGCCTCCCTCGGACGA
>JAYZCF010000202.1:0-4876 GCA_036338455.1 Planctomycetota bacterium
GGCGACAGCGAGGAAACACAGGTGGGAGACTGGGTGTTGGCACTGGGCCAGCCCTTCGGCCTGGAGAGTACCGTGACGGCAGGAATCATTAGCGCTAAGGGGCGCTCCATGGGAATTGCCGACCGGGAAAATTACTTGCAAACCGATGCCGCCATCAACCCGGGTAATAGTGGCGGACCCTTGGTCGACTTGGACGGCCGCATTGTCGGCATCAACACGGCCATCTCCTCTCGCAACGGTGGCAATGACGGTGTCGGATTTGCCGTACCAATCAACCTCGCCAAATGGGTAGCAGACGAGCTGTTCGATGATGGAATCGTCCAACGCGCCTTCTTGGGCGTTGGCATTCAGGCAGTCACACAAACACTGGCAGACCAGTTCCAGATTCCACCTCGAACGGGCCTGCTAATCACTCAAGTCCTACCGGGGTCCCCCGCGCAGGCGTCGGGGATCCAGGAAGGTGACATTCTCCTTGAGTTTGCAGGCCAAAAAGTAAACTCGACCCACTCGTTGCAGATGCTGGTAGAGCGCAGTGACATTGGGCAACGGTACAACTTGGTTGTTTTGCGTGACAAGAAACGGCTCCAGCTCGAGTACGTGGCGCGTTACGCAAAAGATGGCCAGGTCAACAGGGCTGGCCCTTCGACGGGCAGTCAGACTGAACCAACTGCCTACGGCGGTCTCGGTTTGCAGGTTGAATCGATGGATTCCGATATCGCGAAGCGATTGAATCTGTCCAACCAGCAAGGTGTCGTGATCACCGGTGTTCAGTCTGACAGCCCTGCGGCCGCCTCGGGTCTGAGAACGGGGATGATCATCGCCAAGATACAACATTCGGAAATTGATTCACCAGCCGATTTCCATCGATCTTTGGGCAGCTCGGATCTCAATAGGGGCATCCTGATGCTGGTAAGAACCGAGTTCGGTTCCCGATTTTTAGTCGTGAAGAAGTAAGTTCTGTCGTGATGAGGAACGGAAAGCCATGTCGAATTTTCGGCATGGCTTTTTTTATATCTGGCCAATATTGCAGGTTCTCGTTCAGCAATAACCCTTACCCAGGCTGGCCGGCTAGGTGGTCGATCGCCTCATTCAAGGTCGAACTGGGGCGCATCGCCCGGGTCGCCTTGTCGGGATCCGGAAAATAATAACCGCCGATGTCAATCGCCTCGCCTTGTACCTCATTGAGTTCTTCCAAAATCTTCGATTCATTTTCTGTCAAAGTATTTGCCAGCACCGCAAAAGGTTCGCGCTGGCCAGGGTCTTGGAGTGATTCGGCCAGCGCTCGCGCCCAGTATAGGGCCAGATAAAAATGACTACCACGATTGTCAAGCTCACCCACTTTGCGCGAAGGTGACCGGTCGTGCTCAAGGTATTTCCCGGTGGCCTGATCCAACGTTTCACCCAAAACTTTGGCCATCTCGTTACCCGTTTTCTCGCCGAGAAACTCGAGGGAAACAGCAAGGGCCAGAAATTCACCAAGAGAGTTCCAGCGCAAATGATTTTCCCGGTTGAACTGTTGGACGTGTTTGGGTGCTGAACCGCCCGCGCCTGTCTCAAACAATCCCCCGCCATTCATCAATGGCACGATCGACAACATCTTTGCGCTGGTTCCCAATTCGAGAATGGGAAACAGATCGGTCAAGTAATCTCGCAACACATTGCCTGTTACGGAAATGGTGTCCAGCCCCTTCCGGATTCGCTCCAGCGTAAAGCGGGTCGCGTCTCGGGGTGACATGATTTCAATCTGCAATCCCTCGGTATCATGATCCTGCAAGTAGATTTCTACCTTCTGGATCAACTCGCGATCATGCGGACGCTGTTGATTTAACCAAAAAACGGCGGGGGCACCGGTGGCCCGCGCCCGGCCAACGGCCAGTTTGACCCAGTCGCGTATCGGGGCGTCCTTGACCTGACACATACGCCAGATATCGCCCTGCTCGACCGAATGTTCCAAGAGAGTACGCCCCGTCTCATCTGTGACCCGTACCGTCCCGCTCTTGGGAATCTCGAACGTCTTATCATGGGACCCGTATTCCTCGGCCTTCTGTGCCATGAGTCCGACATTGGGTACGGTTCCCATCGTGGCGGGATCCAAAGCACCATGTTCCTTGCAGAAGTCGATCGTCACCTGGTAAACGTCCGCGTAACTGCTGTCTGGAATGACGGCCTTGGTGTCCTGTTGTTGACCGGCCGCATTCCACATCTGGCCGGAACTTCGAATCATGGCGGGCATCGAGGCGTCAATAATCACATCGCTCGGCACGTGTAAATTGGTAATGCCTTGGTCCGAATCGACCATCGCCAAGGCAGGTCCGTTTTCGTAAGCCGCGGCAATTTCGGCCTCGAGAGCCGTTCGCTGCTCGGTCGGCAACGTCGCGATGGCCGCCAAGACGTTCCCCAGACCATTGTTCGGATTGACCCCCAAGCGATCCAGCAACTCGCCGTGGTTTTCGAACAGATCCGCGAAATACGCTTTCACGGCGTGCCCGAAAATAATCGGGTCGGAGACCTTCATCATCGTGGCTTTGAGGTGCAGGGAAAACAGGACCCCCTGCTCCTTGGCAAGGCGGATCTGTTCGGCCAGAAACTCATCCAGCGCCCGGCAACTCATCATCGTCGCGTCGACCACCTCCCCGGCTAATACCGGGATACCTTTTTTGAGATCCAAGACCTCGCCGTCACGGCCGGCCAACTGGATATCCAGGTGGCCAGGCGAATCGATCGTGACCGATTGTTCATTGGAGAAAAAATCGCCGTCGCTCATGTGGACCACATGAGATTGGGAGTCGGCCGTCCAGGGGCCCATCGAGTGAGGGTGGTTGCGGGCATACTCCTTGACGGCCGCCGGCGCCCGGCGGTCGGAGTTTCCTTCGCGCAAGACGGGGTTAACTGCACTCCCTTTTACCCGATCGTAACGCGCCTTGATCTCCTGTTCTTCCGTGCTGGCTGGCTCATCCGGGTAATTCGGCACATCATAACCATCCGCCTGAAGCTCTTTGATAGCTTCTTTGAGCTGCGGGATCGACGCGCTGATATTCGGCAGCTTAATAATATTGGCTTCCGGCTGCTTGGCTAATTCCCCCAGCTCCGCCAGAGCGTCGTTGATACGTTGTTCGTCCCGCAAGCAATCGGGGAAATTAGCGATGATCCTGCCCGCCAGTGAAATGTCTCGAGTCTCGATCACAACACCCGCGGCCGCGGCAAACGCCTCGACGATCGGCAATAGGGAGCGGGTAGCAAGGGCGGGCGCTTCGTCGGTAAATGTGTAGACAATCTTGGAATTTTCATTGCTCATGGCATTTATCCGGAAATCAGAAAGCTCGGTTTTGCTGCGCAGTGGAGAGCTACGTTTTTAGCAGAACCAGCAGAAATCGGTAGGCCGGGGGCGGCACCGGGCAGACGAATTCGGGAGCGGCTGTCCACTGGGTGATCAGGGAAAGAGGAGCCCGCATGGCCCTTTACTCCCGGCATTCATTCGAGTTGACAATCCCCTTGTAGCCCGTCTTGGGCGCCTGGCCCTTGTTGCTGATGGCACCTCGCACACCCAGCTGACCTGGATCCCGTGCGATCGAATCGGCGAACATTCTCAGGTCATTAACCAGGGGTTCGATTTTTGTACTGATCACACGAGCATTCTCCATCGTCCGAAGCGCTTCGTTGTAGAGGGCCGGATCATTGAGCAATTTGCCAACAGTCCCTTTGGATGTCCGCAGGTTCTTCAATGTCTGGGCTGCGTCTTCAATGCCAGCGAAAAGAGCATCGAGGTTTTTGATCCTCTCGCTGATCTGATCAACAATCTGCGGCCCTTGCTCTCCCAGTTGCACGGTCAGCGGCCGCAACTCATTCAGCCGCTCGTTGGCACTGTCACCCACCTGATTGATAGTCTGCTTGGTGGCATCCATTGTCGACACGATACTGTTGGTAATGGCTGGCAACTGAGAAATGGTCTTCTTAATATCAGCTTGGACCTGCTCATCATCCACGTAGCCATTCAGCTCGGTAAAGAACGCTTCCAGGCTTTCCGAGGCTGCTTGCACCCGCTGGTTAGCCAGCGTGAATTGCTGCACCGCTTCTTGCAAGTCGCCCCCCTTTTCCCCCATCATGGTGTCGAGCTTGAGCGAAAAGTTGGTAACGGCTTGACCGCCCTGTTCGATGGCATCGAGAGTGTCCCAGATCTTGTTTTCCAGATTCAGGGCGACATCCAAGACCTCTAATGGATTCCGTTTGACCGAAACACGCGTTAATTCCTGGTCCGGTTGGAGTGGCTCCCCCCTTTCCTTCTTGGGCAAAGGCAGGATTTCCACCACCGCGTCTCCCAGAAATGAATCCATCCCTATCGAGGCCACTTCGTTCGAATAGACCTTCACCTCGTCATAAATATTCAATACGACCGTCACGTCCTCTTCGCCACTGATCACGTCCTGAACGCGCCCAATCAGGACCCCATTCTTACGGATGGGTGTGTTGGTGCTCACACCTGGTGCTGAGATCGTCTTCAAGTACAGGGTGTACTGCCCCTTCAAAACGTCACTGTTGATGTAGACCAGGAACAGCAGGATCATAACCGCCAATAAGACAAATAGGCCGACGCGCAGCTGAAGAATCTTCTCGTCCATGATTATCAAATCCGCTTAAGTGTTATGACGGGCTTCCATGACTGCCTTGGGTCGCCCCGGCTGGGTTTTCGCCCCGCATTTCCATCAATCGCTCGCCTGCCTCGCCATTGACAAACTGCCTGACTCGCCGATCCCTCGTGGAGTCCAGTTCCGCAGGTGTGCCATCAAAAATGATTTGGGATTCTCCCGGAGCAATCCGATTGAGGGGCATCAACATGACTAAACGATCCGCAACCTTACGGGCTGTATTCATGTCATGG
>JAYZCF010000203.1:0-4596 GCA_036338455.1 Planctomycetota bacterium
TCAGAATTCACTCAGCAGTTGCGTCGCTCATCCGTCTATGGCCCATTGGTCGTTCGCACGGTCTGGCTTAAATCGTATGCCCGGCAAATCAATCGCCAGGCCCGATTCCAGATCAACTGTGACTGGCGGAGAGAGATCAGCAGTATCAATCAAGCCGTCTGTGACATGGAAGCATTGATCTACCAGGCTCAACTGCGAGCGGCCTACGGTTTGGAACGGCCGATTGATCCTCAGTGCCTGGATTGCATTTATCAACTACTGGGTCAATGCAAGTCGATCGTCTATGCCCTTTGCGTCGATGGCGGGTTTATCCAGCCCGTATACCAACCGGCACCGACTCCCGCACTCCCCGCACCCGGTTACCTACCAGAATCAGTCCTTCCTGGAGAAGGTGTACCCACACCGGCTCCGCAACCGGCTGAGACGGAGTTGATCGCACCCGGTCCCCCCCTGACCTTGAACCGATTGCCCTATCCGAACCCGCTCGCAGCCGCGCCGCGAGCTCCCTCTCGGCAGGCGCCTTCCCGCTCCACGCTCAACCTGCGCCGCCTGCCCCCACGAACTCCGGGAAGACCGTCTGATAGCGACCTCTTATCCCCTCTCTCCCCGGCTCCACCCGTCTACTGGAACGGCCCGTTTCCGGCCGTTCGACCGACCGACAATTTCAGCCTGCTTGGCAACTGACTCTTTTCCGTGAGACGGGTTGCCAATCACCCGTGCCCGGCGGTTACATCTTTCGTTAAAATCGAGCGCGCGTAATTCTCGGCCGAGACAGTTGGGCTATCCGGTCTACCCGGTTAGAATCAACCCGTTTGTCCCCGATGCTACACCTGAAAAAGTAAACCATGGCCGAATTTCCACCCACTGTCGATGAACTGCTCCAAGAATTCCAAGAGATGGAAGACTGGGACGAACGGTATGACTACATCATCGATCTGGGACGTGAATTGCCTGCATTGGACGGAGCGTTACAGACCGAGGAACACCTGGTCCAAGGCTGCATGAGTACGGTCTGGCTGATCGCCCACGTCGACTCGGGTGAGTCGCGACAGGTCCAGATCCAGGCCGACAGCGATTCGATTATCGTCAAAGGCCTAATCGTCATCCTCTTGGCCCATTACGACGGCAAGCCAGCAACCGAAATCCTCAAATCAGACCCCGTCAAACTGTTTGAGCAACTCGGGCTCAATCAGCATCTCAGCCCGCAGCGACGAAATGGATTGTTTTCCATGGTCAAGCGATTGAAGCAACTGGCAACCGATCACCTGGCCAACTGAGGGTAAACCACCAGTTCCCCTACCGTTCCGGAGCCCTTACCGTCCCGGATCCTCAGCCGGCGGCGGAGTCCCGAACCTTTCCAACATCTGCTTGGCTTGGCCGCGGTAGAGAAACAAACCCTTGGATTGGAGTGCCGATTGCAAGAGCTGTTTCGCCTGATCTCGCTTCCCTTCCTGCTCCAGAATCATGGCCACGTAGTAGGCAATCTCCGGAGGCAAACGCTGCATCCGCGTTACCCGCGCGAAAAGCGTCTTGGCATCCTTGCTGTTGCCACTCTTGAATAGGGACCAGCCCAAGGCGGCCTGTGCAATTTGATTGTTGGGCAGACCTTGCAAATTTCGTTGCGCTAACTGAACGGCTAACTGCTTTTTAGAAACGTCCTCGTTCTCCGCCAGGGAAAGAACATACATATTAGAAATATCAAAACTGGCAGGTTGCTGCAGATAAAGTTCAGCAAACATCGACTCGGCTTGGGGATAATCACCCTGGGCAAAAGCGATCCTCGCTTTCATCAGGTCCGTTGCCGGTTTCTCGCCCTGCTTGGCCTCCGCAGCGCCAATTGCCTTTTGGGCCGTCTCAAAATCTCCCTGGCTCATCGACCAGCTTCCCAACTCCATTTGAACCACCGGGTTATCCGGATAATTGGCAGCA
The DNA here is from genome assembly GCA_036338455.1 of Planctomycetota bacterium. Lineage (GTDB taxonomy): Bacteria > Planctomycetota > Planctomycetia > Pirellulales > Pirellulaceae > Mariniblastus. The sequence continues at coordinate 1,930 of JAYZCF010000203.1, forward strand.
GCTGCCTTGATCCATTGCTCCGTCCCGGCGTCATCTCCCTTTTGCCGAAACCAGTTTGCCAATACCAACTCGGTGGGCCGACTATCCGGAACGACAGCCCGAAATTTCCTCAGGTAATTCTGACTTGGTTCGATATTCCCCTTGAGAAACTCAATTTCCGCACGGGCTAATAGCATTTTGGGGCTGTTGGCCGCCAGTTGCTCCCACTGCTGGACCAGCGCGAGGGCATCTTGCAGACGATTTTGTCGCTGGGCAATGATCTGCTGGGCGTCGATCGTTTCCAGTTGATAGTGACGCGCGGCCACCGGTGACAACTGGTATGTTTTCATCTGTCGGACCGACTTTTCCACCAATGCCAGGGCATCACTCAAACGACCCTGGCTCAGGGCAAGACGGCTGAAGGCGAGGGAGATCGCGGGATGTTCCGGATATTCGATCGCCGCGCGCTCCAGCATCGCACGACCACCGGCCGCATTGCTGACCGTAAAATTGGCCCCTGCCAGCAACAGACCTTGAGGTGGCAAATTCGGGTCCAGTTCGGCCAACTTCTTGGTTGCTGCATCGACCGCCGCGGCATCCAGCTGAACAAATGCACTCGCCAGTTCCATCAGTTGCTGCTGCTGGGGAGAATCTGCCGGATATTCACCCGGGATCAATTCGTTCATTTCGTTGAGCACGGCTTTCACAACCCGGGCACGCTGGTCCGGGTCCTGTTGCGCCGTATTCGCCTGCGGGGCGGCCATTGGTTCCTGTGGCTCGGACTGCGTTGGTGTTCTGGCCCGATCTACAATGTCATTGGCAAAGTCTTGGCCGTCCGATTCACAAACGAACAGCCTAAAGAACAGGCAAATCAGCAAGAAAGAGGGGAAAACGAGTCGGTCCATTATTTTTCTTTCGCAAACAAATAGAGTCCGTCCAAACAGGCTGGCCGCCACGCATAATGGAGGGTGCTTAGCATTGTATTGGGAAACCGCTCCCTGATCCACCAAGCGATCGGCGCGGCTGAGCCTTCAACTCGTTCTTGTCGACGCGATATCTACCGCTTCAAGAATGGAATGCGTTGCATCACTTCGATTGAGCACATAAAAATGCAACCCAGCGACCCCTTCTTCCAGTAAAGAACGAGTCTGTTCAACCGCTTGCTCAATCCCAACTTCGAATTGCCATTGGGGATCGTCGTTCTGTGCGAGACGGTCAATAAACGGCTGGGGCAACTTGGCACCACACAATCCAGCAATCCGTTGGATCTGGTTCAGGCTGGTGACGGGCAACAAACCGGCAACGATCGGCACCTCAATCCCGATTGCCCGGCAACGATCACAAAAACGAAAGAAGTCTTCATTCTGGTAGAATAACTGAGTGACAATAACGTCAGCCCCGGCATCCACTTTCCGCTTAAGGTTGATCAAATCCTCTTCGGCGCTCGGGGCTTCGCGGTGAACTTCCGGGTAACCGGCCACGGCGATACCAAATTGTGGGTATTGTTGCCGGATCAACTCAACCAGCTCATTGGCATAACGCAAGCCGCCCTCAACCGGGACGAACTGCTCGACCCCCTTGGGCGGATCTCCTCGCAAAGCAACCAAGTAATCGACCCCTCGCTCGGTCGCCAACTGTAGGTACTCTTCTAGTTGGCTCACGGTGCTGTCAACAAGTGTGAGGTGAGAAGCGACCGGGATCTCAAACTGCTGCTTGATATGGCTGACAATGTCCATCGTTTTATCGCGCGTCGAACCACCCGCCCCATAGGTACAGGTCACAAAATCCGGACCGGACTCCATCAGTCGTGCAACATGGCGATAAAGGTTCACTTCACCCTGCGCGGTCTTGGGTGGAAAAAACTCAAACGACAGGGCCGGCCTGTTCTGCTGGAAGGTGTCCGAGAGCGACATAATCAGTGATGAATCGTATTGGGAAAACGGTGATCTCTTGTTTCGACAATCGAGATTTTATCCGTATACATGCAAAAAGGGTAACCGCCTATCTGGCCTGACTACCATTTTGGTTTCCCGTTTTTTCCTCGGCCAACCGCTAACAGACGTTTGCGTCCTGATTCTTGCCACAATTCCCCCCAATTCCACAGAATTTGAACCGGTTCACAAGACAAGCCGATCCCCTGAAAGCTGTCTCTCCCGGCGGGTCCTTTCATACATCGCGTTGAGAAGATCGACATCGGCCAGACGTTGCTGCACAGATCTACGGGCAAACATCCGTTGCTGTGTCGCGATCATGACACTGGCCGGCAGCTCGGTAACCTGCCCAAAGGACCGGGCGTAATTCACAAAAACGAGGATGTTCATTTGCTACCCGTCCAAAATCTCCTCATGCCCTTCAGTCGCAGGCTGTCGACCTACGGGATCATTGCCAGGGCCGGTGCGAAGCCTGGCTGGAACCCATCCGTTGAAACGATAGCCAGAGAGGTCGTCGGGGCAAGGCGAGGGATAGAATCAGCAGCGCATAAAAAAACCGCCACAAAGTGGCGGTCGGATTTCGAATCATGAGAGGTCGGCTTACTGATTGGCCGCGGATGCCGGGTTCATGGCTTGGATGACCATTCCCGTTAGGTCCACTTTGTGATGGTAGACAATTGTACGATTGACGGCCTGAATGACCTCAGGCCGATTGTCACGACTGATCGGGGCACTGTCGAATCGCATCACGAGTGAA
>JAYZCF010000204.1:0-8958 GCA_036338455.1 Planctomycetota bacterium
TCGTAAAGGCTTGGCACCCATTTCAGCAGGGCAGACAGTTTCATGCGTTCTGGCCAGCCAGCCAGCCCGTGCTGAAGGCGGCCTGGACATTGTAGCCACCGATCGGTCCGTCGATGTCGATCACTTCGCCAGCCAGGAACAGACCGGGGCAGGTCTTGCTCTCCATCGTCCTGGAATCGATCTCTTTCAGGCTGATTCCGCCGGCGGTCACTTCTGCTTTCTCAAACCCGAGGGTTCCACTGATCGGGAAGGAAGCGCATTTCAATTCCCGGACTAGCCGGTTGGCCTGGTCGCGATTCAGTTCGGCGGCGCGGGTTTCCGAAGGGATCTCAGCGCGATCCAGCAGGTAACGCAGCAGGCGCCGGGGGACGTCGTCAATGGTCAGGTTGGCGATACTGGATCTCCCTTGGGTCTCCAGGAGATTTCGAAAACGGGATTGAAAATGCTCGTTCGATTCCCGACAAACAAAATCGAGATTCAACAACAGTCGTGCGGGTGAATCGTGCCGGTTGACCGCGCGGCTGACATTCATGATGGCCGGTCCTGAGAATCCAAAATGGGTAAACAGGATTGAACCTTGTTGGCGGGCGATCACTTTCGGCGGTTGGTCGCCCGGGTCGACGACCGTCACGCCGGTACAAGGCAGCGTCATGCCGCTCAGTTGTTTCGGTCCGGGATCGGTCGTGCGGATAGGGGTCAAGGCAGCGACCGTGGGGATGAGTGTATGTCCCAGTGAAGCTGCCCATGGATAACCGTCACCGGTGGTACCACAACCGGGGTAAGACAGGCCACCCGTTGTCAGGATCAAGCGACGGGCGCGGAAATTGACCAGCTCCGTATGCACGAGAAAGGCGTCGCTCTCACGGGCGATGTGGGTGACCGGTTGCAGGGTCCGGATTTCGGCACCGGCCGATTCCGCCAGTGAGACCAGGGCGTCGCGCACGTCGATGGCGCGGTCGCTGGCCGGGAAGATCTTTCCCGTCGTTTCGATCTTGGTAGGTACGCCACAACTTTCAATCAAGCTGACGACCTGGTCGGGTGGCAAGGCACCGAGTGCCGGGTACAGAAACCTCCCTTGTTCGCCGATGGCCGTGGCGATCTCTTTCGGTCCGCAGTCGTGCGTGATATTGCAGCGGGTTCCCCCGGACATCAATATCTTAACACCGAGCTTTCGGTTTTTTTCCAGCAACAGGACCTGGCGGCCGCGCTCCGCTGCGCTGAATGCTGCCATCAGCCCGGCGGCACCCCCGCCGATGACAATGACATCCCACACCTGGTCGGAACTGGACAAATTTCACTCAACAGGATCGGTTTGAAAACAAAGTGCCAACCATCCTTGATCGGCACTTTGGGTTCAACAAGATCCATTCATGATATTTCCCGGTGTTTCCTGAAAACTCCATTTCATGCCGGGAAGATTGGCTTGCCTACTGGCCGAATTTATTCGTATTGGGTGCCATGGCCGGATTGGTCGGGGTATGGAAAGTCGACCTGAAATTGGGGGCCGACGGCATATTCGACTGGGGCATGGCCGGTGACATCGGCTTAGCAGCCATGGCGGCGGCGGCCGCTCGGACCGGGGCAGCCTGGTTCGGGTTATCGATAAGCACTTGTAATAGCTTCGAGATGCAGAGCTTGTTCATGCTGGTATTGTGATCGCTTGCTTCCGCCTTGAGAGCTTCGTGCAAGCTTTCAGGCAATCGGACGGTGATCACCTTGGTCGGCTCATTCGCGCCACCCCCGGACATCTTCCTGTTTCGCAGGGCCAGGACCATATTCTGGATCTCGACGTATTCGTTCGACTTCTCGAACATCACGTATTCGGCCTGGGTTGGGAAGACGCTGCGGGCAGCCCCACTGACCCCCAGGGTTTCTCGGAAAAACGTAACCCAGTCCGGTTTACCTTGGAAGAGTTCCTTGGCAACTTGGAGAACCTTTTGACAGCGGGCAGCGAAACCTTCTTGTTGAACCATTGTCTCGTTCATGAATGACTCCTTTCAGGGAAGCAAAATAAAGCTTGGATCCGGCTCGGCTGACATCTGTCTGTGTCCCACCGATGCCTTTTGCCCCCATGATGGAAGTGCCGGCAAGTCGTCGTTGTAATATCAATAATTTGCAAGCACTTACGTCAAATCTGGCATTTTGCAAATAAAGAGTGCTCGCCTGCATGTTTCTTGTGCATCGAATTCATGCACAACAATTAAGCAGGCGGCGTAGTTGCAAAACCTAAGTGTCTTTCTTTAGCCATTCTGGTAATCGCGATGACAAAACATGAAAAAAAGTCCGATCTTGGTCGGATCGAGCCCTCTTTTTACAGATTTGGTAAGCCGGGTAAACCTCATTCTTGCCAACCGAAAAAAAGATCTTTTTTCACGGGTCGCAATTTTGGCCGTCTGCCCAGAACCGTTTCCCTGCCGGTTACCGGTTGAGGTGATTCCTCAGTCTCGGCAGCCAGCGGCGTCGCCCGGACGACCCGGACCGGGTCATATGGGCAAATTCCTCCTGGCAACGCTCCAGTAGCTTCTTCGTGGCGTGAACCCCTTCGTATTCACCACCACCCCCTTCGAACTCAATCCCGACATACCCCCGGTAGCCCGCATCGAGCACGATTTTCATCATCTGGAAGTAATCGGTCGCCTTCTCGTTCCCTTCGTCATCAAATTGATGACTTTTAGCGCTGACCGCCTTGGCGTACGGCATCAGCTCTTTGACCCCCTTGTATCGGTCGTACCATTCATCTTTGGAGAGCTTGAAATTGCCGAAATCGGGTAGTGTCCCACAATTCTTCATATTCACGGTCTCGATCACTTCGGCCAGCCAGGCGCCGTTGGATGAGAGGCCGCCATGGTTCTCGACAATGACATTTTGGCAGTATTCGGTCGCCATTTCACTCAGGCGGCTGAGGCCGTCGGCCGCCAGTTTGACCTGTTCCTCGTAGCTCCCCTGGGACCCGGCATTGACGCGAATCGAGTGACAACCGAGTTCCTGGGCAGCCCGCAACCAGCGGCGGTGGTTTTCGACTGCTTTCATCCGGTTCTTTTCGTTCGGATCCCCCAATTTCCCTTCGCCATCGACCATGATCAGCAGCGAGCGGACACCGTGGTCCGAACAGCGCTGTTTCAGCTGGTCCATGTACTTCGGGTCGTCGACCTCGGTTTTGAAGAACTGGTTAACATATTCGATCGCGTCGATCCCGAATTCTTCCCGCGAAACCTGCGGGAAGTCAAGATTTGAGATCTTCTTGCTGCGAAGCGTCCGGTGCAGGGACCACTCGGCCAGTGAAATCTTGAAAGGGAGGGCTCGGGCGGGCCCATGGCCGAATGACGTGGCAGGGAAAATAGGCAAGACAGCCGTTCCCGCAAGTGCGGCGGCCGACGTGCTCAGAAACCGACGGCGGTCCCAAGTTTGTTCTGGTTGATTCGAATTGTCCATTCATTCCTCCTGAGCAGGGTCCATTAACCCATTCAAAGGTTCGGTTTTGCTGTAGATTTTTGGCAAACGGCCACCGGCCATTGTTTCTTAACGCCATGATTTGTCGATCGAGTATAAGTCTGTTAGGGATCGTTCGCAATTGTCTATTGCCGGAGTGATTAGCGCGGGGAAAAGGCAAGGCAATTAGCGGGCATTTTCGCGAGGGCCGGCGGTAAGTTAGTATGGAGTGGTTAGCCTGCCGGCGAGGTCCAGCAGGAATGAACAGCAAGGGTGCCCTGTTTGCCTGTCCAGTTTTTCGGTACGACCTTTGGATGGGTTTGTTGAGTCTTTACCGGGAGGATCAGTTGATCGAAATTCAACCAGTTTTCGGCTCCCTCGATGCCTCGGTCAATCTTCCCGGATCGAAGAGCTTGACTAATCGCGCATTATTGTGCGCAGCGCTGGCTGACGGTCTGTCGGAGTTGAGCGGGGCGTTGGTCAGTGACGATACCCGAGTGATGGTAGAATCTCTGAGAAAGCTCGGTATCGATGTTCAGACGACCGACGCTGGTCGAACCTTGCAAGTTCACGGATGTGGCGGGGAGATCCCGCACCCCAACGCTGAGCTGTTCGTCGAAAACAGCGGTACGACGATCCGTTTCCTCACTGCGGCTCTGGCGCTCGCCGGTGGTGTCTATCGTTTAGATGGCATACCCCGTATGCGTGAACGTCCAGTAGGTCCGCTGGTCGATGCGTTGAAAAGACTCGGGGTCCACATCGAATCGGAGTCGGCTGGTGGATGCCCACCCGTCAGGATCGATTCGGGGCGCGTTGTGCAACGAGAGACTGTGATTGCCGGCGATGTTTCCAGTCAGTACCTGAGTGGATTGTTACTGGGCGCGCCGTTGAGTCGCAATGGATTGCGAATCGCGATTTCTCAGCCGTGCGTTTCCTGGCCTTACGTAGAAATGACTTGCCGCGTCATGGAAGCCTTTGGCGTCGACGTCCAATTAAGAGAGCATGGCGAGGCGGAGGTTGCTGCAGATCAGAAATACAAACCTTGTAATTACTTGGTTGAACCCGACGCTTCGGCCGCCAGTTATTTTTGGGCAGCGGCCGCGATTTGTGGGGGAGTCGTGCAGGCGGTTGGCTTGAATCGAGATTCGCTGCAGGGCGATATAAGGTTCCTCGAAGCGCTGAGCTCCATGGGGTGTCAGGTTGATTATCGGGCAAACGGAATTTCGGTCAGGGGTCCGGCCTGCAGGGGGATCAACATCGATATGGCCGATTTTAGTGACACGGCACAGACACTGGCGATAGTGGCTTTGTTTGTGCAGGGGCCGACCCGGATTCGGGGTATTGCCCATAACCGAGTTAAGGAAACCGATCGGGTTGGGAACCTGGCAATCGAATTAAGAAAACTCGGGGCGGTGGTTGAGGAGTCTGAAGATGGGCTGGTGATTTTTCCTCCCGCCGACATCGATTCAGCATCGATTGAGACGTACAACGACCATCGTATGGCGATGAGTTTTGCATTGGCTGGTCTTAAGCGTTCTGGCATCCGGATCCTGAATCCCGGTTGTGTGGCAAAGACCTTTCCAGATTATTTTCAAGTGCTCGACGAGGTTGCCCGTCCAGAAGGGGCGTTGTGACCCGTTGCGCCTTGACGCTCAATCAGAGATCAGCCTTCCTCCAACATTTTGGCCGCGATCTCTTTCATAAACTTAGCCGCGACGCGAGCCGTTATTTCCTGGATATCGCGATCGGGGTTCAGCTCTACGATATCTGCACCGATCAGCGTTTTGAGGCTTTGTATGATCGTCAGCACGTCGCGTACGGACATGCCCCCCGGTTCATAATGGCTGACTCCGGGGGCAAATGCCGGATCGAGAACGTCCAGGTCTAAGGTCAGATAGGTGGGGCCGTTGAAGTCGAGAGGTTTGATGAGCGACTGGGTAGCCATCGGCAGGATCTCAACACCGAAGCGGTTGGCCTGGGTCTGTTGGTGCGGTGTCAACGTGCGAACCCCGATTTGAACATGCCGTTCGATCAGACCCTCTTCGTGTGCCCTCGCAAACGGGCAGGCGTGTGAATAGCGATTACCGTCCAGTGCATCGTAAAGGTCGGGATGTGCGTCGAGTTGTAGCACGTTGATCGGTCCGAAATGACTGGCGTAGGCCCTCAGTATGGGGTAGGTAACCGAATGGTCACCTCCCAGTGAGAGGGTTGCGCGGTCTTGTCGCAAGGCGAGTTGGACGGCCGCTTCAATACTGGTGCGTGGGTCGGCCGAACCTGAAAAATCGACATTGCCGAGGTCGTGGATGTGCGGATGATCCTGCAGGTCGAGACCGTTTTCTGCTACCCAGTTGCCGGAAGGGCAGGCGATGGCGGCGCGAATGGCTGAGGGGGCCTTGCGGCAGCCCGTCAGAAAGGAGGAGTCTGCATCATACGGAATCCCCAAAATTCCAAGTGTCGTGATCGAGTTGCCAGGTTCCTTCATCGATCACGCCAGGATTTGCGGAATCAGCTTGCCGTGGACGTCGGTCAGTCGCATATCTCTACCGGACCAACGATAGGTCAATTGCTTGTGGTCCATTCCGAGAAGGTGGAGCATGGTAGCGTGTAAGTCATGAATCTCGACTTTGTTTTCAACTGCCTTGTAGCCATATTCGTCGGTCGCTCCGAGAATCGTGCCACCTTTGATACCCCCACCCGCCAGCCAGAGGCTGAAGCCAAACGGGTTGTGGTCGCGGCCATTGGTACCTTGGGCAAACGGCGTGCGACCAAATTCTCCTGACCAGACGACCAGCGTATCTTCAAACAGCCCACGTTGTTTCAGGTCGGTGAGCAGGGCGCCGATGCCCTGATCGACCGCCCCAGCGTTGTCCTCGTGCCCCTGTTTCAGATTGCCATGTTGGTCCCAGCGGTCATGGCCTACCCCGGGGCACGTCAGTTCGATAAAGCGGACTCCACGTTCCAGCAACCGCCGAGCAACCAGGCATTGTCGACCGAATGTCGCTGTTCCTTTTGTCTTGGCATTCAGCCCGTACATTTCACGGGTCTGCTCAGTTTCTCCATCGAGGCTGGCCAGGTCGGGTACTGAGCCCTGCATTCGGTAGGCTAACTCGTAATTGGCAATAGCCGATTCAATCTGGTCCGTCGCACCGCGGTGGTTTCGTGCGGTGGTGTCGAGCTGCTTCAACAGGTCCAGCTTGTTCCTCTGCAATCTCTCTGTTCTTTCTCGCCTGCGAATATTGGCGATGGGCGTGTCGCCCGCATTGAAAATAGAACCTTGAAAGGTGGCGGGTAGGAAACCGCTATTAAAACAATCGAGTCCCCCTGGTGGGATCAAACCTCCATTGAGCACGATGAACCCGGGCAGATCCTGGCACTCAGAACCGAGGCCGTAGCCGATCCAGGCCCCCATGCTTGGCCGGCCCTGAAATCCATTGCCGGTGTGCAGGAAATAGTTGGCATTGGTGTGTTCTGAGAAGTTGCTGTACATCGACCGGATAACGGCCATGTCATCCACATGTTTTGCGATATTGGGGAAAAGTTCACTGACGGGTGTTCCACACTCACCGTGCGATTGGAATTTCCAGGGACTGGCCAATGTCTTGCCAATGTTATTGAATTGTGTCGGTTCAATTTGCATTTTGAACGGTTGGCCATTTTCTTTGGCCAATCGCGGTTTCGGGTCAAACGTATCGACTTGCGAGGGTCCCCCGTCCATGTAGAGATAGACGACTCTCTTGACCTTCGCTTCAAAGTGACTTTCGCGAGGCTTGAGCGAGTTGGGCGCTAACTCTTCGTCGGTAGGAGCGAGCCCAGCATAGTTGGGGTCCGCCATCAGCGAGGAAAGGGCCACCGCGCCAAATCCACAGGCCGCATTGCGAAGGATTTCGCGGCGTGTCTGGCCGGCGGGCCGAAACTGATTGCAGTGGGATGAACGAGACATGTCGCACCAATTGCTAGTAGAGGTAAATGAATTCTTTTACATTGAACATGACGTGGCAGAAGTCGGCCCATACCTGGGGATTCGTCAAGATGGCTTCGTTGGCGTCAATGCCCAATTCTTTCGCCTGTTGTTGCAGGAACTGTTTGCTCTGCAGGAGTTCTTGTTCCGTTGGTTCACGACCGAGAGCCGTGCGGTAAATCGACGAAATTTTCTCCGGTATCGTTCCCTTCACGGTGATTAGTTTTTCACCCCATTTTTGTGCCTGATCAATGACAAACGGGTCATTGAGCAGGATCAGGGCTTGAGCGGGAACGTTCGATTGATTGCGACGGCCGATCGTGTTGAACGGGATGGGCGTATCAAAGGCGAGCATCATGGGCGAAAGGAAATTACGGCGGACCTCAATGTAAACGCTCCTGCGTCCGTTGCCATCCAATGGGCCGTTCCTGCCAGGACGTCCCCGCCCGCTCATGAAGGAGGTCAGATGAATGGGGACGGATGGGCCATACATGGAGGTGTTTAATTCGCCCGTGCAAGCCAGGATGGCATCGCGAATGGATTCCCCTTGCAAACGCTTGATCGGTGCGCGGTGTAACCAACGGTTGGAGGGGTCCTGTTCCTCGGCGGCGGCGTCCATTTCGCTTGACATTTGATACGTTTGCGAGAGGGCGATCCGTCGGATCAGCCGTTTGATCGACCAGCGGTCGGCAACGAACTCCGCGGCCAGGTAATCAAGCAGCTCTGGGTGACTTGGTGCTTGGCCCAGCACTCCGAAATTGTCGACTGATGGGACAATACCCCGGCCCAGCATGTGGTGCCAGACTCGGTTAACGGCCACACGCGCGGTCAGGGGGTTATCGGGGCTGGCAATTGTCTCTGCCAATTCGAAGCGGCCACTACTATCATTATTGCCCTCCCAGGTCTTCCCCGGTTCAATCGCCTCGAGGAAGCGCCGGTTCGCCACGGGCCCGAGTGTCTTGTGGTTGCCGCGAACAAACACGAACTCGTCCTCGGGGGTGCCGTCGATCATGGCGACGGCGAATTGCGGGGCGGGTGCTGTTGCGGCAGCTGCTAAAGCCTGTTTGCGATAATTGTCAAATTGGTCCAGTAGATCGGTTTCCGGGTCGTCTTTGGCGGTTCGGTGAGCGGCCGCCACTGGCGACGGTAATTCGATCAACCGCCTCTCCATCAGAAAACCCAGAGCTCGACTGTCACCATCGGTTTCACACTGAACGGCAGACTCGACGAAGTAATCCGCCAAGGATCGGGCCAATGAGGGAAGATCGGTCGGGGCATCTTCAGCTAATTGAGCCGATAACCTCCCAGGTGCGACGGCCGGACCGCGATTGCCGAAACGGACCTCGTCAATTTCCGCGAAACCGTTTCCATGGTCGATGATTTCCAGGTGGGCCCGGTGTCCCCGGTAGTTTCGCAGATCACCCGCCAAAGTGTACCAGCGGAACTCATTGGCGTTGTTGAGGTTGGTTCGACAGCCATTGAACAACAAGCCGTTAAAAACGTCCATGACGAATCCATCGATGATCAAGCGGATCGACACCTGGTCGCCGCGGGCCCGGATATGGATCTGG
>JAYZCF010000205.1:0-15497 GCA_036338455.1 Planctomycetota bacterium
TGGACAGTGCCAAGTTCCCGCAACATTTACTGGCTACACTTAGAATCGTCGATCCTCGGTGGTTCGATAAATGTTTCATTGATTTGGATTGGATGTTGTGTTCTGAGGTGTGCGACCGAAATAGGTGCCGATCGGCCGGGAGGAATCCCGTTTGGGTGGTTGGCTCCCCCGGTTATTTTGCCATCCGTTGGACGGCTTGGCCTGGTTTGCCAGCAGGGGGCGAGCCGGTTGATGGGTGCCCTTGGGATGGGATGCTTCGGTCATCGGTTGCAAAGGTTGGCCACCCCTTTTGGTTTCCTCGATGAACTGGGGGTTGTTGCCGGTCGGATCACTGTCGGGGTAGATGATCTGGGTTCTGCCCGAGACATGCCCCCGGTCGGCGTAGGATAGGTCGCCATAGATTTCAGCGACATCACAATAGCACCAATGCATCCGGTCGACTTCATCCTGGTTGGCCATCTCGATATCTTCATCATTGTCAACCAGGTACGGGGTCATCACGATCATCAGCTCTTTTCGGTCGGATGTGTCTCTGGTGTATTTGAACAAGGGGCCCACGTACGGCAAGTCACCCAAGATGGGGATCCCTGCCTCATCCGCTTCCTTGGTCTCCTGGAGCAGTCCGGAAAAGACCACCGTCTGTCCCGATTTGGCCATGATGGCGGTTTGTGCGGTCGTGGTGTCGATCGGACGCTGTTCAAAGGAAGCGACGGCTAAACTGTCGTCGCCGCTGCCGCCGAGGGCACCGTCTGCCAGGCTCCCCAGCTTGGAACTGGTCGCGTTGACGAACATCACAATCATGCCGTCGGGCGTGACGCGAGGGGTGATTTCGAGGATCACGCCGACGTCTTGGAACTCGATGTTGTTGGTGACACTCCCGTTATTGGCAATCGTCTGTCCTGTTTGATAGGGGACTCGGGAACCGACTTGGACCCGGCCTTGCAGGTTTTCCAAGGTCATGATGTGTGGTCGGCTAAGGACACGGGCGCAGTTCTTGTTCTTAAGAGCGCGGATCAACAATTCGACCGATTTGTTGCCAGCTGATACGACCAAACCGCCACCGCCGTCAGGGTATTTGGACATGCCGAAACTACCGAGGGCCTGACCCATGAGACTGGTAATGTCCCGTCCGGCAGCCACGTCGCCGCCTATAAAACTCTGGCCAATAGCGGTGCTGTCGTTGACAAATCCCTGGAACGTGTCACTGGCGGTTTTAGGTGTCCAGAGGACGCTATCCTGGATTCCCCACTGAACGCCAAATTCTTCCAGATAACTCAGGTCGATTTGAGCGATTAAAACTTTCACCTTGACCATCGGTGGCCGCCGGTCAAGTGCGCGAATGATGGATTCGACCTGGTAGTAATACTCGGGCCGTGCACTCACGATTAAGCTGTTACTGATCACTTCGGGTACCAGGATGACGTCCCGTCGTTCGGATAGAACATTGTTGACCAAGGTGTCCGTCTGGCTGCCACGTTCTTCCAGCCAAGCATTGATGGCATCCGAGACATCCAGTACCGGGGCGTTGCTCAGTCGGTAGACCGACACCCGTCGGTTGGCAATGTCATCTTCGTCCAGACGAATCAGTAAGTCCTCGACAACATTCAGATCTCCTTCCGGGCCCGTCGCCACGATTGAATTGGTTCGAGTGTCTACGCCGAAACGAAGATTGACCAAACTGTTTCCGTCACTGGCAGATAACGATTGCAGGGGCAGAGTGTTCAGGCTTTGACCCGATTGGACGCCACCACCACCTTGTTGCTGGTTGGCGGTAAAGAGGGACTCAAGCATGTCCAATAAGGATTGGGCATCGCCGTTGACAATGGTGAACACCTTGATCAAGGTCTCGGCATCCGGGACCCGATCGAGTTGTGTAATCAGCTCTTCAATCAGTGGCATCGCCTTGGCTGGGCCGGTGACCACCAGTGAATTATCATTGGCGCTGGTCGTGATTCGCACGTCAAACATGATGCCGCCATTGATTTTTTGACCGTTTCGGTCGATGGTCATCATTTCCAATGCCGCGGCACGCAATTGAGATCGATTCAATGTGTTCTGTTGCTGTCCCTGGTTTTGTTGGTTTTGCTGTTGGGCTGTCTGGTCCGGGTTGAATCCTGTCCCCTGGCCTTGCAATTGTCCGTTGATGGCGTCCTGCAGGACGATCTGGAGATCTTGAGCCAAGACGTTTCGGATCGGGAAAATCTTGATCAGGTTTTTGGCGCCGGAATCGTCGACGTCGAGGTCCTTGATCAATAGGTCGACTTGCTGAAGTAGTTGCTGGCTCGCCTTCACGATCAGTGTGTTACTGCGATAATCGGCGATCGTGTAAACCGGCAGTGTTTCCGGTGGCTCGACCAGGGCGTTCTGGGTGGCCTGTCCAAAATACTCGTCGATTCTCTGTTTCGCATCTACGGCCGAGATGTAGCGGAGACGGTACCGTTTAAAGTCGGGGCCAACGTCTGCGTCCGATTCCACATCGAGTGCCTGGATGATTTCCTTGACCACCTCGATACTCTTGGCGGTTCCGACCACGAACAAGCTGTTAGGCGTTGCGAACGGCGTGACGGTGGCCGGGCCGAGTTGATCGGCAAAATTGCTGTCGAAAATTTCCTGGATCGATTCAGCAACTGTCTCGCTTTTCTGATTGTTCAAAGGGATCTTCTCAAAATTCGGCTTGGCCGTATCCGTGACTTGGATAATCTCCTTGATCAACTTTTCGACACGGGCAACATCTTCGTCTTCTCCAACGAGAACAATCAGGCCCGACTCCGGTATCACCTCGATCCTCACTTTGTTGAGAATGCCAATGTCATCCTCGTCCTGCTTCGCAATTTCGGGTAGCTGTAACCGGTCGGTTCCGGGTGGCAGTTGGATTTCCCGTCGTACATCGTCCTGTTTTGCTGCATTATCCTGGGGGCTCGCTGCGTCCTGGACAGCATTGAGAGTGTAGGTCACTTGTTGGATCAGCTCGGGTTCCGCCATATTCATGTCGATCAGACGGCAGGCGTTGGTTCCCGTTCCACTCTCGCGGCGATCGATGTAACCCATCGTTCGATTCCAGCCAGAGACGTTCCCCGGAGTCCCTTCAAAGGTGAGAGAGCGGGTCATGCGATCAAAAACCATGGTCTGGTGGGGTGACTGCTTGGTAGCGGGAAGATGGATTCTGAGTGTGCGATCGGAGTCCAACGCTTGGCCCGAGATCCGTTTACCCCAAATCCCGATCAATTTCGTTTCGAATTCTTCGTAGGAAAGGTTTCGCAGTTGATAATTTCGTTGATTGGAAGGCCCAGCCGGACGAATGGCCAACGCCGCCAGCGACTGGCCGTTGCTTGCCGTAGGGCCTGTGCTGTTGTCTCGGTTTTGAGCTGGCTGCCAAATCGCTTCGGCGGAAATCGGTTCCGCAGGTCGATGGGTAAGGGTGCGCAGCGACGTGTCGGAACGGTTGGGTGGCGAGTGGAAAGAATTGTTTTCCAGAGTTCGCTCAGTTAACCGTTCACCTTGAGAAAAGGTTGTCTGGTTTAAGGCAGAAATTCCTTGTGCTGAGAGGGACGGGGTGGCCAGTTGGAGCGAGCA
Organism: Planctomycetota bacterium; assembly: GCA_036338455.1. Lineage (GTDB taxonomy): Bacteria > Planctomycetota > Planctomycetia > Pirellulales > Pirellulaceae > Mariniblastus. The sequence goes on from JAYZCF010000205.1 coordinate 3,574, forward strand.
CCAAGCCAGGAGTGCCAAGGGCAACGCCCGGGCGGCAATTCGGTTAGAACGTTGGAGTTGAATCGACTGTAAAACTGTCTGCTTGAACGCCATTTAGCTGTCCTCTGCCTGAAACCGTCAACGAGACTCCACCGGGAATCCCTTGGGTCAACCGAGCGACTCCCGCTCAGCCAGGAAGAAGTGGCACACTTTAAGCCAATTCACTCGATCTCTGCTGCCCCACAGGCAGGCTGTCAAATCGTTCGGTGATTGACCGACGATCTGAACAGATCGATTCCAGGTTTGTTGGTTGCGGGAACACTCGATATTGTCTTATCAAGTACTTCTTTATTCGGCAGAAGCGCTATTTTCGATAAACCAAATCCAATAGTCATAAGCTGAAAAATTGGAAAAGTTTCCCGCGCCTTGTGAAGGTGGGGGGGAAGCGTGGAGTTTGCGGGGCGCGAGATAGTGGCCCGTTAAAAGAGATATCTGCGTCGGAGTAGGGTTGGCCTACCCGGCAGGGGGTAATTCAAATGATTCCCGTTTGCCGTGCCAGGCACGGCAAGGAAACCGTTCGTTCAGGGGCGGGGATTATCCGTGTCTTCTTCGTCGGTGGAAACTGCCGCGGTGGTGGTGGGTTCGGTCAGCAGATCACCTACACCGTACGTCATGAGTCGATCATCCCGTTGCAAGGTAACCGATTTGGGCGTGATGGTAGCGACCAGCCATTCCGATTTGTCGAGTTCAAACGACTCACCCTGTTTGAGTTGGTACTTTTTGCCCAGTGTCTTGATCCATACGAAGACTTTCCAATCGCCCGTTTTCTCCTGGACGATACCTGTGATTGCTGTTTCCCCAGCGTGTTTGAATTCCGGTTTCTTCGGCGGTGGAGCTGAGACGCGACGTTCGCGCACATTGAGAACAAACTCACCTTCGGTAGATTTGGGTGGGTACCCATTGTCTGTGACACGAACTTTGAAGGGACCGTACTCACCCGCTTCAAGCGCGGGACATTCGAATTTGGCCGAACGCGAGGAACTGGATGTCTGCAAGACCTTCGCATCCTCAATCGGTGACTCGAGTAACTCAAATTGTAGTTGGTCTCCCCGGTCGGCATCTCTGCCGGAAAGGGTGAAAGCGATATCACTACCGGCTGTGACCGATCGGCTACGCGAAAGAGAGAGGGTTGGAACGTTATTCGCAGGGCCAAAGATATTGCGGGTCACAATCTGGTCATTGTAGTATTCCAGCGTTTGCTCCGGCTCCCGCTGGGCGACTACGAAATCACGTGTTTCATCGGCATCAACCAGAGAGATTACGTCAATCTTCATCTCAATCGATAGCTTTCCCGTCCGAATTTTTTTGTCCTCGCCCGTCGTGCCCGCCGCGCGGGGGGTGATCGAAACGGAAGTGATTCTCTGCAGCAGATCGACTTTGCTGAACTCGTGTAAAAAGCGGGTCAACTGATCGAGAGTGCAATCAAAACGGAGTGAGTAAGGGTGGGAAACGAACACGGTTTCCATCGTCCGCCCGCCGGTGTACCGTTTTTGCTCAGCCGGCAGTGGTTTTAGATTGCGGAAGGTCATCTTGAGCTCATCGCGCACCAGATTCCCCAGCCAGTCTTCGTAATCAATTTTGGCTTTGTTGAAATCGGTTGGCATCGACATGGCGCGATAGAACAGACGGCGCTGGTTTGCCAGGATCGCATCGATTTGTTTCCGTTCCTGATCAGTAATTTGTTTGTTGAGGCTGTTGATCGTCGCTTGGTTGGCAAAATAGGCATTGTTGAACCACATGCCGGCCATGAAAAGGACGATCACAGGCAACAGACCTAGCACGACCGTGGCAAGCGTTTTTTCGCGTTTTGAAAGATTGTTAAACATGTTGTTTCAGCAAGAGAGATGTTATTTGGTTTCCGGGGGAGCATTGGTCTCGGCTTCTTCATTCGGCGCGTCGGCGTCCAGCGGTTGATCGGCTGGGTCTTCCATTTTGTCACGAGCTGCCTGGTTGATTTTTTCTATCGTCGCGTCGATATCGGTGGCCAGTTCGACAAACATACTCTCAAATTTAATCGGGTAATCTTTGTCATCTGGCTCTTCAACGGTTCGTCCTGCCCTGACCACATAAGGTCGGGCGGTCAAGTTGGTCTTCAATACCGAGCCGACGCCGATACTGCCGACCCGCCCTTTGAGACTCAAGCCGACGTTCTTCTCGTTGGCCGACAGGGTCATCGAGTCGACAATCGCATCATCGGGGGTTTCGAAACGCTGACTGAATTCATACAGTTCGTCCAGCCAATTGATATTTTTTGTCTGCCACTCGTCAATCAAGTTGACCTCACCCGTGATCTGTTCCACACCGGGTTGATTTCGATCACCTTCGTTTGTTTTTTTGATGTCTCTTAATGCATTGTTTAGTTCGGCGATCCGTGCATCCTGGGAACTGAGGAGCCACCAGCCCACGACTACCATGCATATCAGCATCGCCGCGGCCAGACCACCAAACAGGTAGATCCGGGAACGATTGTCATGGTTAATCACCGGTTGCCGAGGATGGATAAAATCGATTGTGTGATCTTGGCCAGAGGCCTCACGCAACAAGGCCCCCAAGAGTGCCGCAAAACGCTCGGGGTGCGGGGGTAAATCTTGCGTGACTGCGGAAATGCCAGGGATGGACTGATACGGGTCGGTGAAGCTGACGCCCTGCTCGAAATTTTCGGCCAGCATCTTTTGCATGTGGGATAAACGGTCCTCGGCGCCAATCACGAGGAACTCCACCACGGGTTGGCCCTCCAGCAAATTGGCGGTGGAGGCAAGTGTTCGACGAATTTGGCCCGCTAAATTTTGAGCGACTTCTGCGGACTCGTAATCTTTGGATGTGCGCACGGTTCGCGTGGCCATCAGTTCCGACCCGATCACCAAGGTTAAATCGATTTGTTCTTCGTTCGGGTCGATGATCATCCGAGCGCGATCGTCAGCTAAGCTGCTGCGAACGAGTTCAATGGTACTGTAAGGTCGTAGCACCATTTTGGAAAGTTTCAGCCCGGCCTCTTCTACCAATCCCTTGGATCGCTCCATTAACTGGGGTGACACGGCCCCCGCCAGAACACGTTGCGGCTGATCGTTCTGGCATTTGAACGGGACGTAATCCAGGCTCCAGCCTTCATTGAATGCCGAGAAGTCACTGCGTGCTTGAAACCGAACCATGTCCGGCAGTTCGCTTTCGGGAGCCGGCGGAACCGAGATTTCACGCATTTCAATCTGTTGACGCCCGAGGACAACCAAGGCATCTCCCCTCGGGACTCCCTCGTTTGCCAATGCTTTTTTCAATAGATCGGCCATTACCGATTCAGTCGCATCGTCGGGCAGGGGGACTTCAAGGATTTTGGTAAACTGAACTCGTTTCCCGCTGCTGCGCGCGGCAGCGACAAGGATGTCTTCTTCGTTAATTTCCAGGGCAATCAAATTGGCCATAACTAACTCGTTAGTTTTTTAATCGGTGGTTGCCAAGGGTTGACCCATGGGGTCACCGTTTATCCTGGCAGGCAATATCAGCTCGCGACGGGTTTACTCAATCAGGTCAATCCCCAGGATGTCCAAACTGTAGCCCGTTTCGAGGTGGCTCTTGTCACGCCAAAACAGGATGCGGGGCACGGGAATCGTATGATCCAGTATGACTTCTGCACGCGACGAACCAACCGAATCATCGAAATATCCGACGATTTCGGCACGATAAACGTCTCCTCCGGTGCAAACAAATGGGTAAATCGAATCCATCGTTACTAAATCTACAATGCCTTCAACCAGCAACCAGGTTTCGAATTGTCGGTTTAAATCGGAGCCATCCGGGTCATTCAGCTCAAATTCACGCTTTTCAATGATGGTTTCTACGATTTCCGGGGTCATGCCGGGTATCCCCTCGAGGACCACTCGCGGCGCCTGCATGATATTGATTCGCCCGGGAATCTCCGCACCTTCATAAGTGGTGATATTTCGCATCAGGTTCGGGAGCGTGAATGGGAGGTTGGCCATCCGGACAGGTGATTTAATGATCACCGTTTCGCCGGATGACTCTGGGTCTTTAACTGTGGTGTAAGCATCGACGAGTTCCAACGCGTTCCTGAAGGTGTAGTTTGCCTCGAGCGCATCGAAATCGAGTGGCACCAGCAGGTTGTTCTCGGGAGCTTCCTCATCTTCTTCCAGTGTGGCTGGGCCGTTCACGCGGTACATAATGATGAACTGCGACCACTCTTCGTTGAAGGCCGAGCGAAGATCGGTGTAAAGTTGTTCCAGGTCCGGACTGTTGAGATTGATTCGCGCCAAACCGTCGGCTGTCAAATTGGATTCTTTGCTATACAAGGTCAGGTAGTTCGCCCAGCCCAGAGACATGTCCGAATCGAGGCTGGTGGCCTGATTGTTTTCCTCCGGGTCAAGAATTCCGTTCCGGTTGATATCCAAGCCAAATAGCAGTTGCGGGGTGATGTCCCGGATCAGTAGCAGCTCGTCCAGGCTGTCCATCGGTCCGTTCTTGCACTGGTAAGCCGGACTGAGGCCGGAGTAGTATCCACTTTCTGCGCCGTATTCTCGTTGCTCGTCGTCGGAATCGATCCAGTCGATGATCGCGTCGGCAATCGACTCGTCCATGTTGGGCAAACCCATCAACAGGTCCCGCCCGGCGTTTTCCTGGATCAGATCGAGGTAGGGCAGGATGTTGAGATTCAGTTTTGTCGATTCATCGGTCAGACCGTAGCGAAATCCCTCGGGAACCCCCATCTCGTCCAGTGCCGAGGTGATCAGAGTGAAACGCCCCATAACGCCTTCTTTGTTCGGATCGGCTGCAACTGCGATTCCCCGCAGATTACTGTTGTCCCAAGTGCCACCCTTTTCGCGGATCGTATCCTTGTCGTAGCTGAGAAACAGTCGCGTGAAGTCGACACCCGAATCAACGAGGTACTTTGACTGGACACGACGGCTCATTAAGCGGGCCGCTTCTTCCTCGGTCTGCATCAGGACGGTGAACGTGTAGGCTGCCAGGGACAGCATGATGATCGTGACGAGGACCACGATGAGCAATGATCCGCGTCGGCTCTGCAGCGGTTTTCTCGGTGGCCGAATGGCAGCTCGGATTTTGGTTGTCGGGCGATAACGCATGACTATTCGGCCTCCTCGGGTGGAGGTTCGGCAACCGGCAAATGGATCACTGTGCGATAGTAATCCATTTCATCTTCATCATTGGCCAGCGACGGGTTGGTCGCCCGAAATGGGTCCATCTGCAGGGTTACCTCGATTGCCAGGGGAAACCCGCCGTAATCGTCGCTGTTCCATTCCCCTTCCCAGCCCTCTCCGTTCCAGTAGCGGAAATAAATCGCAGCCACTTCGGGTGCGATCAGCTGGCAATACTGGTCGGGGGATTCTGCCAAGCCTGTATCGCCCAAGTAAGCGGCTACTGCCCGGTCAATTTGGCGACGGTACAATCCACCTTGCTCTCCCTGAGAGTCAATAATGTCATCCGCCTGTTCCGATGGTTGATCGGAAAAGAAATAGTTGACGGCTTTCACGTCAGAGGGGAGCTGCGGCTGATTCGTATTGAGAGCAATCATGGGGTTGTATTCATCCACTCGCGGTAGCCGGCTGACATCGATCACGATTGCCCGGCTGTTGCCGATCATGGTTGGTCTACTGGTGGCCAGCTCCTCGTCGACTACGGGTTCCTCTTCGCCCTCTTCATCGGTTGTTTCTTCCTCATCGCCTTCTTCGGTTTCCTCACCTCCCATCGCCATCGCCAGGACGTCGGGGACGAGTGACTCGTACAGGTTCTCCAGGCCGGAATAATCTTGAGGTTTGTACTGGATCGCCCCTCTCAGGTCGTTGTGGATCATCATGATGATGCTCCGGGCTACCTGCTTTCTTTCGATGTCGCCTTGCTGCCGTGTTAACGTCAGCATGTAGAGGTGAACGGCATAAGCAATCGCCGCGATAATTACGACCGAGAGAGCCAACGCCAGAATCACTTCCAATAGCGAAAAACCTGCGCCGCTTCGGTTTGCGCCTGCGTGGCCCAGCGCTTTCCTTTTCGGGTAGCACCTCGGCCGAGCTTCGATCCGATTTTTGCATGGCGTAGGGGACATTATTCTTCGTCGATGTAATCGAGGGGATCGTAATCGGGGTCCGGCATGAACCGAACTACGGACATGGAGATCGGATTGGCCGATGAACTGGGGGTCTGTTCCACGCTGACCACAACCATCAACAAGCCGAGTTGGCCAGACTGCTGGACGTCAACGCTGTACATCCAGTCCGGGTTTTCCTCGATCACACTGGAGGAAACCGACTGCAGTTCGATGATGCCGGCGGAGACTTCGGCCATTTTTCCGTCGACCAGGATGTTGGCGTCACTGCGAATCTTTGCCTCGACTGCTGAGCGGTAGCCGAGGTTGACCAGTTGCCCAATGACCACCATGGCACCGCCCAGAATGGCGATCGAAAGCAGAACTTCCAGCAGGGAAAACCCACTGCAATTTTTTCGGCGCGCCGAGATTGTGATAGGGATCTGTGGCATGGTCATCACTCGATCATCCGGTCGTCAAGTATCTTTTTCACCGTGGTGGTCCCGGTCAAGCCTCGCAGGGTCACCTGGATCGCATCGTTCTCCTTGTTCTGCAGGATTACCTTGGCTGATTGAGATGTTCCGTCCGGGTAAAACAGGATCGGCCGCATATCGCCCGGGCGGAAATTTGCCGAAACCATGGCTGCTGCGGACCGCGCGTCCGGGTTGGTCAAGGCCATGGAGAACCGTACATCTCGCGGTAGCAGATCGTCACCGAAATCAAAGTTGCTGCTTCTCAGATCCTCGTCGAGCGGGACATTTTTCAAAGACTCAATCGTCTCTTCGTTAAAGGGTCCGACTCGGAACGCGGGTCCTTCGACCTGGTAATAAAAGGCATAGATCTCACCGTTGCGGATCGCCTTGACGCGCGCACGTCCCATATGGGCACGTACCAGATCGCCTCCCTTGTCGAGTTTCTGGCCCGAAAAAGAACGCTGCAACATCGGCAGGGACATTGCAGCGACAGCGATCATAACGGCCAAAACGATGATCAATTCGAGCAGGGTAAAACCCCTCGTTTCGCGTTTCGGCAAACGGTTCATGATCGGAAATTACTGAGTGTTGGGTTCGGGGACATCGTCAGGCGAACCTTGCTGCCCGTCGGGTCCGGCACTGCTGATGAAAACGCGATTGTTGGCTTCGTCCGGCGAGTAATTGTACTCGTTCCCCCACGGGTCCATCGGTACGGGATCGTTTAGGTAAGGGCCTCTCCATTGGCGCGGTGAAAGGCCTGCCGGTTGAGTGAACAGGTCATCCAGCGTGTTGGGGAATCGACCCACCTGTAGCTTGTAACTCGTGCAGGCATTTTCCAGTGTGCTGATTTGGGAGAGTGTCGCATCGGACTGCGCGTTCTGTTGAATCTGCAAAAAGGCAAACGTCACCATCGAGGCCATGATTACCAAGATTGCCATGACCAACAGCAGTTCCATCAGCGTAAAGCCCCTACGGTCAGCGCGAACTCGGCGGTAGGAATTGCGACGCATCATTCATCTCCTTTGAGTATTAAAATTTTATTAGTGTTTTTTTTAACCCTGTAGGGCCTGTCCCATTTTCATGACGGGCAACAACAGGGCGATGACAACGATCAGGATCACGATCGCCATCACCAGCAACATTAGCGGTTCGATCAGCTTGACAAGCAAGTCCAATCTGCGTGTGGTTTGTTTTTCCAGGCCGTCCGCAATATTGACCAATACGGTGTCCAGTGTGTTTGACTCTTCTGCGACACTGATCATCTCGGTCACGTTTTGCGGGAAATGCCCCGAGGATTCCAGTGGCACCGAAAGCGAGGCACCCGCGGTAATATTTTCCGTAGCATCGTTAATCGCCTGGGATAGTACCTGGTTACCCGCCGCATCACTGCTAATTTTCAGGCCCTTCAAAATAGGCACGCCGTTGTGCAGCAGTGTACCGAGCACTCGGCAAAACCGGGCAACGGCCAAGTTAAGGAAGATCATCCCAAACAAGGGTAGTTTGATCTTAATTCGGTCGGCCAGTTGTCGCCCACGTTCGGTACGTAATTGAACCCGCAAAGCGAAATAAAGTACCGCAAAACCTAGCAAGATAAATATTCCGTACGTCTGCAGGAACCCACTGAAGGATAGTAGCCAGTCGGTAATCGGCGGAAGTTGGTTCTTTTCCCGCAGCGCGTCGAACATTTCACCAAATTTTGGAACGAAAAAAACCAGCAAAACGGCCACCACGAGGGTGCCGATCGATGCCAGAACGGCCGGGTAAATCAGGGCCCCAACGGTTCGGCTTTTCAGTTCGTCCTGTTGCTCGGTAAAAAGGGCCACCCGCGCCAGGGCGTCTTCCAGGAATCCACCCTCGGTGCCGGCCCGGGCCATGTTGACTGCCATCTCGCTAAACACTTTAGGGTGACAGGCAAAAGCATCACCAAGTGATTCCCCGTCTTCGATTCGACTGATAATATCGTCGAGCGCCGCCTGCAGCGCGGGTATCGAAGTCTGGTCGCGTAACACAGAAAGAGCACGCAACAACGGCACCCCGTTCTTCATGAGGGAAGCCAGCTGGTCGTAAAAGATGGCGATTTTTTGGCCGCTCACACCTCGGCCAAAAGAGAGTGACTTCTTGGCTTGCGCCTCGTCGATCGTGACCGGGAAGAGTGATTTGCCACGTAGCTGATTCACCACGTCGCGTTCAGTCGCAGCGGACATTGTCCCGCTGATTTTCTGTCCCGCGGCATCTCGTGCTATGTACGTAAAGTCGGCCATCTAATGAAACCTTGTCCCTTACTTCCGTTTAATGGTCCGGTCGCTTTTGGTAATCCTGACAACTTCGTCAATGGTTGTGGTCCCGTTGATCACCTTGAGCCACCCGTCATCACGCAAGGTCTCCATGCCGCTCTCAGCCGCTGCCTTCTTGATCTCCCAAGTACTGCACCGCTCGGTGGCCAATTGTCGAATCGTGTCGGTGGTTGTCAGGAGCTCATAGACACCCAGTCGGCCTGAGTAACCGACCTCTCGACATTCGCGGCAACGGCCTGCTTCGTAAATCGGACCATCCAGCAATTCAAACGGGAAATCTTCCGGGAGATCTTCCTTTTTCGGTGTGACCTCGCGGCGGCAGTGCATACATAGGCGGCGCACCAGTCGCTGTGCCATCACCGCTTCGACGGTGCTGGTGACGAGGAAGGGCTCGACGCCCATGTCCACCATCCGCGTATAGGCGCCGGCGGCGTCATTGGTGTGCAAAGTGCTGAAGACGAGGTGGCCAGTTAAGGCAGCCTGGATGGCGTTTTCTGCTGTCTCCAGGTCACGGATTTCCCCCACGAGTACGACATCCGGGTCATGACGCAAGATGCTCCGCAATGACTGGGCAAACGTCAAGCCAATTTTCGGGTGGACTTGAATCTGGTTGATGCCAGCCAGCTGGTACTCGACCGGGTCTTCGGTCGTAATGATCTTCGTGGTGGCGTTGTTGATTTCAATCAGCGAGGAATAAAGAGTGGTTGTCTTACCCGAACCGGTGGGACCGGTCACCAGGATGATACCGTGAGGTAAACGGATCAACTTGCTGAAAATGTCATAGGTCTTTTGAGACATGCCGAGATTGCGCAACTCGAACTCCATCGAGCCCTTGTCCAGGATACGCATGACCAGTCCTTCGCCGTGGATCATCGGAATGACCGATACACGAACGTCGACCTCACGACCCTTCACTTTCAACTTGATTCGACCATCCTGTGGCAGGCGTTTTTCCGCGATGTTCAACCGGGCCATAATCTTCAAGCGACTGATGATGGCTGCTCGGAAATGGTTGATTTCAGGCGGGACAGGCTGGGTGTGCAGAATCCCGTCAATCCGGTAGCGGATGACGATGCCCCGTTCCTGTGATTCGATATGCACATCACTCGTTTTGGTTTCGATCGCTTCGAGCAGGATTTCATTGACCAGGCGCACCACGCTCGCTTCCTGAGCCATTTCCGACAATTCACTGCCGTCGGTTTCAATCTCCTCAAGCAGTTCAATGCCATCCTCTGCTTTCTGCTCAAGCAGACCTTCAACCGTTTCACCACCGACCCCGAGGTGGTTCTTGATCAACTTGGCAATTTCCACACGATCCGCCAGGACTGGTTCGACCGTCAATCCGGTGGCGGCCGCAATCTCGTCGAGAGGATAGAAGTTCAGCGGGTCGGCCGTGGCAATTCGTATGGAGCCATTTTGCCGCGAGACAGGAAAGAGGTTCTCGCGGTAAATCAGCTTTTGCGGAAACGAGTCGAGTAAGTTCAGGTCAACCGATTCTTCCCGCAAGTCGATGAAATCGAGCCCCAGTTCCTCGGCGATGGTGCGCATCACCAGGTCGGGGTCGAGATCGGGATGTTGCGCTGCCCAGGTGACAACATCTTCGGTTTGCCGGACCTCGTTGACCTGTGTTTCGGTGATCAGTCAGCGTCGTAATAGGATTTCAGCAACGTCCATGGAAGTTCAGTCTGTCCGCTCGGTTGAATACAACGGGTGTTGAATGATTGTGCTGTGTCAAGGAAGGGTGATTACTCTCGTTGTAAACGTCAAGGCTTACCATTCCCATAAACCCAACTTTAGCCAGTGTTTTGCGGGAACTGGACAGAATCAGGGCAGACACTCGTGACCTGCTGGATTCGGCTGACTACCTTGATGACTGAGCCGGTTGTATCGATTCCAATGCCGTCATCAAGCGGGGCAGTCATGGTTCCGATCCTGTGCGCCCGGTCTTGGCTAACCGTCCGCCGGAAGAAATGCACCGCTAAGTTGGGGTGAGAGGGGATGCGTTAATACGCGACGGTGCATTTCTTCTGGAACACGGATTCCGTGCCTCGAAATAGAACCGACAGATGGCCCAAAAGTTTCGGTAAAAACATTATTTATACGGAATTAACTTGGTCGAAAATCGGGGCAAAAAAAAACCCGCCAATCGGATTGGCGGGTCTTGTATGCTCTTGGTTTGCAGTGAGTTAGAAATCGCTGCGACCACGTCCACGGTCCCGGTCGCTGCCTCGGTCACTTCCGCGATCGCTACCTCGACCGCCCCACGAACCGCCACCCCAGCGACTGCTTCGGTCTCCAAAATCGAATTGGGATCCAATCAGTTCGTCCCATTTCTGGCGCTGATCTGCATCCAGCACGCCACGAACTTTCTTTTGGATGTCTTCTCGCATCTTGGCGATCTGTTTCTGGATGTCTTCGTTCCCTTTTTCGGTGATCTTTCGCATTTCATCCATCTGCGATTCCGAGATGTCCAATTCTTCCGCCATGGCATCGCTGACACCGGTTCCCCCGCGTCGTCGGTTTTGATTTTGGAAGTTCAGTTGCTTGAGTCGTTTTTGTTGATGTGGCAGGAGGACACGGTTTACATCGTCCTTCAGCTTTTCCATCATGTCCCCGACTTCTTCCATTTTCTCTTCGCGCTCGTCTTGGCTCATATCCCGCATGCCCATGAACATGTCGCGCATTTGCTGCATCGCTTCTTCTTGGAGTTCCTGCAGTTCATCCATCTGATCGTCAACCAGTTCCAGTTCTTCGGCAACCTTTTCGTTACGAAGTAACATGATCGGATTGTTGAAGATCTGGCCCATCTGGCTGCTTCCGCGACCACCCCGGCCCGGTTGAGCTAAGGAGAGGTCAGCAAGACAGAGAACAAGGCCCAAAGCCAGGACCATAGGGATTTGAGTTCGCAAATTCATCTAATTTCTCCAAGGAATCACAGCTTTTTTTCAGCAACAATCAATTAAAAACGTCCTCTCTTGAGAGGCCGCTTGTCAGTTTCTGTTTTTTTAACCGATGAGCTACTCAGGAGTTTCGTAAATTATCAATAAAATCGGTCTTTTTTTGATTTTT
>JAYZCF010000206.1:0-27690 GCA_036338455.1 Planctomycetota bacterium
GGCTTGAGCGGCACATCGATTTGCGGCTCGGTCTCCCCGTCGACATGAATCACCAAACGCACATCGTCACCGGGCAATATCCAGATATGGCGGATGCACCCGGGTCCGGTCAGCTTCGCCAGATCCACCGAACCCTCGTCCGGGATGGACTGGTCGCTATTGACACGTCGCGACCGAAAGTCGGTCGGGAATCCGAGCATCGGCACGGCCGGATCCTGTATGTTCAGACGCCTAGCTGCCTCCCCGGGTATCGCCTGGCCAAAGCCGATGGACGACACAAGCGATGTCAGGACCAGGCTCAAGACACCCAGCCACCCCAAGGAACATCTCTGCCTTTTGATTTCCATCTTGTTCCACTCCCTGTCAACCGTTTGAATCAACTGCGCAAGCTCGATGAACTCACAGCCAGCCGCCAAGCTAGCATCAAATCAGGATTGCAGAAAGCAAGGCAGTTTGCCATCTTGAATGGGGTAAAACCGCATGGATGGAACGATCGATCACCGAAATGGAATTCCGTTTTCTTAAATCCAAGTCACTCAAATACGGCATTGGCGGTTTTCTGCTTCTGCTATTACTGGCAGGATCTCTGATCTGCTGGATTGGCCAGTCGAGAGAACACAACGGCTGGCTGCAGATCGAAACCATTCCAGTCAAATTAAGGTCGACTGTTTCTGCGAAAGAGAATTCTTTTTACGGCCGCATCAAAAACGAAAATCCACTCTTCCGTGGCAACGACCTGTTTATCGTCCGATCACCCGTGCTTCATATTCAGCAGCAAGTTCTAGCCGAGGACTGGGACTCGGAAATGGGACGGGGACGGGTTCTCGTAACACTCGACCAGCCCCTGACCAGTCGTGAGCCGTTGCCGGTGACCTATCACCTCGCCGTCCGCTGGTTCAAAATTGGTCCTTTCTTCATCAAGGTTTTAGCAGTCCTTTTGGGCGTTTACTTCTGCTGCACAATTATTTCGCAACCAGAATTGATCCATAATCGCAGAGCGGTCATGACAGCTCGCCTGGCATTTCTATTCGCCGTTGCGACCGTGATTTGCCTGAACCTGTCCAGCCCAGGCTGGGCCTACGGTGATGATCAGTTCATGCTGAAGAGTACTGTTCGTGGTAATTTTTTACACTCAACAGTTTGGCCGGAAGTCGGCAGATTTTTCCCCCTTGGGCTGGTGGATTTGAACCTCCTGATCCCCTTTGGTGACCATCCTCTGGCCTACGCCTTGGAACAGGCTGTCATCCTCGTTTTATTCATGGGGATCATGTATTGGGTCCTCAAAAATACCGCCGGACCATTGATCGCTTGCATCCTGGCTACCGGGTTACTGTTTCTACCGCAAATGACCCGAATTTATTCAGACGCCATCTTCCCCGAGTCGAGACTCGTTTTGCTCTTGGCGCTCTTCTTTCTGTTTTATTACCTCGGTGACCACACCAAAAAAAGTTGGCCCACTTTCCTCAGTTGTGTTACCGCTTGTTTGGCGACCTATACCAAAGAACCCGTCTTTGGATTATTTGTCGTTTTTGCTCTCACCCAGATCTTATTTGGCTACGCGCAGTTATCTCGCCCCCAAAGGCTGGCCAATTTTTTCCTGTTACTCAACGGACTCGTTTTTCTAACGCTCTACTGTTGGATCTGCTCCGGTGGTGATAGCTACGCCGAACATCGGAATGACGGTTCAATCACTTCTCTTGGGCTTCTCGCTGGCTACCTGCTCAACCCCTTCTTCTCGTTTGCGGTTTCCTGTGGACTCTGGAGGGCATATCGCATCCTCGCCAAACAGGATCGTGCCTCCTTGATATACGATGGGGCGCTCTATGCCGGGTTGGCCTACGCTACGGCATTCGCCCTTTTGAAGCTTGAGGGTGACTATTATTTGACTCCTACTTATGTCTGTTACACCTTCGCTGTAGCAGGCTACTTTGCAAGTATTCAACGACAAATAAATGATCGGCAAACGTCCCACGAGCATCAAACAACTCCGTCGAGCCACAAGGGCAACTGGGGCCGAATCAAAGATCCCCGAGTACAACTGGCAAGCCTGTTGGCCATGCTCATCCTGCTCATCATCAATAACACCTCCCCGTCCATCAGCGAGATCAACCGCGCGGCTGAGGGTCGACGAGCGACGCAAACATTAACCAACTTGTTCCAGCAGTTGCAGCAACAAGGCTTCAAAATATACACGTACACGCCCCAGGGAATGGCACCCTTTGCCGAAATGCTACAGGATTATCGCCGGGAAGTTCTGAATGTCTTCGATTTCAATGCTCAGCCTCAGCCGTCCAACAGGGGAGCGTGGAAAAACCATCTACCGTTCCAGGAATTGAATCGACGTCGTCCACCCAATGCGGCAAACAAGATGATCGTCATTCACGATCTGAATTACCCTATCGCAGAACTCAACAGGCAGCGTGCACCCAACCAAAGACTGGAGTTCGTTGCCAAAATTCCATCGGTAATGAACGCGGGGATTTTTGCCCGGCCCGAACACCACGCCAAGATCTACGGGTTGGCCAACCGCGCGCCAACCAACCTTCACTAAAATCCGTTCTGACCCTATGTCCTAAAAGAGCAAGCAAATGACCCAAGTCGTCATTGTCATTCCATGTTACAACGAAGCAATGCGATTAAATGCGCGCAAATTTTTACAATTTGCCTCACGTCACCCACGGATCCGTTTTGTCATGGTCGATGATGCCAGTACAGACCAGACCCTCGACGTGCTTCGCTCGCTGAAAAGCCGAAATCCTGCTCAGTTCGATGTCTTGCCAATGGCCTCCAATGGAGGCAAAGCAGAAGCGGTGCGACACGGATTGTTACACGGTTTCTCACAGAACCCGTTGGCCGTCGGTTTTTGGGACGCCGACCTGGCAACCCCGCTAGAAGCCATCCCGGAGATGCTACAGGTGATCGATCGCGATCCGTCGATCAACTTGGTCTTTGGCTCCCGGATGCCACTGCTGGGACGTCAGATACAGCGGAAGCCGTGGAGGAAAAAAATGGGGTGGTTGTTCGCAACGGCCGCTTCGCGAGTGCTGGGACTGCACGTCCACGACACCCAGTGCGGTGCCAAATTAATTCGAGTCAATCGAATTACCCAACAGGTTTTTGCTGATCCTTTTTACAGCGGCTGGATTTTCGACGTGGAGCTGTTTGCCCGCTGGCTCTGCCTGGATGGCAGGACTAACCCGGATTCGGCCTACGAGTTCCCTCTGGCTCGTTGGCAAGACGTGGACGGTTCAAAGCTGCGAGTCAAGGACTACTTTTTTGCTGCGGTTCAACTTGGCAGTATCTGGTGGCGATACCGGATGTCAGAATGGTCACCCTCATCGAACCAGGCGGTCGTCTTCCCCATCGCGTCCACCTCCAAGGCAGCTTGACCCAACCATCGGACGCTCCCATCCGCAAATCAGGACCGTTTCGGCGGGAAACTCATTGCATCGTGGTACGAAAACCATAAGCTGTTACTGTCTGTTTTCGTCGGCGAATCGTTCCACTTGCAGCGAGGTTTCCTATGTCAACCGTTACTCATGAAGTTCCCGAATCCCTCAGCTCCTTCCTGGCCCAACCGAAACAACTGTTGATCAACGGCCAATGGCAGCAGGCGACCTCTGGCAAGACATTCGAGGTCGTCAATCCGGCCACCGAAAAAGTCGTCGCTGAGGTAGCCCACGGTGACGAATCGGACATCGCTCTGGCAGTCCAAGCAGCGCGCCAAGCATTTGAGTCGGGACCTTGGCGGAAGATGACGCCGTCAGAGCGTGGTAAGATGATTTGGAAAATTGGGGACCTCATCGAAAAACACAACGACGAGTTGGCGCAACTCGAGACGGTGGACAACGGCAAGCCCTTCGCCGTGGCGCAAGTAGCAGACGTCCCTCTGTCGGCTGACATGTTTCGTTACATGGCAGGTTGGTGCACCAAGATTGAAGGGAATACGATTCCCATTTCCGTGCCCTACGCACCTAACGCCAACTTCCACGCCTTTACCACGCGGGAACCGGTCGGAGTCGTGGGCCAGATTATCCCCTGGAATTTCCCACTGCTGATGGCTGCCTGGAAACTTGCCCCGGCGCTCGCTTGCGGATGCACCATCATCCTGAAGCCCGCCGAGCAAACTCCCCTTTCGGCATTGCGACTGGGCGAATTAATCCAGGAAGCCGGAATTCCCGAGGGGGTTGTCAATATCGTGACCGGTTTCGGCGATGCGGGCGCGGCGTTGGCCAAGCATGACGATGTCGACAAGGTCGCCTTCACCGGATCAACCGAAGTTGGCAAACTGATCGTCGAGGCCGCTTCGGGCAACCTGAAAAAAGTCACGCTGGAGCTGGGCGGCAAGAGTCCGAACGTTATCATGCGCGACGCCGACCTGGCAACGGCCATCCCCGGGGCGGCCAACGCCATCTTCTTCAACCACGGACAATGCTGCTGTGCCGGTTCCAGATTGTATGTGGATGAGGCCGTCTTTGATGAGGTGACCGCCGGGATTGCCGAACAGGCCAAATCGATCGTGGTGGGCAATGGGTTTGCCGCAGATACCAACATGGGACCATTGGTCTCCCAGGAACAGTACGAGCGGGTGACCGGATTCCTCGACCGGGGCCGCACCGCCGGGGCAACCACCCTCTGCGGCGGTGGCAAACCGGACGGGGATGGGTTCTTTGTCGAACCGACTGTATTAGTCGACACGGACGAACAGATGGAAGTCATCCGTGAAGAGATCTTTGGCCCCGTTGTGGCGGCAATGCCATTCTCGGACATGGAGGATCTGGTTGCCCGCTCCAACAATACGACCTACGGGCTGGCCGCTGGGGTATGGACAGCCGACGTGACGAGAGCCCATCAAATCGCCAAAGCGATCAAAGCAGGCACCGTATGGGTCAACTGCTACAACGTCTTTGATGCAGCACTTCCCTTCGGCGGATTCAAGCAATCGGGATGGGGACGTGAAATGGGTCACGCTGCTCTGGACAATTATCTGGAAACCAAGGCCGTCTGTATTTCCGTTTGAGTCCGGCGGTTCAAGCTGGCAATGGAAGGAAAAATCCAGGCCGCTGATTTGTAAACTGTCTAACGTTGTGGCAACTTAGCTCGTCTGCTTGGTGAGGAACCTGACCGCGCCACCGTTAAAAAAAGCAAACTAACGATTGCCAATTCCCCTTAATGCGCTCCTGCTGCACAGTTCTCTCCGCGCAAAAAATCTGGATAGAGAAACTGAACCTACTTGAAACCACACTTCAAGCGCGTTAAGTTTCAAACTGATTTAGCGTACCTGCATCTGAATCAAACACCTTTCCACTGTCCCGTCTCTCATCCTTCCTTTTGTTGCCCCTTCTTTATCTCCTCCCGAGGTGAAAGGATTACCATGCCTATCGATCCACGTCGCGCCCTGTTGCGCCGTAAACGCAGTTGTAAAGTAACCCCCGAAAACCACTATCAAGTCTTGGAGCCGCGACATTTGCTGGCCGGCTTCCAGGTCGATTTCAGTATTCTTGAACCGGCCGACTACACACAGACTGAAATTCTCGTTCGCTTCAACGACGATGTGCGAACGCAGGACCTGCAGACCATGACACCCGGCGCACCGATCGTGAACGAGAAGGCCGTGCTGAGTGGCCCCCTGGGTGAGGGCTTCCGGCTCGATAGTCAACTGTTTGAAATTCCGGTTTATGGGACGCAATCGGTAGAGGGACTGGTCGCCTACTACAACTCGCTCTCGATCGTCGATTACGCAGAGCCGAACTACACAATGCAGACAGCGGCCGCACCGAACGACCAGTTTTACGAGTATCAATGGGGCCCTGGAGATATGGGAGCCGAAGCGGCCTGGGATACCCGGACCGACAGTTCTTCGGTGATCGTCGGCGTGATCGACTCAGGTGTGCAGTATGACCACCCCGATTTACAAGCCAATATTTGGACCAACTCGGGGGAGATCGCCGACAACGGGATCGACGACGACAACAACGGCTATGTTGACGACTATTACGGCTACGACTTTGACAATGATGACAATGACCCGATGGACGACAACGGACACGGCACGCACGTCGCCGGCACAATTGGCGCCCGGGGAAATAATACAACCGGGGTTGCCGGGGTAGGTTGGAATGCCAGCCTGATGAGCCTCAAGGTAATCGGTACGGGAAGTAATGCCGACGTCGCGCGGGCGATCGATTACGCCACCGACAATGGGGCCAAAATCACCAACAACAGCTACGGCTACGCGGGAACCAATGTCTCTGGTAGCCAAGTCATGTCCGACGCCATCCAACGGGCCAAGAACTCAGGCGTCCTGTACATTGTGGCGGCCGGCAATTCCCGCTCAGGCATTCCGGCCTCGGATCTGGATGGCAACTTCAATGCTTGGCCTGCCGAATACAGTAAGGTGCACGACAATGTAATCACGGTTTCGGCCATTGACTCCGATGGTTCGTTCGCCAGTTACTCGCACTGGGGTGATGAATCAGTACAGATTGCCGCGCCCGGCACGCAAATCGCCAGCACCTATTCAGGCTCCCGGTATGTCTACCTCTCTGGCACATCGATGGCGGCGCCTCACGTAGCAGGTGCCGCCGCCTTGCTGTGGGCCGAACGGCCTGATATGAACTACCTGGAAATCAAGGCCGCCATCCTCGACACGGCCCGCGCGAACCATCTGAATCTCGTGACCCACGGGGTTCTGGACCTGGGAGCCGCCATGGATAGCATCACCAGCTCCACGAACGACCCACCTGACGCGGTAAACGATTTCGCGACGGTCAATGAAGACGAATCGGTTGCCGTCTCCGTCCTGGCCAACGACTCCGACCCGGATGGGGACGCGTTGAACCTGCAGTCGTATGACCAACCAGCCAACGGGACGGTCACCGACAACGGCAGCGTGATCACCTACGTCCCGGCGGCAAATTTCAACGGCACCGATTCGTTCAGCTACACCATTAACGACGGCAATGGCAATACTGACACAGCAACCGTCTTTGTCACCATCAATGCGGTGAACGACAGTCCCGTGGCCAACGACGACCAGGCCAACACCGACCAGGATGTGCCGGTCGACGTCAGCGTACTGGCCAATGATTCCGATATCGACGGAGATTCGCTCTTTGTCAGTTCTCTCTCCCAGCCGTCCAACGGCTCGGTAGTCGACAACGGGGATGGCACCGTCACCTACACCCCCAACAGCGGCTATTTCGGGAGTGACTCCTTCACCTACACCGTCAGCGACGGGGAGTTGACCGATACGGCGACGGTCAACCTGACGATCAATGAAGTGAGTAGCACCAATGAGATCGGCTTCGCCGGCACCGCGATTGACGTAACCCATCGTTGGAAAACGATCAATCTGCCCGTTCGCTTCAACAACCCGGTCGTCGTGGCCGGTGGCAGCACGCGAGACGGTTCTCACCAAGGCGTCGTGCGGGTCAGAAACGTGACCAGCGACAGCTTTGAAATCCGATTCCAGGAGTGGGACTATCGCGACGGACGTCATACGACCGAGAACATCGGTTATCTGGTCGTGGAAGCGGGGACTCACACGTTGACCGACGGCACCCAACTGGTGGCTGGGACGACCACATTGACCAATGAGTCGTTCAAGACGATCAACTTCGAGACGAGCTTCTCGGCGACCCCTTTAATCATTGCTCACACGATGACCAACAATGACCCATCGGCGGTGGTCGAACGAGTTCGCAACATTACCAATAGCACTTTCCAGATGCAGTTCAATGAAGAGGAGGCGGCGGACGGTGTCCATGGCACGGAAACGGTCGGCTATATCGCCATTGATCAAGGAAATGCGACGAGCGGCGATACGGTTCTCAATGCGGTCACGACCGGTAATTCGGTTACGCACAAGAACACGACCGTCGATTTTGGTGATATCGGGGGCTCGGCTAATCCAGTCATCCTTTCCGATATGCAAACCCGTGATGGAGGTGATGCGTCCACCTTGAGACACCGCTCTCAAACCAGCACGAGTGTTACGGTTTGGGTCGAGGAGGAAAAATCGAGAGATAATGAATTGAACCACACGAGCGAAGTTGCCGGCGTACTGGCGATGGAGGCGGGGGTCCTCGTGGCAGGCAGCCCCTTGCAGGCCAATCAATTAGGTGGACTGGGCATGGTCGACAAGATCAGCCAGGCGGACCTGAACACGGTCCTGGAAGACGCAGTCGCCTACTGGGCCAATCGAGGGTGGAGCACGTCCGCGCTCGATTCGGTCAACTTCGAACTGACCGATTTGCGGAATCGGGCCATCGGCATGCAGTATGGCAACACGATCTATATCGACGTCGACGCCGCCGGTCACGGCTGGTACGTAGACTCCGACGTTTCCACCCAGGAGGCGTTTGCCGGGATGGATCTTTACACAACCGTGACCCACGAGCTCGGGCATGTCCTCGGCTTGTCGGATATCTACGCGGCCTCAGCCTCGGACGATATTATGTATGGTTATCTGCACAATGGCGAACGCCGCGCGATGCCCAGTTCGGAGGGGCAGCCAACCGATGATTTCTTTAGTCACTTTGACGAAGACGTGCTGGCAGTTTATTAAACACCTCGCAGTCACCCCGGGGGTCACCTTCAAAGTGACCACCGGGGTGGCCAAAACCTCATTTTGAATCAAACAAGTCACGCCTGGACATCATTGGGTGCCCAGGCGTTGCTGCGAAAGGCTCTCACGATGAATCGAGAACCGACCGACTTTATCGGTGTGTATGACGATGCCTTGCCGGCCAAATTCTGCCAGGAAATCATCGAGATGTTTGAGGCATTTCCACAGATCCAAACAGCCGGCCGGATCGGATCAGGTGTCGATACACGCAAGAAAGAGAGCATGGATGCGTGCATTTCGGAATATCAGGAATGGACACCGATCAATCAGCGCCTGTTTGATACCACGCTTGAGAAACTGGTGGAGTATGTCTTGGAACACCCGTTCCTGGTCTGCGGCTCACTCGCCCCGACCATCCAGTTGGAAAGTGGTGAAGTGCTGGAATTAACGCCCGATAATATCAAACAGGTACCTAGAGAACAGCTGAAGAACGTCCTTCTCAGCCTTTATCGGCCCGGTTACCTAAACCTGCAAAAATATACTCGGGGGACCGGCGGTTACCATCACTGGCATTCGGAGTGTTACCCCCGTGAGGAGAATTGCGAAACCTTGCACCGCGTGCTGTTGTTCATGTTCTTCCTGAACACGGTCGACGAGGGGGGGCAAACCGACTTTTACTATCAACAACAGAGTGTCGCGCCGCAAGCGGGCAGAATGGTCATTGCGCCAGCCGGATTCACCCATACCCATAAAGGGAACGTGCCCATCTCGTCCGACAAATACATCGTTACATCTTGGATCCTGTTTCAGCGAGCCGAACAGTTGTATGGTCAACCTGCTCAAACTTCAGCTTGAGAATTCAACGATTCTTTAAGGCTTCGAAGCCGCCTGAGTATCCAGTGATGGACCATTTCGCGCTGACGTTGGGTCGGTGGGTCACTGACCCACCTTGGTCACCCGATTTACCCAATCGGCCAGGCTCGTCGTATCTCCCGGCTTGAGCACCTCGACCTGCACCGGCAGCTTGCCGGGCCGGGGTAGCCAGAGAGTGACGTACGACTGGCCAACCACCCGCAGCGCATCCCCGCTGCAGACAAGGGCTGTCCCTTCGTCGATACCGATTCCCACCAACCCTGGGTGCTGATGCAGGACGCCCAGCAACCGATTGACCCGGTTTCGGCGGAGGAAATGCTGATCCACCACCGTGTCGGGAAGAAACCCGAACCCCGCCGACGTTTTCGCCATCGGATTCCCGCCGGCAATCATCACTTTCGACATGATGGCTGCCCCGGCCGAAGACCCGCCAATCACACCTCCCCGTTGAAGCAAAGCGTTCAGCTCTGCCTCGACCTGGGTGCCCAGGTAAACTTCCGTAATGCGCGACTGGGAACCGCCACTGAACCAGACCCCGGTTGCCGTGCGCAGGGGCGCTACGAACGCCTCCTCATCCGCCTCTTCCCGGGAACGCGTGTGCAATCGAACAACTGCACCAGCCCCTCGTTCCCGCCAAAGCCGTTGAGTCTCACCCCGGTCGGGTTGATCGGCCCGTTGACTTGCGGTCGGGATCACCACGATCTTCGACTGGTCTCCACCAGCCAATTCGATGAAGGAATCGGTAATGGAGACGGGCAAGCCACCCCCTCCGGCAATCACCAATTTACCGGGTGTCGAAGCTTGGCCGATCGCCCAACAAGGATAGAGCCAGCCTATGGCCACCAACGCCACGAAAATCAAGTGATTCATAACAGTGTCTCTCAGACGCTCAAGCAAGCCAGTTTGGGGAACGCTCACAACCCGCCCCGAGATGGCAACCGGTATCCTGTAAGCTCAGCGACCAGGCGTCAAGTTGCCTGCTGGAAACGGAAGCACCATGTGGGCCCGAGGCTTGGGCGACAGCCAAAAAAAGGACTTTGGGGTCACTCCGGCTGTTGTGGCCAACTTCAATGCTGTTAAAAAGAAGGGCGGGTGCGAACCCCGAATTGCGGCACTGCCGTATCGTTCTCTTTACCTTCACCCTGTCCGTTGAGAATTCACGAGAACCATGACGACAAAACTCAAAATTATCATCTGTGCAATCGCCCTGACAGGAACGATGGGCGTCGATCAAGCCGTTTCCAACGACCTGGAAAAAGTGCTTAACAGTGAAAAAAAATGGGAGAAAACGAAACAGGAGTGTGATGGAGACTATTCGTATCTCGTTCGATGGACAAGTTTTGCCGGGTTCGGTACCGAAACGACAATCCTGGTCAAAAACAATCGCGTCACGGGGAGGGAATTCAAAACGCTTAAGCTGACAGACGGTCCAACTCCGCCAGATCAAAAACAAGAAAAGTGGGCCGAGACGCTCGAGAATCTCGGTTCGCACACGCGAGGCGCCCTCCCTAAAACACTGGATGAGCTCTACCGGGAGGCCCGTCAGGTTGCAGGCCGCAAACTGTCCGAAAACGAGCGCCGCTTTCTCAAGTTCGATGAAAATGGATTGCTTTTGCAATGTTACATCGTCGATGCCCGCATTGCCGACGACGCTCCCCAAGAGGGTGTTGATCTCAATCGGATCTCGCTCGGCAGGGTGGGGCAGTCCAGCTCAGAAACAGTCGGACTCAAACTTACCAACGCAGACAACGGGAAGAGCCTTCAGGTAACGGTTGGCCAGAAGATCCAGATCCGTCTCGACAGTAACCCGACGACCGGGTTCCGCTGGAACAATACAACCCGGTCGAAAAAACTGAAACTGGCAGGGGAAATTTCCTATCAACCAGGGGGAACAGCATTGGGCAGTGGCGGTGTCTCCACAGCCACCTTCAAGGCTGTTCAAGTTGGCAAGGGAAAAATTGTCCTTGAGTACAAACGAGACTTCGAAGACAAGCCTGCCGCCAAAACATTCAGTGTCAAAATCAACGTGGTTGAATCGGCTGAAGATACTCAGTCACAACCGACTTACCGCGCGCCCAATGGGAAAGCATTCCCTGTCCATTGGGGTGCTCCTCCAAAAATCCAAACCCGGGATCGCCGCCCTCTGCCCGGTGGTTATGGCCAGGGAAGCGGCACGCTGGCACGCTGGATTCAGGAAAACCTCGACCGCGACGCGGCGGGAAAAAACGGCAAGTAAATCGATTGCCCGGAGGCGTGAGCCGGGCAAATCCCGTCAGAATGAAGAGAAAAAACGATGGCAAGCTACTTCGACAACTCGGTACGGGATGCATTCGAGTACTCGGGGCTACGAAAACGTGGCTGAGCAGTTCGATTAATGGTTCGCCTGGCACGCATGGTTCGAAGCGAGTCATTAAATGCCTCAATCCCCCAATAGTCACCGTCCTACTCCCCTGTGATCGGTGGTGAGCGGAACGATTTGATTCTTGAGTCCCCTCTTGCGCCCCATTAAGGGACGGGCTCCATCTTGCTTGACACGCCCTTCGATCCGCGCCACCATGGGACCCTCTGCTGGCAATCTCGGAATTCGTTGGAAGTGATCCTCTCTATGGCAAACCCAAACATCGCCTCCCAATCTGTTGCCATCTCGACCGGCCGCCGTATCGCAATCCTGATCGCAGCGGGGATGGCACAATTCCTGGTCGCCGTCGATTACTGGTCGGTCGCGATTGCCATGCCTCGCATGGCCCAGGACTTGGGGGTTCGTACCATCGATCTGCAATGGGTCATTACCGGGTATGTCCTGACTTTTTCGGTCATGCTGGGGATCGCCGGACCGTTGGGAGATCGCTACGGCCGAAAAAAAGTCTTGCTAATCGGAATCGCCCTCTTTGGCCTGGTTTCGATCTGGGTCGGTGCAGCCCAGTCGGCCAACTCGGTGATCGCCGCCCGCATCGCGCTCGGAATCGGGGGAGGGTTACTGCTTCCCCTGGCCGCGTCGGTGCTGGCCGATTGCACACCGTCCGATCAGATGAACCGCTTCATGGCCCTGCTGACGGCCGTAACGGCTCTGGGGGCTTCGACAGGACCGGTGCTGGGGGGAATTCTGACCGACAGTTTTCTTGGCTGGCGTTGGATCTTTTATGCCAATGTTCCTTTTTCCCTGTTGGCTTTTTTCATGGTGATGTTGCTGGCCAGAGAATCACGAGACCCGCAAGCCCAGGGGCGATTGGATGCCATCGGTATTGCCCTCGTGATCCTCGCCCTCTCCCTGCTTTCCATGGGGGTCGACCGGATACCTCACTGGACGATCGTCGCCTGGTCGTCGACCTGCCTGGGTGGAATCCTGTTCCTTGGTTTATTCGTCGCCTGGGAATTGAAAGTTCAAAACCCGATCGTCGATCTACGGTTACTCGGCAATCGCGCATTTACGGGTTTTACTCTGGCCGGCCTGTTTTCAAATTCATGCTGGTGCGTCCTGATCTTCACCACCACCCTTTTATTGCAAAAGGTGAGTGGCCTGAATGCATTGGATACGGGACTCTATTTCCTGTTCCTCAGCGGAAGCATTGTGGTCTCCAGCACGATTGCAGCCAAAATATCAGATCGGACCGGTGCCAAGCCACTCGTCGTGATCGCCTTGCTGTTGCAAGGCGGGGCCTTTCTGACCCTCTGGTTTGATCATCAACTCGCCTTGCTGGCTACCTGCTTGACGATTGCCGGGAT
This sequence comes from Planctomycetota bacterium, assembly GCA_036338455.1. Lineage (GTDB taxonomy): Bacteria > Planctomycetota > Planctomycetia > Pirellulales > Pirellulaceae > Mariniblastus. The sequence continues at coordinate 13,166 of JAYZCF010000206.1, forward strand.
CGGCTGTGCCTGGGGCTGGTCCATGCCCCAAGCGGGTGCCATCCTTACCTTGCCGCGAGAAAGAGTCGGCTTGGCCAGCGGTTCGATCCTTACCGTGATGGTTATGGTTGCCAACGTGTTCGTGGTAATCAGCGCGACCATCATTGACGCGATGTCGGGAACCACTGAAAACGATTACGCGAGCGGAATCCAGATCACTTATTTGATGGGAGTCGGGCTCGCGTTCGCCGGATTATTGTCGGTTGTGTTTGTCTTACCTTCCCATCTTTCAAAGTTTGGGCAACGCCCACTGGAAACGGGGAAAGCCAACGCCCCCTCGACGAGCTAACATCCGAAAAGGTGACCGGCTTCGCCGAAGGCCGTTGGTTGACACCGCGCTGAAACAGGGCCAATATGTAGTCCGCTGTCACGCCAAGCCGGAGACGTTTGCGGCAGGATGCGAGTGCTGGGATGAACCATCTCACTATCGACGTGGCAGGTAAGACAGCCCCGACGCGTTGTCGATTCAAAACAGACTGTTTACCGGCTGCCGATGAGGATTGATTCGTGACCTTGGAATCCGGAAAACCTGATAAGACCTTGGGACCTATGCTGTTGGTGGCCATGAACGCCTCGGTCATCGTCGGCCTGGAAGGGTTACCCGATATGGCCCTTTACGGTGTTCCGCTGATCTGTCTGTTCCTGGTAGGCGCGGTGACGTTTCTCATTCCGGTTGGCTTAATCTCCAGTGAACTGGCCGTTGGCTGGCCTGGGGGCGGAGGTGTCTACGGCTGGGTCGATTCGGCTTTTGGTCGGCGACCTGCAGTGTTGGCTGTCTGGTGTCAGTGGGTTCAAATCCTGGTCTGGTATCCTACGGCGCTTTCGTTTGGTGCGGCGACCTTTGCCTATATCTTCGAGCCCAAGCTCGCGGAAAATCCTGTATTTGTCATGGTGGTCGTGTTGGCCATTTTCTGGACGGTCACCCTGATGAATTTCCGTGGGTTAAAAACGAGCGGAATCGTGGCAACCATCGGTTTGGTGCTCGGCACGATTCTACCCACTCTACTCGTGATACTGTTTGCAGCGATCTGGCTGATCAACGATCATCCGATTGCCATCCCGGAAGAAAACCGAGGGTTTTTTCCGAAGCTGGAGGGGATCCGCGGACTGGCGATCGCGGCAGGTATGATCACCTTTTACTCGGGTCTCGAAGTCAATGCTGTTCACGGCTCTCGCATCAACCACCCACGTAAAAGTATTCCTTTCGCGATGGTCCTTTCGGCAGCTATTGTCCTGGCCGTTTACATATTTGGATCCCGGGGAATCGCGTTTATTCTGACTCCGGAACAAATCCCAACCGATTTAAATGTCGGGCCGATGGAGATGTTCCGAGTATTCCTGGAAACACACGGGTTGGGAATGATTTCGCCCATCCTGGCCGCATGTGTATGCATCGGTGTGCTGGGCCATATTTCGACTTGGGTCATCGGACCTACAGAGGCGATTCGACGAGCGGCCCAGCGAAGAGACCTGCCAGCTATTTTTGGCAAAACCAACCAACACGGGGTGCCGACGCCCTTGCTGCTGATTCAGGCGGCGGTCGTCACGGCAATGACACTTCCCTTCTTGTTTCTTAAAGATGTTTCCACCGCCTTCCTGATCCTGACGGCCCTTTCGGGCACGGTTTACCTGGTGATGTACATCATGATGTTTGCTGCGGCGATTCGGCTGAGATACTCAAAACCGCACATCGAACGGCATTTTGAAGTGCCAGGTGGCAGGATCGGGATCTGGATCATTGGCGGGGTAGGCATCGCGATCAGCCTCATCGCCCTGCTCCTATCATTCATTCCTCCGGAAGTAGATCAAGTCGATGTGGGCAACCCCTATTTGTACGTGGGGTTGGTGACCGGGATCTTCGTGGTCATCCTCCTGATCGGTCTGTTGATTCCCATGCACCCGGAACGGTTGCCCGACAAAAAGGACGAATGAAGGTTGAATCAGTCCTTAGAGACAGACGGCTTTCCACGATCAGCGCATGAACAAGACCTGCCCAAAAGAAAAGGCTAATCGGTATTACTGGTTGGTCGTTCTACCATTTCAGTCGCTCTGCTTGACCGTTTTCTCCGGGCCTCTCTACGGCTTTAATGCCTTGGTTATTCCGATCAATCAGGTCTTCTCGCCGTCCAATGTTAACAATGGATTTGCCGGAACCATCATTGGTGGAACAGTTTTTCTGTCGATCGGTTTAGGGGGCGTAATCCACAACCGGTTGTTGCGATTATTTGGAAAAAAGCCAGTCTTCATTGCCTCCGCTCTGATGTTTATCACCACGTTTGGCCTGGCCGCCATCGCTTGCAACCTGAAAAACTACTGGCTACTCCTGTTGGGGTTTGCTATTCCCACAGGCGTCAGCATGGCCAATCTATTTTTTATCAGTATTGTCTACCTGGTCGCTTGGGGTAAACACGCTGGGCGAGTGGGCCTGTCGACAGGCGTGGCGGGAATGCTATTTGGTTTCTGGGGCGCTGTTTATAGTGTCGTCGGTCCTTACTTCAACTTCCACTTCGGTTTTACCTGGATGTTGATCTTGTCCGGGCTGGCCGTTGCGCTGGTTACGCTGGCAGCACTACTGTTCATGCGACAGCCCCCCGAGCCCAGCGATAGCGAAGCAGATGCCAAGGAGCAACAGGTACCTTTACTGACGTTTCGCGACATCGTCAGCACTCCGTCCTTTTGGGTTTTCGGCTGTTTCTTTTTCCTATTCCTGGCACCCGGATTCGGATTCAAGCTGATTGTTGCAGCGTTGAGTAATGAAGTATTTCGGACGACGGACTTTGTCGCTTCGCTGATGGCCGCTTCATTCCTGATCTGCTACGGGGCCTCGCGGCTTGGCTTTGGAATCCTGTCAGACCGGCTCGCTCTCAAGCCGATGTTCCTGATTTTTTCATCGGTACAGGTCGTCGCCCTATTGGTCGGAGCCATCTCATTACCTTTCCTGAAAGGCGTTGTCTTTTTTACAACCTTGATGTGTCTGACGGGCGCCATGTTCGCTGGTGGCAAATGCCTCTGGGCAGTAACGATGGTCCGGATGTTTGGACATAAGAACTATCATACCCCGATGATGCTGACCCAACCCTTTCTCGCAGTAGCGGGATTCCTGGGCCCTCTCACATTGACCTGGGCGTTACGAGCATCGGATGTGAAATTTTCCGTCAGCTGCTGGCTTTACGCGAGCGCCACCGCAGTTACCATCGCAGCCATCCTGTTCCACATGTTGCGAAGGTTTGACTACAAAAAATTTAAAGATCACCAATCGCAAGGACTCGAATTAAGCTTGCGAGCCAAGTCCGAGTTCGACCGATTTTAAAATGCTTCCATGCATCGGTCCTGCCCCGGTTCGACTAGGCTAGAATCTTTTTTCGCTTGGCGTCATAAGGTGCCTGCAGATATGGCTTGGCCGGATAACGCTCACCCGCTACATCAATTTCGTACTGACCGTTTAGCACAAACTCCCGGGTGATCGGCTCTTCTGATCGAACATAACCCAGGGCCACCGCCGCCCCGAGCGAGTGACCATAAGCCGCCGAGGAAAGATAGCCGACACACTCACCATCTCGGTAGATCGGTTCATCGTGCCACAACATCGGTTCCGAATCTTGCAGGACGAAACTCGTCATCCGCTTATAAACTCCGCTTTCCCGCTGTCGCAAAAGTGCATCGCGCCCCATGAACCGTGTCGATTTGTCCCAAGCGACCGCGAACGAAAGTCCTGCTTCCAAGGGGGTGTCATCGGGCGAAACATCGGCTCCCCAGGCACGGTAACCTTTTTCTAATCGCAATGAATTGATGGCATAATGCCCGGCGTCTTCCAATCCCAGATCCCGACCTGCCTGGTGCAGCGCCTTATAGACGGCCACAGCCCCGGATACGGGTAGATGCAGTTCCCAGCCCAGTTCCCCCACATAAGTCACTCTTGCGGCCAGGACTTCGACACCAGCAATGTTCAAAATCCGTGAAGTTCCAAAAGCAAAGTCGGAAAGGTCCTGATCAACCACTCGGGAAAGCAATTCACGCGAATTGGGACCCATCAAACCGAGCACCGAAAATTCTTCCGTCTTATCCTGCAGCGTCACTCGCTGTCCCGATTCGATTTGGCGAGTGATCCAGTGGGCATCCCGAACACGCTGGGCTGACGGGGAGATGACATAGAATTGGTCTTCTGCCTGGCGAATCACGGTCAGATCCGATTCAAACGTTCCTCGGTGGTTGAACAGGCCCGTATACACCACCTTACCGATGTCGACATCCATCTCGTTGCCACACAGCCGCTGCAGCAGAGAAAGTGCATCCGGACCACGCAGGTAGTACTTGGAGAATGAAGTCTGGTCAAAGAGAGCCGCCTGCTGCCGTGCCGCCAAATGTTCTGTCCGGTGGTCGGCAAACCAGTTTTGCCGACCAAACGAATACTCGACTTGCGCTGGCCCACCCCGGGCAAACCAATTCGGTCGCTCCAGCCCCATCTTGTTGCCAAAGCAGGCACCTTTGGCCGCTAAACAGTCATGCAGCGGAGAGCGGCGACGATTTCTACCAGTGGTAAACTCCCGGTTGGGCCAGGCCAACTGGTAATGCAAACCCAAAACTTCGCCGACCCGATCCTTGAGAAATTCACGGTCATTCTGGGGTGTGGCAAAGCGCCGGACATCGACGGTCCACAAATCAAAAGGTGGCTCACCGGCATCCATCCAATCAGCAAGCACTTTGCCGGCCCCACCGGAACAGGCAATACCGGCCGAGTTGAAACCAGCCGCAACGTACAGATTATTTAGTTCGGGCGTCTCACCCAGCAAAAACTGGTTGTCCGGCGTAAAGCTCTCCGGCCCGTTGACAAACTTTTCAAACCCGACTTCCTCGAGGCCGGGTAAACGATGATAACCCTCCGCCACCGGGGCTTCAAACTTCTCCCAATCATCTTCCAGCAACTGAAAACTAAAATTGGACGGAATCGGATGTACATTCCAAGGCTTGGTGTAAGCCTGAAAGGCACCCAGCAATACCTTGTCCTCTTCTCCTCGCCAATAGATCGTGCCGTCTGGGTCCCGACAACAAGGCATCTCATCCCAAGCGCCTGGCAATGGATTGGAAACCGCGTAGTGATGTTCGACTGGGTAGAGGGGAAGTGTGACGCCCGCGTCGAGACCGATTTGACGTGTCCACATCCCCCCGCAGAGCACAACGTATTCCGAATCGATCGGACCACGGTCGGTCATCACACCGGATATCCGGCCCTGCTCCTGCAGTAACGACGAAACACGGATGCCTTCAACAATCTCTACACCCCGTTGTCGCGCCCCTTGGGCCAGAGAGAGGGTTGTTTGCTCTGGCTGGACTTTCCCATCCCCGGGTAACCAGGCTGCTCCCAGTAAATCATCTGACCTCATGATGGGACATTTATCGAGTGCAGCCTTGGCATCGATCATGTAAGCTTCAGCGCCGAGGTACTCGGCCATCGCGACGCTCCTGCGCAGCTGGACCATCCGTTCCTGGCACCTGGCCACGATCAGGGAACCGACCTGCTTCCAGCCAGTCGATACCCCCGTTTCTTCGGCGAGTTTCGAGTAGAGATCGACACTGTACTGATTGATCTTGGTCATACTGCTGGAGGTGCGCAATCGCCCCACCATCCCAGCGGCATGCCAGCTGGTACCTCCCGCCAATCGCCCTTGCTCCAGTAAGAGAATGTCCTGCCAACCCAGTTTGGCGAGGTGGTAGGCAACACTGCAACCGGCAATCCCACCGCCCACGATCACGACCCGGGCGCGATCCGGCATTGCACCGTCTGTTTCCTGCATGCGACACTCCCTTGTTTAAAGACAACCTTCCAGGTTTCAAGAAGCCCCAGAGACCTACGGGTATCGCCTTGGCTGAACAGACGAGCCACGTTCTCAGCGAACGGGTCAAAATAATCAACCGTTCAAAATAATCAACCAGAGAAGCTTAAAGAGTCCTGTTTCATTTTGATGGATCCTCGTCTTCGACACGCGTTTCCAAGTATTCTGCCACGCGTTTCCGTCTGCCCTCCGTCGCGTTCAACTCCACGCCCAGATCGAGGCTTGCATTCAATCTCTCAGCCGGACCGCGCACCTGTTCCCAGGGCAAAGTAGCGACCTCCTTTGCGGTCTCATCCTTGGCATTCAGGATGGTCAGGTCAGCGTCATTTTCAACAAGCAACTGCACCACTCCCAGGTGCCCCAGCAAGGCCGCCCCGTGAATCGGGGTTACACCGTTGTTGGTTCTCGCATCGACGTCGGCCCCGTTTTCGATCAATAGCCGAGCAACCTCGGTCTTGCCCGCCATCGCCGCCATGACCAACGGCGTATTTCCGTCGGCATCCCGCTGATTGGGCTGCACGCCCTCGGACAACAGCTCTCGAACTTCTTTCAATTTCCCCATTCTCGCCGCCGACCAGATATCCTTGCGCCTTTGGGCTGCCGTAGGCGCCTTTAAGTACTCGGCCACCCGGTTTCGATTACCTTTTGACTCAGTCAGCTTGAGTCCCAGGTTCAACATGTCATTAATTCTTATCGTAAATTCAACCACATCATCCCAAGGACTCGATGCGACCTGTAACGGTATCTCACCGCCGCGATTGCGAACCTTCAGGTCAACATCATTATCCACCAGTAAGCGAACGACTCCCAAATGGCCAAGAAACGCAGCACTGTGAATAGCCGTATTGCCATCATTCGCCTTCGCATTCACATCGGCACCCTTTTCAATCAACAGACGGGCTACCTCTGTTTGGCCCCCCAAGGCCGCCATAATCAACGGGGTTGAGCCATCACGGTTCGGCTCGTCAGCAGCTAGTCCTGCCTCCAACAGCTCGCGAACCTGCTGCAGTTTCCCTGTTTTAGCTGCCAACCAGATATCTTTCGAAACATCCGCCTCGGACTGCGGCCGCCCCCAATCGGAATCAGCCGTGATCACCGCCGGCGGCCCCGGCTCACGATCCCATTCGGGCATGCCATCACGGATCTCTTCCATGATCTCGTCGCGGCGATTCCGGATGAATCTCAGGACCGAACCGGTGTTCGATCGTTCCCGCTGCGATTGATTGAAATAGGGTTCCGCCATGGTTCGAACTCGCTGAGCTTCTGCCAGCAGCTCCCCCTCATCCCAATTCTCATCCAAGATTTCGAGCAGGGCCTCACGATATCTTTCTCTCGAATTTTCGTTCCGGTAAAGGTAGTAAGCCAACATCCCCTTCGTCTTGACTGACAGCGGCAATCGCTTATCCCTATCGACCCGGCTGTACTTTTGAAACATGCAGTCACCTCCCCATGGCAGAAAGGAGATTTTCCCATTTTCCGGGTGCACGTAGATAAAGAAGTTGTTCCTATTTCCACAATATCCATCCCAAAAACCGAGCAAGCTTTCAACCGCCCAAAACTTGTAAAACTCGTCCAGTTCAACAATCGGACCAATCACGGCCTCCGGATCGGCCGGCTCGTCTGATTCGTCATCCAAACTTTCCAGTGCCTGGATCAACGCTTTGATGCGTTCCTTGCCAGCCTCATCATCACCAAACTTACAATCAAAACTGTTTTCCCACCCGGGGTGAAAATCGTTCACCGTCCCCTCGTAAAGGGTACCAGCCGAATTGCCAAAGCCATTCTTGACCAGCGGTTTTTTGGCAGATTCAACATGGGTATAGACACCAAAATTTTTGCCATTGAGCGTGACGTGAGCCAACGCCGACCTGGGAGCGGGCAAACCAACTCCTTGATAAAACCGGTAACCCATGAACTGGCTGAGCACAGAGGGATCCTGCCGGTTATTATTCAGGGTCAACAGGGAATAGCCGTCGATCGACTGCTTCTTGTGCTTGTAGTTGAGCTTGATTTTGAAAGAGGGCCGAACAGCACTTTGTGAACCGAGAAGACCCTTTTTTCTAATTCCGACCTTTTTGAACTTCACGCCATCGATAATCACATCGGCTTTGACATACTCGTAGGGACCTTCAAGCGGACCGAATTGCCGCTCAGGTGCGAGCTCCGTACGTAAATCCCGGCGGACATAACGGATCGATTCCCAATCATCTTCATCGACCATGATCTCAATTTGGAGCACTCGATCACTCGGAAAAAGATCATTCAGGTCCAATTCCTGACCGACCAGGGGCGGAAGAAAAAAACCGCCGAGCAAGCAGCTGAAGGCCAGGCAATAGTTTCGAATCAACATGGTTAAGCACCCTCTCGGCACCAAGTCTGGATAAAGTTCGGTCATCTTTGACGGTCCGTTAGTTTGGCTGGCAGTAAGTCCATTGTCAAATCTCGTTTACCGAGGAAGAGCCAAAGTTCCTTTTACTCTTCCATGCGAGTCTGCCTACCAACGAATCGGTTCTGCAAATGGAGGGGGCTTTTCTCTTTCTGTCCAAAGCATTATGAACTACCATGAACAGACAATGTCGGGGAAAAAGCGCTCGGCAGGTCTGCCCCAACACGGGCCAAGCAAGGCCCCCGTCCCGTTCTCCATTGCCAAGGAAACGTCGCTTGATCGATTTGCGGAACGTTCAAATGAAAACACCCTCAATCGCCCTCTGCCTGTGCCTGGTGGCCCTCCTTCCGACAACAGGAGAAACGCAACAGGCACAGCAGCGAGAGCTGTTTCGCAAGTTGGACCGCAATCGGGACGGTTTCCTGTCCCGGCAGGAGATTCCGATAGAACAGCGAAATCAATTCTCGCGGCTGGATCAGAACCGAGATGGCCGCATCTCGTGGCACGAGAACATACATAGGCGACAGGAAGAGCGACGACCGATGAACCGGAAACGCGACACCGAGGGTGCGGCCGCTCTGTCGCACTGGAAACACGCTCAGATAAGTCAAATCAAGATCAAGCAGACGTGGCATCAAGAACCTGATGGGTTTGAACGATCCGCAATTCTCAGCCAACCGAAGGATGTGGACGGTAAGTTACCCGTGGTCGTGTTCTTCCACGGTGCCGGCGGCAGCGCGGTCGGACCTTTGCGCCAATGGGAACCCCTGACTTACAATAAAGTGGTCGTCTCGGCGCAAGGCTACCGCAAAACGTGGAATATCCACGGGGAACCCTCGCAAGCACCCGATGTTGAGTTCTTCCAGCGATTACTTCAGGAAATCAAGAAACAGGCCCCACAGGCGGACTTGGAGAATGTCTCACTGATCGGCTTCTCCAACGGTTGTGGGTTTATCCAAAGGCTGATGATCGAAATCGAGCAACCCTTTTCACGACGGAACTTCCTGCTCGGTTCCAGCTTGATCGAACAGCAGTACCATGATGGATCGTTTTGGAAGCCGAAGTCAAATACAGATCATTACGACACCCGAGTCACCCCTACGCCGGGTAAAATGATCGCCTATTTCCATGGAACCAACGACCGAGTTGTCCCTTACTCCGGCGGTAAACGAGGACGTTTTCCCCACCTGTCAGCTCTGCAGACGGCCAACGCCTGGGCCAAGGCTAATGGCTATGAAGGCCAAACACGCGCGTTGGGCGAGGGACAACAGGAGACCTCCGCGATCACGGCTCTGAAATTTCCAGGAACCGAAGTAACCTTCTACAGTGTTGCGGGAGGTGGACACGGCCTAGAGCCCCATGGGCGAGACGTTCAACGCATTATCAAGCAATTGTTGGAACAATAACGCAAGCGGAATTCGATCACGGGAGTACGATTTACCCGATTCCACCTAATCGCTTGGCCACCCCTTAGGCCGGATTCACCCGAGTTCCGCTTCGCGCGTCATCAGGTTGTGTGCCCGAAGCGAGACGGAGATTGATTTCCTCGATCAGGCTGGGAATTTCTTTCACGCTTTCAATGACGAAATCCGCCCCGGCATCGAACATCAAGCCCGAGGCATCCGCCAAGCGTTGTTGTTGTTCGGCTCCAGGCAGGGCATCGAATTCTGCCTCGGACAGGCCTATCAAGTTTCCCGAGCGGGTGATTCCCACCGTCCAAGTCCCTGCATTACAGCCCGCTTCGATCCCAACGATCGTGTCATCCACCTTGACAATACGACGGGTCGGATAAACTCCCAACCGTTTCGCGCACTCAAAGATTAGCCAAGGAGCAGGACGCCCTTGGGGTGCGTCCTCAGCACAGAGCACAACCTCCGGCTCGTAACCGGCGGCGGCGGCCAACGGAGCGACCACCTCCATCAGCTCGTGGGTATAGCCCGTCGATGAGCCAACCTTGATTCCATTCTCCACACACCAGCGAAATGTGTCGACCGCTCCGGGGATCATATCACTGTGATCCGAGAGAACGGACTTTTGCAGCGGCAGGAAATCGTGGTACATCCGGTCCACATCTTCATCCGTGGCCGGGCCACCAAATTTCTCAGCCCATCGATCAGCCACCTCAGGCATTTGCGTAATCGTAGCAATGTGTTCGCGTTTCGCCATGCCCATCGGCTCTCTCGCCTGGCCGGCCGTGATGGGAACCCCTTCCTGCTCAAAAACACGTTGGAAGACGGTCGCCGGTGCCCGGCTGCCATAATCAACCATCGTACCAGCCCAATCAAAAATGATGGCGGCTACCGTGTTTGGAATCGGTTTTTGACTCATCCCCTTGATGCTCCTCAAGTTATCTTTAAAAAACTGCGTTTAACGGTAAACGTCTCGCACAAATGCAGTTGGCCAACTGCCTTTGCCGCCAGCCGGGCATACAGGGTATCGCCCATCCTCCCGCTCACAGGCTTAATTGAAGCTTAATTGTTGAGTGACAAGAATACGGAATCCATTTTTATTCCCGGAATAACCTCAATTAACTCAACACTGATGAAACAACCACTAGTCGCCCTCGGCTGTCGATTACGATACAAAGGTGGGCGATACGGATTTCATCACAACCCTCTCGGAGCTAAAGGGCCTTCCCAATCGTGAGTACTGATTCTCAGGTCCCCAGGAGCCTGATTGGCAAGTACCTGGATAACGCACCCACCTCCGTCTTTGTCTTCTACGCTATCTTTGCGTCGTTCTCAACGTATTTTTGCATGTATGCCTTTCGCAAACCGTTTGGCGTAGCGAAATACGAGGGACTCCAGTTCATGGACACGGACTTGCAAATCAAGACCGCGTTCGTAATCAGCCAGATTATCGGTTACTGCCTCTCCAAGTACTTGGGCTGCAAGTTCTGCTCCGAAGTCAAAAGGGCCAACCAGGCCAAGGCTCTGGTTGGAATGATCCTGATCGCCCTGGCAGCCCTGTTCGGATTTGCCGTCGCGCCACCGAACCTGAAAGTTGTTTTCATGTTCTTCAATGGCATACCGCTGGGAATGATTTGGGGCCTTGTTTCGCGTTACCTGGAGGGCCGGAAAACGGCAGAACTTCTTTTTGCCGGACTCAGCTGTTCCTACATCGTCGCCAGCAGCATGGTCAAAACGGTTGGTGCTTGGTTGATGCAGGCAGGGGTGCCGGAATTCTGGATGCCGGTCACCGTGGGCGGGCTTTTTCTGGTACCGTTCTGCCTAGCCGTTTTTCTGCTGAACCAGCTGCCCGAACCCAATGCAGAGGACATTGCCAGCCGAAGCAGGCGTACCACGATGGATGGTCACGACCGCATGGCTTTCCTGCGGCAATTCCTGCCCGGCATGATCATGCTGTTGATCCTCTACTTCTTCCTGACTGCATACCGCGATTTTCGGGATAATTATATGCCCGAAGTCTTTACGGCGATGGGTTATGCGGATGAACCAACCCTGTTTTCCAAAGCCGACTTGCCGATCGGTTTTGGAATCCTGGTAGTTATGGCGGCGCTCAACCTGGTCAAGGACAACCGGAAAGGACTGGCCGCCGTCTACGGGGTCATGGTAGGAGGGATGCTTCTCATGGCCGGAGCTACCTTGTTGTACGATTTTGGCCGGATCAGTGGATTGTGGTGGATGATCCTGATCGGGTTTGGCGCGTACCTGGCCTACGTCCCATTTGGAGCGGTTCTGTTTGAGCGAATCATGGCATCGACCAAGGCGATTGGCACCGCCGTCTTTGCAATCTATCTGAGCGACGCCATCGGATACACGGGCTCGGTCGGCATCCAAGTTTTCAAAGATTTTGGTGCGGCTGAATTGAACTACTTCCAGTTCTTGCGAATCTTCACGTATTCCATGGCTGTGATCGGTTGTGTCCTGTTTTTCTTCAGCGGCATCTACTTCTTACAGAAAGCCAAGGGCTCCGCCGTACAGGGCCAACCATCGGAAAACTGATTAAGAATCTGATTCGACGCTTGCGGCACTCATTTCCTTCATCACTTCTTCCACAGCCGTCAGCAGGTGCATGGTGTCCTCCACCGCCAGGTCACCGATGTGGCCAACTCGAAAACAATCAGCTCGCGTCACTTTTCCCGGGTAGATAACAAACCCCTTCTCATTGAGCCGGTTATAAAACGCCTCGAAGTCAAAATCTTCGGTCGGGTAAAGAAAGGATGTGATAATGTGTCCTTGTAAATCGGCCGGCACATACTCGGAAAAACCGATCGCCCGCATTCCCCGGACACAAGCGTCGTGATTGTTCTGATAACGTGCCGCGCGGGCCGAGACACCCCCTTCCTCATCGAGCTCCTGCAACGCCTGGGCAAAAGCCAACAAGGTGTGCGTCGGCGGCGTGAAACGGAATTGCCCGTTCGCCTCCAGACCTTGCCACTGGGCGAGCAAATCCAGGCTGACCGTTCGGGCATAGCCCTCGATCGTTTCCAGTGTGGCCCTTCGGCAGAGTGCAAAGCCGAATCCGGGGACACCCTGCACACACTTGTTGGCACTGGAAACGAGAAAATCGATATGACAAGCGGTAAAGTCAAACTCCACCCCGCCAAAGGCGCTCATCGAGTCGACAAAATAAACGGCCCCGTGCGCCTTGGCAATTTCACCAATCTCTCGGATCGGGTTCATGATGCCGGAGGTCGTTTCACAGTGGACCACGGCCAAGTGGGTAATCTGACCACCTGCCAGAGCGGCATCGATTTCTTTGAGGTCCGGCAGACGGTTTTCCTCACAACGGATCGCCTGGGCTGAGAGCCCATGACGTTCCATAATTTTCAAAATCCGTTCACCGTAGGCACCGTTAATTACCACCAACCATTTTCCATCGCTGGGTGTCACCGAAGAAATAACGGATTCAATTGCAAAGGTCCCACTGCCTTGCATCAAGACAGCTTCCCAGCCTTCATCTTGCGATACACCCGCCAGTTGCAGCAGATGCTCCCGAATGCCTCGGACGACACCAATGAACTCACAGTCCCGTGAACCCAGATCGCGTTGCATGGCCTGTTTGACGGAACCACTGGTCGTCAATGGCCCTGGTGTAAACAGCGGCTTATCGTTTGTCGGTAACATGGCATTCCTGCTTTTTCAAGAATCATCAATGGCGTCCAGTACCTGGCATTTCTTCCGGCAGGTAAACAGGCTCATGTGAAGGGGGTCTTCCAGACAGTCACAACCTTCAATATCGGGCAGCGCCTCGAGGCCAACAAGGGGCCACCGCTCCAGGCAGTGCCAGACTCTAGCGTGCTCACCTCAAGATGGCCGTACGGAAATCCGAATCGGCCGCTCCTCCACCGCATATCGCATCGCGTCTTGTACATTCGACAACGTGTATTCGTTGGAGACCAAAGATTCAAACGGGAAACGATCTCCCTCGGCTGCCAGGAATTCGATCGCCACTTGCAGGTCGGCCGGGGTGTAGTTATGAAGGCCCTCGATACGAATCATCCTACGCACCAGATCTTCCGGAGCGACCGACAGAGATTCGCTGGGAAACACCGAACCGACCAAAATCAATCGACCACCGATCCGCAAGTTTTCCAATCCTTGCTCCACCGCCTTGGTAGACCCGGACATTTCCAAGACCAGATCGCACCCCCGATTCCCGGTCCGTTCCCGGGCATCCTCAAGACAGGTGGAAGTGGCTCCGAATTCAGCCGCTCGCTCCAGCCGCCTGGGGTCAAGATCAACCAAAATGATTTCAGCGGCCCCTCTCGATCGCATCAGTGCGGCAGCCGTCAACCCTAACATTCCGGCTCCGAAAATGGCGACCGTTTTTCCCTCGCAATCTCCAGCGAGGCGAGCGGCGGCGACCACGGTTGCGGTCGCACAGTTGGCGGGACATGCCACTTCGTCCGACAGCGAGTCAGGAACCTTGATGATACGTGTCCCGGAAACCAGCTGGCAATGGCTTGCCAGCCCGCCACTCAAGGGGGCTGGAGAGGTGATCGTCTGGTGCCCGTACTTGAACAGGCGCTCACACTTTTGTGGCAATCCTGACCGGCAAAAAAAGCAGTCATCACAAGAAGCAGCAATCCCCCAGCTGATCCGGTCACCCGTTCGCAACAGGTCACCCTCGATCGTGCGTAAGTCACCGTTCGTCTCAACCAAACGGCCAATCACTTCGTGCCCCAGAATCATCGGGCCAGCGACCTTCCGTTTCCCCTGCAGAGTGTGCAAGTCACTGCCACAGACCGTACAACAAAGAACCTCGACCAGTCCTTCCCCTGCAGCCAGTGACGGGTAATCAAA
>JAYZCF010000207.1:0-4816 GCA_036338455.1 Planctomycetota bacterium
AACAACACGGAATTTGTGATGGAAACCGCGAGTGACGGTCACGCCCAACACAAGTCAGGCGACAGCCAGGGAGCACCTTTTGGAATTTCAGGCAAGCAGTTGATCCACTGGAAGAACGTGGATGGCCAATGGGAGATCACCGCCTGGAAACAGAAGTCATTCGATCTGTTTGAGGCGAAAAAACTGATGTTCAAGAATATCACAGAAGCGGCCGTTCCCGATCGAGAGACGTACGACCGGATTACGCGTTCCCAACATGAAGAGTTGATCACCCGTCGCCTGCAGTCCGGGTCGATGGAGTCGCCCCGACCGGACGATCCCTATTTTGCTGACTGGGAATCCTCCAACCAGTACCCGTCGGCGACGGTTGTCGATATCGATGGTGACGGTTTGGAGGACCTGTTCCTGGTCGATCGCTGGGAGAAGACAATGCTCCTACGGAATCAGGGAGACGGAACGTACGAGGATGTGACTGAGGGGAGTGGTCTTGAAATAGAAGGCTTCACAAGCTGCGCCCTGTTTTTTGATTTTGACAACGACGGTGACAAGGATGCGTTCCTTGGGAGAAACCGCGAGCCGAGCCAGTTTTTTCGCAACGAATCAGGTAAATTCATCCCCGACACCAAACTGAACGAGATGATGGACGACACGCCTTGCGTGGTATCCGCTTCCCTGGCGGATATCAATCGGGATGGCCTGTTGGATATGTACCTCTGCACCTATGGTTACGGAGCCGGTGATCCTAGACAGTGGATCGATGTGACCGTTCGAGACCTCGATCGATCGGAAATGTTGGGACGGTTCAGCGAGCAATCGCATTACCTCGACCGGGTAGGCCCTCCCAATGTGGTGTTGATGAACACGGGCGGCTCGTTCAAACGCGTCGAGATCAATAATGACCTGAAACAGTGGCGTAATACCTATCAGAGTGTCTGGGCCGATTTTGATAACGACCAGGATCTCGATCTCTATATGACGAACGATTTTTCTCCCGATGCGTTTCTGAGAAATGATACCGAGCGGGGTTCCATGGAACCCAAGTTCACGGACATCACCGATACGATTGTGACCGATGGCTCGATCGGTTTCGGTATGGGCGCCAGTTGGGGAGATTACAATCGGGACGGCAACCTGGATTTGTATGTCTCCAATATGTTTTCCAAGGCGGGCATGCGAATTGTCAAACAACTGGAGAGCGTGGACCCGCGGATTGCGGTATCCGCCCGGGGGAATTTTCTGTACGAGAGTGATGGCAGCCAGTTTCGGCAGGTCGCAGGCCTGGACCCTGATGACATCCAAGTCTCGAAAGTTGGTTGGTCATTTGGTGGACAATGGGCGGACTTCGACAACGATGGTTTTCTCGATCTGTATGTCCCGAGCGGTTATTACTCGGCCCCCAAGTCGGTTGCTACCACCACGGATTTGTGATCCTGTCTGTGGCGCGCGGTCGTGCGCTTTGACCCCACAAAGGACCAGGGATTTTCTGGATCGGACCAATGGTTGTTGGAAGGTGCACCCCGGCTGTTTGAGGCCGAGGAAGGGGAATCAGGCTCCGAAATCCGCAGCAATTCCTTGAGTGGACTGGAAAGGAATCGCCTGAAATTGCAGCGGAAAGGGAATTTCGAGGATGTTTCTCTCGTGTCGGGCGTTGATTTCAAGGAGGACGGTCGCGGCTTCGTCCTGTTCGATCATGATCGGGATGGCTGGTTGGATATTGGGCTGGTGAGTACCAATTCGCCCCGCTTCCGGATTTTGAGAAATCAGATGGCCGACTTGGTTCCTGAGCAACAGCGTCCCCAAGCTCGAGTGGAAGTCGAGCTCGTGGGTGGCAACGCGCAATCAGAGGCATCGATGGAGTGGAGCGCTCGCGATGGCTACGGGGCCAAACTGGAGGTGGTGCGAGGTGGAGAAACGACCGCCTATCATTACGCCTGCAGCGAGGGCCTCTCGGTGCAGAACAGTCGCAAGCTGCATATCGGGATGGGGGATTCTCCCCAGATTGATCAGTTGAAGGTCTCCTGGCCGAGTGGGCGTACCACCGTATTGAAGGATATCGCGGCTGGTAGTTCCCTGGTGATCCAAGAGAATGAAGCGGAAGTGAAGGATTCCTCCGCTTCGGACGAGTAACCGGTGTTTTGCGGTTCAATCATCCGGTAACATGGTCGGTTTTCGGGCCTGATGGGATGCGCGGTCGAACGGTCGGCCATAGGCGAGTTGTCTTCCGTGCCGGTTCTTCGGTCTAAATCAGGTCGGTTATCCAAGGTTGGCGTTTCAATCAAGAGATGGGATTCCGCGGCGTGCCGCAGCAAACGAGATGAACGAATCCGAACCTGTCCAATCTGACTACACGCTTTCCGTCGTCCTGCCCTGTTACAACGAACAGCGGACTTTGCAGCGTTGTCTTGACCGTTTGTTGGACGCCTTCGCATCCCGGCCGGACATTCGGCTTGAGGTCATTGTTGTTGATGACTGCTCGGCCGACCAGAGTTTTGAAATTGCCACGGATTATGCGCGACACCATTCTCAAGTATCGGTTCACTCCCACGACCGCAACCGGGGAAAAGGGGCGGCCCTGAGGACAGGGTTTCACTTCGCAACGGGGGATTGGGTTGCTGTTCAGGATGCCGACCTGGAATACGATCCGCGCGATTTGGTTCGGTTGTTGGAACCGTTGGAGATGGGTGAGGCCGATGTCGTATACGGTTCTCGTTTTTTGAATGCGTCAGCGCACCGTGTTCTCTATTTTTGGCACTCGCTCGGTAACAAGTTTCTAACCACGCTGTCCAATATGTTCACCGATATGAACTTGACCGACATGGAAACCTGTTACAAGGTTTTTCGGAGGGACGTGCTGAACGGAATCGAAATTGAAGAGGAGCGATTTGGTTTTGAACCTGAGATTACGGCAAAAGTTGCCGGCCAACGGTTGCGAGTGTACGAAATTGGAATTTCCTATTTCGGCCGGACCTACGCGGAGGGTAAAAAAATTGGCGTTCGTGATGGCCTGCGGGCTTTATATTGCGTGGTCAAATACAATGCCAATCGGGCGCCGGTGATCATGCAGTTGTTGATTTACCTGCTGATTGGCGCGGTGGCGGCATTGTTCAATCTCGCCGCCTTTGGCTCACTTTTTGCCGCAACGGGTAGCCTGGCGGCGTCGGCGGCGATCGCGTTTCTTTTGGCCGCCGTGCTCAATTATTGCCTCTGTATCTGGTTGCTGTTTCGACGGGGTGCGCGGTGGTCCGCTGGTACAGAGATGTTCGTCTATTTTGGCGTGGTCCTGTTGGTTGGCGCGATCGACGTCCTGTCAACGGTCGTGTTGGCCAAGTTGGGATTGGTCCCAATGATGGCCAAGGCGGTGGCCTCGCTGATCGGTTTCCTGCTGAACTTCTTCGGCCGAAGAAATTTTGTATTTCCAGAGCCTGGGCGCGGCCCTTGGCAGCCACAGGTAGGCTCACATGCAGGACGCCCTGAGTCCCCAGGGGATGGCACCCCGTCTGGCTAGTCGAAGACCTGACCGTGGACATAGCGTTCGTCTTTCCCTGCTGCCTGTGTCAGCGAGGCAACATTCTGCTTGGTAAAGAAGCCCTTAAAATGGTGGCAGCGCTCAATGTACTCGGTGATCAGGATCGAGTACTTGGAATGCTTGGAAAAGATCTGTTTCAAGTCCGGTGAATCGGTGCATTCGCCGACGATATGGGCCAAGAAGGGGATTTCAAGCTTGTGCAGTTCACCGACCACGTAGTCCACGTTTTTCATGCCAGAGCCGTGGTCGCCATCCATGACTTCGTAGGCGATGTGGTGCATGCGCCGTCCGTAGTTGCGGACGAAATCCTCGGTCGGCATCGGAAGATTCTCAAACGAATTGATGAAAGATGCCGTGTTGTTGGCCGTAAAGACCTTGGCCGGTGAGTGCTTGTCATCCGTGACATGGTGGTTGCGATTTACGTTCGTTGACGAATTCATTTCGGAGATGTTGTAGGCACCCCAGAAATAATAATTCGACATCGTCAGGAACTCGAGGATGGCATCTTCTCGCTCGCCGGCCAGGATTCGGGTGGCCATGTGGTCGACCCCCTTCAGTAAATCGGGAATGCCCAATTCGCGAACCTTGGCGTCGTGTTCATTGAGCGTCGCCATTTGCTGATCGGTCAGATCAAACCGCTCGCCAAGTTGTAATTCGTCGTAATCGTCCATGCCAAAACTGGTGTATCCGATCCGATTGAATGTGAAGTCGGAGGGAAACGTAAACCAGAAATGATCATTGGCATAAAAGGCATTTTCCGTTTCTCCTGGGTAATGAAAGCGGATGTTGTGCGATTCAAGTACCTTGCGGGTCTCTGCCATGTCCTGGGTGTGAAAAACTTCGCCCACGTAGCGGGCATTTGGTTTGGCGCTTGCCAAAGGATACATCATATTCATCCGTCGCAGGTCATCCTCGTAGTCGGGATCGAGGGGCTCGAGCAAGATAAATCTGGGGTACTCGGGCTGCGTTGTCAGGATGTAAATGTTGTGAGTGTCGCTGCGGTAGGCGGCCGTAAAACGGTACGGCGTCATCGTGTAGAGCTCTTCCATGTAAGCGAGTGCGTCCCCGGAGTCGACCTGGACGACCAAGGCCCGGATGTGGCCGAGCAATTGATCAACGCCGCTGGAGGCTCGCCGTTCATAAATCTTCAGACGGTATTCGTTAAAGAAATCTGAGTTCTTCTTGTCGCCTTTCGGTTCGTATTTCATGATATCGAAGGTCATTGCAGGCGCTCCATGAGTTCACACGTGTTCTTGTTGGATTTCGATTGGATGGTGGGCGAGAAACGAT
>JAYZCF010000208.1:0-8466 GCA_036338455.1 Planctomycetota bacterium
CCAAACTAGTCACCCAGCTCACTGAGTGCCTGCTGAATGTGTGAGCTGGCCAGCGCATCGGAACAAGACTGCAGTCGATCGGACTGGGTTGGCAGGCACAGAAGGGGCTGACTGCTGACAGGGTGCTGTGGGATCAAACGCCGCACCAACTCGTCGAGAAACCGGGAAACACCTTCTCCCGAAACGGCCGATACTAAGTGGCCCGTGTTGGGCCGATTCGAATCAACTGCGACATCGTTCTTATTGAAAACCAGCAGATCGACTGCTGGATTCCGCGACAGATGCTGGTCGGCCTCACTCCATGGGCGGGAAGCATCAAAGACGGCCACCACACAATCGGCATCGTCGATTAAGGCGCGCGCGTGCTGAATCCCCACCGCCTCAATCGGATCCGATGGCCTCGTTCGAAGCCCCGCCGTGTCCTGCAGGACAACAGGCCAGCCGTCTATCGCAGCCGGCTGGGAAACGATATCCCGCGTTGTTCCCGGGGTACCGTCTACGATCGATCGATCGAAACCCGCAATACGGTTAATCAGGCTGCTCTTGCCAACATTGGGCTGACCACAAAAAACGACAGAACGCGGTTCCAGCAGATGATACGCGTACTCCTTCCAATCCAAAGCTGTACGGATTTCCCGTTGAGCCCGTTCCTGTTCACCATCGGCAATGAGCTTTCGCAACTGACGAATCCAAGCCGGAAGGATCGTTTGCTGCTGCAGAAGAATCTGAGCCGTTTTCGCTGTGGTCGCCTGCCCTAAACAGATATTTATCTCAGCCTGCCAACCACTGCCACATCTCGTTGTTTCGAAATCGAGAAGCTCGACCTGCCGCATTCCCTGATCGGTCAGAACTTTGGCAATCAACTCGATCGTTGCCGTACCACCATGACAGTGTATTTCGACGTTATACGGGTCATGAGCCACCACCAGCAAGTCCTCGCCACGGCCTGCCGACACGCGCCAATGACCATACGTCAGCGATGAAAAAGGGCGATCTTTCAAGGGCCGCGGCCCGACCGTCTTTAGGCACTGATCGACAATGGTCAAGGCATCACTCCCGCAACAGGCTAAGGTGGCGACTGCCCCACGACCGCCGGGAGTGATTTGCGTAAACAAGGTAGGAGTCGCTTGACGGTTCATTGGCAAAAGAACTCAGGTGGAGAAACGACCCAACAGTTCGGAACCGATCGCGCGCACGCCTCGCAAGACAAGGTCTGGCACGACCTTCCAGTTTCTCGGCAAGTATTTCTCCAACGCGAGAACACCACCCCCGGTCGCGTAAACAGTCCATTCCTTATCCGAATCTTCCATCAGCTGGGAAGCTAAAGATTGCATCGTACTCAACTGGGACTTGTAGACTCCCAGCAACATGGCCTGCTCAGTATTTCGCCCAAAAGCAACTCGCTCGAGGTTACCGATTCTGGAGAGCCCATCGGTTCCCGTATAGTCAGGGAGCGCCTCGGCTGATTGGAACATCTGCGTTAACCCGGCCGTGGCTCCAGGAAAAATAAGCCCCCCCTCGAAAACGCCAAATTCATTGACGCAATCAATGGTGACGGCCGTCCCCGCATCCACGACCACCAAAGGCCCTTGGTTGTCGGAAAGACTGAGGGCCATCCAAGCGCCAACCAGGCGATCACAGCCAACCTGCTGTCGTGATTCAACATTGGTTCGTATGGTAATGTCGGCTTCGGATATAACATGAATCCGATCCGCAGGCCGGTGATTGAGGATCCATTGCCTCAACCTGTCCAGGCTCGTATGGCTGACGCTGCAAATCGACCAGAATGCCGGCGTGACAGGCAAGTCCAACTGAATGGGATCGGAATTACGATAAACATACCGATCGCACCAGCGTCCACTCGCGGCTTCCGTCTGCACCACGACTTTGATCGCGGTGTTTCCGATGTCGACAGCAATTAATTGCATACACGATATTCTTGAAGGGATTGTAAGATTTTGCGCACCAACTCAGGCAGACCGGAACCGGTTACCGCAGAAATCAACAAGACAGAGTGACCTGTCCTTTCCGCAAGTTCGCGTCGCACATTTTCGGCAATCGGCAAATCCGATTTTGTGACCACAATGATCTCTGGACGACTGCCCAGTTGCTCATTGTAGCGGACAACCTCTGCGCGGATGGCAAAATAATTGTCGACAGGACTGGACTGATCCATGGGCATTGGCTCAACGAGATGAACCATAATGCCCGCCCGCTCGATATGCTTCAGGAAATCGTGGCCGAGTCCCGTTCCCTCGTGGGCGCCCTCAATCAAACCGGGGATGTCGGCAATCACGAAGGAATGATTCCAATCAACCTGAACAATTCCAAGATTTGGAAACTTGGTGGTAAATGGGTAGTTAGCAATTTCCGGCTTGGCGCTGGTAATGCGACTCAACAAGGTGCTCTTGCCGGCGTTGGGCATGCCGACCAACCCGACATCGGCAATCACCTTCAATTCGAGGATAATCCGCTTGGACTCACCTGGGCCACCCGGCGTCCATTGTCTAGGCGCCTGGTTCGTTGACGACTTGAAACGAGTATTCCCCTTGCCTCCTTTACCGCCACGGGCGGCAATCACAGAATCACCCGCCTCGGCAAGATCCTTGATCACCAGTTCGTTTCCTGCGTCGATGACGACCGTTCCCGGAGGGACTTCGATCACCAGATCCTGCCCCGCCTTACCATGACGGTTGGAACCCATTCCATGGACTCCCTTGTCAGCCCGCCATTGTTTTCGGTGAGAAACCGAAACCAAGGAGTCGACTCCCGGCTTGGCCTGGATGATGACATTCCCTCCCGAGCCACCATCGCCGCCATCGGGACCTCCCTTGGCAACGTAGCGTTCCCTCCGAAAACTGACACATCCATCGCCACCCTTGCCGGAGACGATTTCGATTTCTACACGATCGACAAACATGGAACCATCGCAGACTGGCACGAAAAAGGGATGCCCATCGGCATCCCGGCAGCAAATTCAGATTGTGAACCCATTTTCTATGGCAACGACAGAGAGAAATAATCCGTGCCCCGGATCAGTTGCTTTCCGCCACGATATTGATACGTCGACCTTTCTGGTCGAAAGCAACATGGCCATCCACGAGGGCGAACAAAGTGTAATCCTTGCCTTGGCCGACACCGTTACCCGCTCGGAACTTGTTTCCAACCTGGCGAACGAGAATGTTACCTGCGCGAACCTGTTCTCCGCCGAATTTCTTCACGCCCCGTCTTTGGGCGTTGGAATCACGACCGTTGCGGCTGGAACCCTGTCCCTTCTTATGTGCCATTTCTACTACTACCCGGAATCTATTTTTTGGAAATTGAGAAGACCGATTTTAGCGGTAGATCCAGAGGTAATCAAGGCTTTTGATGAACCGAATTCCCTCGAAGTCCTTTTCCCAATACTGGGGTTCGAGAACCACGGTGTAATTTTCCGTTTGGTCACCCGCACCGAGGGTGAACGACCATTTCTTGCCGGGAATCACCGTGTTTACACTGGTCGTAGCAGGGACTTCCACGCCGATATTACCGAAGGCAGCAATCAGCTTTTCGGGGATTTTCCCCTGATCAAGATCCGGTGTCAGGGCAGATTGGAAATCCTTTAAGTTGACTTCTCCGTCGATTTCTGCCACCAAAACAAGCTGATCAGCCTGCGGGCTATCCAAGTAGGCTCTCAGCAATGGGCCTGGCAAATCGTAACGCTTACAAATTTCAATCTGCTCATCAGATTGGTCCACCAGGGGAATTCCATAGTCAACACGGTCTCTTTCCTGGGCAACTGAATCGCCCGGACGCCAGAAATTCAGCTGGAGGGTTTTACGACGAAAAGTGTTTTCACCCTCCGCATTTGCCTCAATACGAAAAGCGTTCGTCAGGCCACTCACGTATACCGAAACGTAATCGATCTTGGGATCGACATCACCCCAGATGGCAACTCCCCAGACACCAGGGTCGGTGGGACTCTTGATAACTGGAAGCTCCGCATTCATCATCTGCACCGTGTCGAGCAATGGCAAATTTGGGTCTTCCAGGTACTGAATCTTCTTCAAAATCTGGGGGCGAATCTGGTCCCGGTAGACTTTGCGGACATAACCTTTACCTGGTTCTTCAACCCAACCCTCCAAGTAAAACCTGGGGACAAACTTGTTTGCTACGACAAAATCATTGCTGTCTCGCTTGAGCTCTTTCTTCATGTGCTCAAACTGGGGATTCTCCTTGACCTCTTCAAACGAGATGTTCTTTCCCACATTACGGATTCGGTAAACCATGTACCAAAAGTTCTGTGGCTTCTCCTGGCCATCGGGCTGGGTCACATTCAACCGCACCTGCCGCAAGCCGAGAAACGCAAACTCGTACTGCCAGACAGCCCTAAAAAACACAATCGACTGGGTTTGGCCGAATAAAGTCTTCTTGTTGGGAACGTACGCACCATCAAATTGGGTGGCTTGAACGCCCGGCAGTTGCAGAGGAATCGAATAGCTGTCTCGGATGTCCAAAACGGGGGGAATGACTTTCAAAACACCCGCACCCAGTTGCTGGCCAGATACTCCATGGCAGCAAAAGGTCGATGAAACCAGTAAGACCAGGACAGGCAAAATACGTTGCATATCAAAACACCATCAGAATAAATTCAATTGGCTGAGACCGCTCAAACGGCCTGGACACTGGAACATTCGATTTGCCTTGAGAATTCCAGCAAAAATCCAGTAGTTAAGTATAGTTGGGGTAAATAAAAAGGGTCAATATTTACCGACCGCGTAAGATCATTGTCGAATCAGGGCACCCCAATCCAGCAGAATTTCCAAGTTCTACCGGTTTTTCCGATCAAGGCTGGATATTCAGGCCGTCCAAAAGCCTGAAAACAGCCACCGGCAATGAAGCGTTTCAGGAAATTCCACTACCAAATTCGTCCGCTCCGTCGTTTTTAACCTTCTCCGTCGATTCCGTCTTCGCTTGGTGGGGTCCGGAAGTGGTCCCTCCAGCATGGGGCATATCGGCCCTGTGAGGCCTTGGAGATTCGGCGCGGCTGACGGTCTCAACATCTTCCGGGCCCCAATCAGAGGCGTAATCTTCATCGTAACGGGAGACGTAACCAGGTTGGCGGGAAAGTTCCAGTTCTTCCTGAAACTCATCAATGACACGATTCTGGATCATCTCGCGACAGGATGCATTGACGGGATGTGCGATATCGGCATACAAACGCGCCCGACCCGATTGGTCATGCGGGATGCTTTCGATTTTCAGACGGACCCCACACTGGTTGCAGAATCGAGCCCTCAGGTGATTCTTTGAGCCACACTTGTTACAGTGCGACGATAATTTTCGGCTCGGCATCGCAACGAAAGGGCCGTTGTTCCCTTCAATGATCTTGAGGTCCCGGACCACAAAGCAATGATCAAAGGTGATACTGCAGAAACCTCTCAGCCGATCCTCGGAATTTTCCGTCAACTTGATCCGAACTTCTGTAATTCGCACAGCTTACTCCTTTAGCCCAATTGCGATCAGAAACCTGATACCCCCCCACAATTGAGAGTCTGGCCTAACAGAATGGTTACGTCTCTCAACCGGTTTGACAAGCATCCTGCCGCCTTTCTTGCCACTTTTCGATTTGGGTAAATACCGAAGTAACAAGAGCCGGAACCAGTCATCTGGTGGCCGACCGGATCGGTTCGGGAAAATTCATACCGAAACCGCTCGATCCAGTCCGTCATTTCAGCAGCAAACGGCTCAAGTCGGTTGAACATTCGTGCTCCAATCCTCCTAGCCTGCCCCGAATCGATCGCATTTAGAAAGGAAACGCTACTTTGGGGCGATTGGGGCACCTGGCTACGAGCATAAACGTCTCCCGTGGAGAGTCCGATCGGGGGTTGGGCAATCAGGACGGGAAGCCGAAAATCAGCGGCAATCGGCCTGATATGCTCTCCTCGCCCAGTGCAAAGAGCCATTTGTCGACCCAAGAAGAAGGGAACATCACTGCCGATCGTCGCCGCCAAATCGAGCTGCTTCCTGAAAGACCAACCAAGCTGCCACAACTCATTAGCTGCGACTATCGAAGTGGCCGCATTGCTGGAGGCTCCCCCCATACCTGCAGCGACCGGAATCCTCTTGGTCAGTCGGACGTCCAAGCCGGGTAGGGAATGACGCCCATCCTCGGCGGCCATTTGCCTTACCCGGTCCAATGTGGCCAAGATTAAATTTTGCTGATTGACTGGGAGACCCTGTTTTCTGCCAGACAGGGTTAAACAGAGATCGGTATGCTCTCTGAGTCGAAAATCGAGCTGGTCACAGATGGAAACGGGGGCCATCACCGTCTCAACTTCATGAAAGCCGTCCGCGCGCTTACCCAGTAACTCAAAATAAAGGTTGATTTTCCCAGGTGAGGACAACGAGAGTCGTTTTGCGTTTACCGGCATTTCGTATTAACCCCAGATCCTCAAATCGATTCCACGAGAGGTCATCGTTAATTTAACAAGAATTCAGGCGGGGCACAGGGATAGGACATACGGATCCCAACCGTAAAATCGGAGACCGCCACAGATCGATGTCCGTTTTCTTAAATTCGATTCAAAAGTCTTAAATTCGATTCAAATGTGTTGTGAGGAAATCTTCCGTTAGCCTTGTTTGCCATACACGGTGACCCGGCAAGAAAAAAATTTAAAGCGAGGAAACCTGCCGCACTCCCCCGGGGAGGTATACTGAAGCACATCCACCCTGACTCCGCTACCCTCACCATGTATCCGTGACACTCTCGCATCCCGGCCATTAGACATTCCACGATGAACAGACAGGTTAATTCAAAATCGCCGGCTGCTGACGCTCCCCAATCTGTGGAAGAGCCAGGGGTAAATGACCCAAACGCAGTGCTCGCCAGCCGTGCACTGTACGGTGGCTTCCTCATGGGCTTGGCGAACCTGGTACCCGGAATCAGTGGTGGGACGATGTTATTGGTCGCCGGGGTCTACCCTCGATTCATCACAGCGATTGCCGAGTTGTCGCGCTTCCGCTTTCGTTTCTCATCGATCCTGGTTCTTGGTTGCGTTACGCTGGCAGGCGCGCTGAGTATCCTGTTTTGCGCGGGTTTTCTCAAGGAGTTGGTGGTTCACCAGCGCTGGTTGATGTACAGCTTGTTTATTGGACTGACCCTGGGCGGAATCCCTGTCGTTTGGAAGATCGCCAAACCGGCAACCTGGTCCTTGATACTACCGGCCGCATTGGCTTTCCTGACAATGGTTTTATTAGCCGTCCTACAGGCATATAACATCTCGGGATCGAACAATTCCGGTATTGGCATGTTGTTCCTGGCCGGTTTGACCGGGGCCAGCGCTATGATCTTACCCGGCCTTTCAGGTGGCTATATTTTGCTACTGCTGGGACAGTATGTTCCCATCCTATCGGCAGTAGACCAATTCAAAGACGCCATCAAGGCTGGCGACATTACAGCCGCACTGGAACCGGCCATCAATGTTTTATTGCCCGTCGGATTCGGTCTCCTGCTCGGAATTATCGTGGTCGGTAATTCACTGCAATGGCTGTTAAGGCATTACCCAAAACCAACGCTCGGCCTCCTGCTAGGCTTATTGATTGGCTCGGTCGTCGGAATCTACCCATTTCAAACAGCGGTCGAGCCAAATCCGGGAGACAAGGTCAAGGGGCGAGTCGTAACTCAGGAAGAGCTGTCGGAGGGACGCATTGACGAAGAAGACTGGCCGGTTGCGTATTTCCAGCCCGGGCCGGACCAAGTCGGCTGGTCCCTTCTTCTGGCAGGTCTCGGCCTGGCGACGACGACCGGTGTTGCCAGACTGGGCACCTCTCGCTCTGATCGGCAAACGGGCAAGTCACCGGTTGATTAGCAGGGGCCAATCAAAAGGTGGCTACGATTTGAACCAGCCATCTTTTTCCATCGCCTCAATCGCTTTGTCTTCGAACTTGCTGATTTCGAACACTTTGCCCAAGTTCATCAACTCAAACAGCTTTTCAATATTTTCATTGATATTGCAAAAGCGCAGCTTGATCTCTGCGGCATTACATTTCTTGGCAAACAAGATCAACTTGCCAATCATGGATGAAGACATGAAGCTAACGTTTTCGAAATTCAAAATGATTTTTTCGTAGCGTGGACGAGTGGCCAATTCGGCTAGTTCATCGCCGAGACTCTGAATCCTTGTTTCATCAATGATTCGCGCGTCTTGAAAATACGCAATCAGAATATCATCATGCGTCCGCGAGAGTAATGTAGCCACTGAGCAAGCCCTTTTGCAATTCGATTCAACACCTAGCCACGAAACCAACTGAATAAATGATTGACCCATTGGAAATTGTAGACCAGCATAATCGTATGTAAAGCAAAACGGATCGCGCTGGGGCAGCCTTCCGATTTGCCTGTTTTGACAGTGGGTCGGCGCTCGTCAAAAAAAAACGCTCCCCCCATCGGCGCACCCCGCATCCGTGAGGTTTCCGAAATGAAGA
>JAYZCF010000209.1:0-20614 GCA_036338455.1 Planctomycetota bacterium
ATGACAGGCAATGCAGTTAGCTGCCTGGAATGCCGCCTTGCCAACTTCGTGAGAACGCCCCATCAACATGTTGACATCACCAATCAGGTCGTCGTATTTCCATTCTTGACCGCGCGTATTCATTTCCAGCAGCTCATCGGCGATCTCCAAATTCAATTCGTCGAGATACTGTTCTTTGGCAGACACATAGCTCTGGAAACTGGGAACGACATACAAGGCGCCATACATCCGACGCCAGTGTCCGGGGTAGGTGCAAACGTAAGGGTAAACACCTGGATTATCCGGAGCCATGAAACTGATCGCCTCTGATTCACCCGGCTGCAACAGTGTACTGCCGACCAGCACCTTGTCCGAGCTGGGAATATAGTGACGGGCCATCGCGTCCGCATCGCGCCCCGTCGCCTCCGCCAACTCACCGACCTCGGCCAAAGCACCGGGCAGGGTAATCGCGAAATTATGAGGCATCGAATCGGTGTTACTGAAACGGAATTCGACCGGTTTACCCGCCTCCACGACGATTTTCTCCTTGTCATAGATCATCCGATGGGGAACCGTTCCGATCGCGATCACACGCACATCGAGATTTCCCAAACGCTTCTCCAAGTCGAGCTGATCGGCCTTCGGCAAGGTCTTTCCCAGTTTGCGGGCTAAGCCGATGGCGTCGACCGCCGATTTCGAAGTCCGCTGCTTGGCGGGCAGAGTACTCAGGTAACCGACAATGTTGTCGACCAAAGGCTTCACTTCTGTCGGGTTCCATCCCTTGGGAGCGACACGCAACAAACCTTTGATCGCCGCCGGCTGAAATTTCCCCGAGGCCAACAAACGGGTCAGAGCGTTGAATTTTTCGGAATCATAGCCAGGAATCGAAACCATCGCCCGGATTGCTACCTCGTGCAACGTCTCACCATCGCCCGTGTATAGAACCTCGGCCGGGATCGCCTGCCGTTTGAAACCGGGACCGCTCCATTCGACTTTCAAACCATCGGCTCCGCCTGAATCATAGTAATTCACACGAATCGGGTAGAACCCGGGAGCCAAGTTGACGGTCCCTGACTGGGTCGCCATGCCGTGAGGACCGTCGTTGTTCACCACTTCTTTACCATCGAGGTAAAGTCGCGAGCCATCGTCGGAAGTCGTAAAGAATTCGTATTTGCCCGACTCAGGTATTTCAATCATCGCTTCAAAGACATTCGTGAATTGGTCACCCGGCTGCCCTTTGGGAATGAAAATCTGAAAATTGGACTGGCTGGTGGTCACTTGAGGTTTGCGTTCATCCACCATCTTACTGGTCGCATTGGCAGCGTGCGGTGTGAGATACCCCACACGAACTCCTTGGTTCAAAGAACCGGCGCCCGTTTCTGATGCCAAGTTCTGGGGCAACTCAAAAATCAGTGGCTCGACCTTTCCGAACAGGGCACCCCGCGCTTGTGGGTTGACGCTGGGCACCGCATCGAGGAAATCTCGCAAGCTCGCTTTCGATTTCGTTGCCGCCAGGAAGGCATCTCCCGGACCGGCCGCCACCACCCACGTCGCATAACCAAGCCGCTTGATATCAGGCGTCGCGCCCTGGGTCGCCAACGCCTGAACCTCCCCCTGAATCCGGGAAAGGGCTTTTACCGGCTGAGCCGCCAGCAATTTGCCCAAGCCGACCACGTTGCCATCTTCTTTGACCTGCTCCTCGGCGATCAGGTCGACAATCAACTTGACCGGGGCTGTGCCGGTCGTCTTGGCGAGACCCTCGAGGGCCTTTTGCATTTGGACCGGCTTCGCTTGGGGATGGGCCAGGATGGCACGATGCACATCTTCGGCTGGCTCCAATTGTTCAAGATCATTCGGCGTGCCGGTTGCCAGGATATAGGCGCGGGCTCCATCGGATAGCTGATTTCCCGTCGCCAGCATCTGTTTTATCACGGTATCGATATTCAACTGGGACTTGGCATACTTCAGGACGGTCTCCATCTCCGGATCGAGCGGCAACGTGTTGGCGGCAAAAATCGCCTCCGCCCCGTCCAAGCCTCCCAGGTCAACTGCTGCTTTCACCGCTTCCGCTCGCACCAATGCCGAGGGATCGCGCGACGCCGCAGCCAGAGTTCCCTGCCAATCATCCATCCGGCCAGCCCAATGACCCATTGTGCGAATCGCCGCAGCGCGGACGCGCGGTTCTTTGGAAGTAAAGACCCGTTTCAACAACGGAACGTTTGGAATTCTCTGTTCTTCAAACACCCACAGGCATTCCAGAAGTGCCTGGGCTTCGTCCCGTTGATCCGAGACCTGCTGAGGGTCGAGCGATGCCGCAAACGCACCGACTTCTTTCCGGATTGCTTCCGGGGAACGACCGCTGAGTTCCAACCTCGCTCGATAACGGGTAGCCGTTTCGCCGGAAAAGAAATTCTGGCAGACTTCTTCGATTGGTTTGCCTTTCATCCTCGGAGCTTTTACCAATGGCCGACCTTCGTACGTCACACGGTAAATCCGGCCATGTGTGTGGTCGCGGTTGGGGTCCCGCATGTTGTGCTGCATGTGACCAATCAAGGCGTTGTGCCAGTCGGCAATGTAAAGCGCACCATCTCCCCCGACTTCCATGTCACTGGGCCGGAAATTCGGATCCTCCGAAAACAGGATCGGATCCACCTCCGTCGCCTTGATATCGGCCCCGTCGTAGGCGATCGTGTGCTGGGCAACCCCCAGGAAACCGATGGCGTTACTGATCAGAAAATTCCCATCGTGTTCGGGGGGGAAATGACTGCTGGAGAGGATGCCGTTAGAGGGTACAGGCCGCACCCTTTTTTTGAACCAGGTTTTGTTGCCAACCCCTTTACCAATATTTACGTAACTTCCCGTCCCCCCGGTTCCATCGTTGGCAAACTGGTAACCCCACTGATCAAAGACATCACCGTGCGGATTAGGTCCAATCGGAAAGTGAAACTCAAACTCAAAGGTGCGGGGGTTGAATCGGTGAACACCCGACTTACCAGACCGGAATGTCTTGGTTGGCGTCTCGAAGTTGGCAACATTGAAAATCCCCCGCGAAAAATAGAGCCAACCGTCCGCCCCAAGCAGCAATGCATTGGCCGAGTGGTGCGTATCCGCACTGGAAATGCCTTGCAGCATCCTGATTTTGACGTCCGCCCGGTCATCACCGTCTGTATCTTTAAGAAACCAAATCTCTGGCGGGGCGGCCACCAAGAGACCCCCTCCCCAAAACTCAAAACCGGTGACCGAATTCAATTGATCGGCGAAGATAATGCTCTCATCGGCGACTCCGTCACCGTCATTGTCGGGCAGGATCATAATGCAATCTTTACGTGGCTGACTTGGGTTCCAGTGGGGATACGATTCCCAGCAGGCCGCGAACAGGCGACTATCCCCGTCAAATGAGATCTGGACCGGGTTGATCAACCTTGGAAACATTTCTTCCGAGGCGAAGAGATTGACCTTCATCTTGTCGTGGACGGTCATCTTGGAAATCGCTTCCTTCCCGCCCAAGTAAGGCCACGCCCCCGCTTCAAGCGGCCCGGTTTTATTCGCCTTGACCACCAAACCTTGTGGCAGATTGTCATCCTTCACTTCGTACGGCTGGCCCTTGAGAACCGCACTGATTTTTTTATCCCGGTTTTCGGTCATCACGTCGAACATTTCCATTTCCCGCATCATCACGTCGGCGTTGGACTGGTCGAACCAGGCCAGTTTGGACCGGCCACCAAAGACGTTGTAGCCATCAACCACCCGGTACCGGCTGAACCAGTGGTAATTCTTGTCACAAATGGCATCGTAAAGTTCCGTCGGATCCCCGGTAAGGGCCGCCGAAACATCTTTCTCGGATGGTTCGTTTTCAGCCAGAACTGGCAACGTGGCAGCCGCCAATTCCCGGTACCCGTCCTCGGTCAGGTGAATCCCGTTCATGGTCAAAGCGTCTGACGCCTGGTCATACAGATCCTGACTGATCGAAAACAGGTTGACAAACGGGACCAGTTTTTCAGCGCAGACCATTTTCATCGCGTCGGTATAGGCGGCCAGGTTCTTGTTGTTCGCTTTACCATCAGGCAGGTGAGGGCTCTCCAGATTCTCATGCGCGATCGGCGAGAAAAACACGAGTCGCGGCGCGGATTTACCGTTGTATTGCTGGGCCCGCATCTGGTCGATTACCTCAGCCAGATCTTTCTTGAATTGTGGTAAGCCCGCCTCGCCCTTGAGCGCCTCGTTGTAACCAAAAAAGCAGAAAACGACATCGGCGCCACACTTGGTCAACCACTGATCGGCCGATCCGAAATTGGCGGACCGCGGACGCGTCTTCAATTCGTCCGCCGAAAACCCGAGATTGCGAAAGGTCAGGTTATGTTCCGGGTGAAGCCTGCTCAGGTACGTTTCCAGCCAAGGGTAATGTTGCATGCGGTCAGCCAAGGTATTGCCGACATAGCAGATCCGGTCACCCTCCTTCAGTTCGATTCGTGGCTTCCACTGGGCGTGGCTCTCCGAACCGATGGCCAACAGGCCGATCGCGATCAGGAAACCGATGGAATTCTTGCGAACAGGGGACAACAGAAAATGGCTGGACATGTTTTTCATCAATCTCTATCCGCTAGGACCAAGGGAGTTA
Source organism: Planctomycetota bacterium (assembly GCA_036338455.1). Taxonomy (GTDB): domain Bacteria; phylum Planctomycetota; class Planctomycetia; order Pirellulales; family Pirellulaceae; genus Mariniblastus. The sequence continues at coordinate 4,598 of JAYZCF010000209.1, forward strand.
CCACGCCCAAGTTTAAACCATCCCCTGATCAATTCCAGCATTGGCAAACCAGACAGCCGCATTTACCTCGCGGCAAAGCAGAAAATATTTTTATGTTTTTTTTAAACCGGCCGGGAAAGTGGGTAACGCTTGGCCAACTAACAAGATCTCCAAGCTCCCTCCCAGTGCCCATCCCTAAGCCAAGTTGGACAATTCGCTGTTGGTTTCTATCATATTAACGTCGGAAGTACCCCATGATGGGGGAAGGCACACGGCTTCCGTGATGATTCCAGGTTGAGTACTCAGGCCTCGTGAATCATGGCAGAGTAACACCACACCTCTGTCCCGGAGCCTGAAACAGCCGGACGGCGCCTCCTCAACGCCTCCTCAACGCCTCGTTGACGCCTCACCGCGTCTAAAGAAAGGACGATAAAACAAGACGATGTACTCCTTTGTTCCTCGCCCCAATACAGCAACCCTTTCTTTATGGCTGCTCATCGCCCTCGCGTCGGATCTGCGCGGACAACCCGATCTCTCGGAACTATCCGACATCGAGAAGCAGGTACAGCAAGTCGTCGAGGCGAACATGGAATCGTGCGTTGCCATCAGCGACCGACGGGGTTTTGGAAGTGGCGTCATTGTCAATCCAGACGGCCTGATTCTCACGGCCGGGCACGTCGTCACCTCGCGCAATCGGCTGGAGGTGATTTTTCCCAGTGGCCGGAGGGTCCAAGCTCGTTCCCTCGGGAGAAATCTCTCGATCGACGCCGGCATGGTCCAATTGATCGGTCCGGGCCCTTGGCCAGCCGTAAAACTGGCGGATGCTCCACCCAAACGTGGTGATTGGGTTGTCTCGCTCGGCCATTCTGGCGGCTTTGAGCTCGGCCGCAAACCACCCGTTCGCACTGGCCGAATCTTGGGTGATCGGAAAGGACAATTCGTCACGGATGCCGTATTAATCGGGGGGGATTCAGGAGGTCCCCTGTTCAACCTGGAGGGCGAACTGATTGGGATCCACAGCTCGATCGGTGACAGTATTGCCCAAAATCGCCACGTACCGATCGACTTATTTCGCGAGCACTGGGAGCGGATGTACCAGGGTGATATCTGGGGAACTTTGCCCAGCTTGGTGGATGATGATGATGATGATGACGACAATGCAGAGAACCAACCGGCCAAGAAGCCGAGAATGGGCATCACCCTCAGTCGCGGTCAGCCGGGAGCGCTGGTCAACCAAGTCGACCCGCGTGGCCCGGCTCACCGGGCAGGCATCCGGAAAGGTGATCGCATCACCCGCTTCGGTGGGGAGTCGATCACATCAGCGGACCAATTGATTCAATTAATCGGCACGAAAAAGGTGGGACAGACATTTGATGTTGAATTTCAACGCAACCGGATTTTGTATAAGGTCCAGGTGCGCCTCGAGGCGGTGAAAAATTGATCGCACCAGCTGAGATGAATTTCACGGGAAAAAGAATGCTTAGACGAACCCTAATGCCCCGATTTTTCTGCCTTGCCATCGCGTGGTCGCTGGCTGTTTGGGCAACTTCCCAACAGGCCGGGGGGCAAGAATTAAACCGTGAAATGCGGGCCATCTTTGAAACCATGGTCCGCGAACTGCCACCTGACTTGGCGACCAAATTCCAACAGGCGCTCGACGAGGGAAGTCCATCGATCGAATTTACTCCGCGGGAGTTTCGTCGCTTTCGGAACCACCCCATCAATCCGTTTGACGGTATTCAAGACATCAATCCGGACGATCTCGATGGGAACATTCAACTCAAGTTCGAATTACCGAGTTTAAAGAATCGCCCCGTGGGGCCTTTTGAGCGCCAGGGCAGAAGCCTCCGTCGACGCCTGCGACCTGCCATCAACAAAGTCACCCGGGCAACCGTAAAATTCGTAGCGGAAAATCAGCCAGTGTCCCTCGGATGCATCGTTGACCCATCCGGCCTGATCCTGACCAAAGCCTCGGAAATCGAAAATTTCGACCGGCTCGAATGCCACGTAGGTCGCCGGGAAATCTATCCGGCGGACATCGTTTCGGTCGACAAAAACAACGATTTGGCGCTGGTCAAAATCAACGCCAGCAACCTACCCGTCATTGAGTGGTCCGATGCGCAACCGAGGACCGGGAGTTTTCTTCTGACACCAAATGAAATCGAACAGGTCATCTGTCTTGGAACTTACAGCGCGGTACCCCGTTCCAGCGTAGGTGCCAACCAGGCTTTTCTCGGTGTGGGTCCACGAACATCCGACCTGGGAGTGACGATTGACACGGTCACCTCCAACAGCGCAGCAGATCGGGCCGGGCTGAGAGCCGGCGACATCATCACACACTTGGCAGAGATTGAAATGCGGGATGTGACGGACCTGGTCAACACGATCCGCAGTCGCAAGCCAGGGGATTCGGTCATGATCGAATTCATTCGGGGCGGCGAGGAACGTTCCACTGAGGCTGTCTTGGCGGGACGTGACATGACGGGTGAACGAGCAGCGAGGTTCAAAATGATGGCGAGACTCGGCGCAATCCCCAGCCGCCGCGCGGACCAATTTCCGGTCGTTTTTCAACACGATTCTCCATTGCTGCCAGAGCAATGTGGTGGACCAATCACCGATCTCGAAGGCAATGTGATTGGGATCAATATTTCGCGCAACAATCGCTCGGCCAGTTACGCCATCCCCAGCGCCCACGTTGAGAAGGTTCTACCTCGATTACGGGAGCAATGGAACGGAAACGAGTAACCTCGCAACCACGATGCTTGGGCAAGCGCGCCATCGTCGGTCAATCCTCCAACTGCCTTCGGCTTCTCAGTGCGTGGTGATAGTGTTGGGCAAAACGGTGCGCTTCATCACGAACGTACTGCAACAAACGCAAGCCAAATGAATGACGGCTCAAACGCAGGGGTTCCGGATCGCCGGGCCGAAATATCTCTTCGTTCTTTTTGGCCAGTGACAGCAGGACCGGTGGTTGAATCTGCAAGGACTCGAAAGCGCTGACCGCTGCACTCAACTGCCCCTTGCCGCCATCAATCAACAGGATATCAGGAAACACATCTTGTTCGTCATACAGACGTTGAAACCGCCGTGAGACGACCTCGTGGATACTGCGAAAATCATCAACCCCCTTCACCTGTTTGATTTTGAAACGACGGTAACCCGGTTTAAACGGGAGTCCATCAATGAACTTTACCAAGCTGGCAACGGTTTCCGTCCCTCCCAGGTGGGCGATATCAACCCCTTCGATGGTACGGGGCGTTTCGTCCAAGCCCAAGACTTTCCGCAAGCCTACCAGCCCTTTCTTGGGATCGATGTAGAAGACCTCCGGTTGAACATGGGTGTCCAGTTCCCCCCGTTCATCGAGCGACTCCAACATGTCGATTTCATCCCGCAATTTGGCAGCCCGTTCGAATTCCAGTTCGGCAGAAGCCTGCTGCATTTCTTCCCGCATCTGCTTTAACAATCGCTTACGATTACCAGCCAGAAATAACTGCAACCGCTTAATATCTTTCTTGTACTCCGCCTTGGAGATACGCAAATTACAGGGCGCCGTACATTGGTTGATACTGGCCAGCAAGCAGGGACGAAACCAGTTCCACCGCTCATCGGACTCGTCAATATCCAGGCTACAGGTGCGAAACTTGAAAATCTTTTGCATGACTTGCACCGCACCGCGCAAACTGCCGGCGTGGGCAAATGGGCCGTAAAGTTTCACTCCACTGGCATCCGGTTCGCGTGTGACCTCTACCCGAGGGAAATCTTCCCGAGTCGTGATCTGTAAATAGGGAAACGACTTGTCGTCTTTCAACTCCTTGTTTCGACGAGGCTGGATATCCTTGATCAACCGGGATTCCACCAGCAGGGCATCGACCTCACTCTCACATGGAATGAAATCGGCATCGGCAATCTCCTTGACCCAACTGGCCGTGCGCGAATCCTCGAGAGCCGTTTTCTGAAAATAACTGCCGGCGCGAGCGCGCAGGTTTTTCGCCTTGCCGACGTAAATAACGACGCCTGCCTGATCCTTCATCAGGTAGACACCCGGGCTAGCAGGAAAACGCTTGACTTTTCGCGCTGTCTCATGAAACGCTTGGGGCGCCGTACCGGTGTCCACGCCAGTCGCGTCCCGCAGTGCCTCATCGCTCTGACTGGTTGGATCGAGGGGCTCGCCGGGATCTTGTTCGTATTGCGGATCCGAATCGGTCATCATTTTCCCGGTTGTTTGTCATCCCTTGGCCGTGCACCTCGCTCAGCCCGTCCTGTCGGCAATCTTTGGCCGTCACCCAGTTTACCGCACCCTCGTAAATCCGGCCGGTGCATCAGACCGAATCAGCCAATTCCTGCAAGGTTCTTTCAAACCCTCGTATCCGATCAGCCATCTCCCGCTTGGCCGCAGCCAAATCATCCAATTCATCCGGGGGTACATGAGCAAACAGATAAAATTTCACTTTCGGCTCAGTCCCCGAGGGTCGAGCAGCGACATAATTACCTGCGACTTCGGTATCGAGGAACACCAGGTTGTAGGTCGGCCCATCCAGCGGTTCCTCGGCACCGGAGGACGTGACCGTGAGACCCTCCAGGTAATCGCGACGCCGCACGACGTCGAGGTCTCCCAGACGATCCGGCATTGCCGTACGAAACTTGTCCATCAGGGCCGACATCCGCCGCATTCCGTCCGATCCCTCCATCTGAATCGTGACCAAGCTCTCCACGTAGTAGCCGTATTTCTGATAAAGCTGATCCAAGTACTGATGTAACGAGATTCCCTCTGCTTTGACTTTCGCTGCCAATTGGCTCATCAGCATGCAGGCCACGGCACCATCCTTGTCACGGCAATACTGTCCGACCAAATAACCGTGTGACTCTTCAAAACCAAACAGGAAATCATCGGGACCTTGCCGATCGATCACATTACAGATCCACTTGAAACCAACCAGGTTATTCGAAAAACAACGAACGCCGTAAGACTGGGCGATCTGGTTGGCCATCTGAGTCGTCACCAACGTCGTCACGAGGAACTGCCGTGGATCCAACTCGCCCCGCTCCTGGCGATCGGCCAATAGGAATTCTGCCAGCAAGACCCCCAGCTGGTTTCCATTGAATGTCTTCCACTCTCCCCGAGTATCCATGGTGAGTGGCGCGGCTGCGCCGAGACGGTCACAATCCGGGTCCGACGCCATAATCAGGTCCGCCTGAACCTGCCGCGCTCGGGCGATGATCTCGGTAAACACCTCGGCATTCTCCGGGTTGGAGACATGCCCCGGAACATTCGGAAAATCCCCGTCGGGACGGCGATGGGGTTCGTAAATTTCCACATTGTGAAAGCCGACTTCGTTCAACAAGCTTTTGACGTTGTATTCACCGACACCGTGCAAGGGGGAATAAATAATTTGCAAATCGCGGGGGCCTTCCATGCTCTGCTGCAAGTGCGCTTGCAGGAAAGCCTGGTCCGTTTCTTCCCGACAAAAAACAACCCCGCCTTCCTGGACAGCCGTTTCGAAGTCAGCAACCTCAATTTGCTGCACCTGGCTCACCTGCTCGATGACCGCCTGATCATGGGGCGGGATCAGTTGCGCTCCATTTGACCAGTAGACCTTGACCGCGTTATCACTGGGAGGATTATGACTGGCCGTGACCATCAACCCGCAATCACATTCCTTCCAACGAATCAGAAAGGAAAGTTCCGGTGTGCTCCGGAAGTCATCAAGAAAAAACACCCGAAAGCCATTGGCCACGAGAATGCCGGCGCACAACTCCGCAAATTCGCGACTCCGATGACGGGTGTCGTAGGCAATCGCCGCCGACCACGGCCCATCCGGTTTGGTTTGCCGAACATACTCGGCTAGCCCCTGCGCGCTCTCACCGATGGTTCGGTCATTGATCGCATTGGACCCAATCGGGTACATGCGCCCCCGCCGGCCGCCAGTTCCAAAAGGAATCACTGTCCAGAAGACATCATCCAACACCTGCCATTCCCCCTGCTTCACATGATCCACCAACAGGCTGACGTATTCCTGGTAACCAGGATCGGTCAACCAGATATGGATGTTCTCAGCAGCCGACGGGGTCAATTGGTTTTTACTGACCGCCTCATCAACGAGGGCTTGGCACGTTTCGAGATCGCGAGATGAATTTTGGGACATGGATATCATTAAAAAGAGGTCAATTGAGAACCGGTTCCCAAACAGCTGGTTGAGTCCAATCGCAATAGCATCAATACTTGAAGGAGCGGATGCCAAAGGTTGGCTCAACCGGAGAGTCCCGGAAGAGCCTCGATTCTAAATCCGCCCGAAACGTTCCCACAACCCGTCCAAAAACCTCGGTAGACCGCAGTATGAAGAGAAGCGAACCTATGATCACTGTTTCCGGCCTGCGCGGTATCGTGGGGGAATCGCTCGACCCCGTCCGGGCGATTCGCTACTGCAATGCCTATCTGAGTCTTCTGGACCAAGGGGGCAGCATTGTCCTCACGCGGGACGGCCGGACGACCGGACCGATGCTGGCCCAGGCGATCTCTGGCGGCATCGCGGCTGTTGGCTTCGACGTTCTCGACGGAGATGTCGCCGCCACGCCCACGACCGGCGTACTCGTCCGCCAACATAAAGCGGCGGCAGGTATTCAAATTTCAGCCAGCCACAATCCGCCCGAGTACAACGGCATCAAACTGTTCGGACCAGACGGACGGGTGATCCCCGCCGATCAAGGAGAGAGGGTCATCGAAGCTTACCGTGCGGATTCGGCACGCTGGCAATCGTACGATCAATTGGGCACCCTCACATGCCTGCAGGACACAACCGACCATCACTTGAAACAAGTACTGGCAACAGTCGACGTGGAGCGAATTCGAAAACAACGGTACACGGTCGTACTGGACAGTAACCATGGCGCCGGTTCGCGACTGGGCCAACTCCTGCTCGCCGAACTGGGCTGCCAAGCCGAGATTATCGGTTCACCTCCTCACGGCCACTTCGCTCACCCCCCCGAACCGACCGAAGCGAACCTGTCCGGCGTCGCTAACGCCGCGCGTTCCGCCGGCGCCGATGTCGTATTCTGCCAGGACCCGGATGCCGACCGGTTGGCCGTGATTGACGAACAGGGAAAATACATTGGCGAAGAATACACTCTGGCCATCACGGCCGACTGGGCCCTTTCCCAACGCCCCGGGCCCTTGGTTATTAACTGTTCTTCCAGCCGCATGTCGGCGGACATTGCCCAACGTAACAATTGCCCGCTACACCTGAGCGCGGTGGGGGAAGCAAACGTCACGGACAAGATGATACAAGTCTCTGCGACGTTCGGTGGAGAGGGAAATGGGGGACCGATTGACCCGCGTGTCGGTTACGTCCGTGACAGTTTTGTCGGCATGGCCCAGATCCTCGACGTCATGGCGGCTCGTGGCGAGTCGGTAAGCCAACTGGTCTCCGGGCTACCAAGTTACCAAATTCACAAAACCACGATTCCGGTAGATCGAAACCGAGTCCCCTTGCTGTACGAGAAACTGCAGTCCGAGTTTACGGAAGCAACGATCAGTTCTTTGGACGGCCTGCGACTCGACTGGCCCGATCGCTGGATGTTGGTCCGGCCAAGCAACACCGAACCGATTGTACGAGCCATTGCCGAAGCGAAAACGAACGAACAGGCTGAATCGCTCTGCCAGGCAGCTCGCCACCTGGCCAGCCAACTCAGCTGATCTGACTTGCAGGCCTCCCGTCCTGACAACCGAAAGAATCCCATGAAATTCCGACATTTCGTCCACTACCTGCTGGCAATCCTGTTTGGCAACAGCCTCGCCTGGGTGCCTTGTCCCGCCGCTGGCCAGACCTCCGCCAACGACCCTTCCGACTCGTCCCTCAAACGCCCGAACATCGTTTGGATCATGTCCGAGGACAATTCGGCGCACCACCTCCGTCTGTTCGAAGCGACAGGGGCCGCTACGCCTCACCTGGCAAAGCTGGCAGCCAGCGGGGTCGTGTTTGACAGAGCCTTTTCCAACAGCCCAGTCTGTTCGGTAGCCAGAACAACCTTGATCACATCGGTCTATGCGCCACGAATCGGCACCCAATTTCACCGCAAATTGAATTCGGTCGGCTTACCCCCTTCCTGGAAGCTCTTCCCCCAATACCTAAAAGAGGCCGGCTATTACACGACCAACAACGCCAAGACAGACTACAACGTCTCCCTGGCAGGCCAAGCTCCATGGAACGCTTCCAACCGGAAGGCGAGCTGGAGAAACCGAGCCGAGGGACAACCGTTCTTCCACGTCCAGACATTCACCCAGTCGCACGAGAGCTCCCTCCATTTCCCTGCCAACGACCTGCAGGCAAAGCCAACGCAAACCGACCCCGACTCCGTCGACCTACCTCCTTTCTACCCCGACACGCCCCTCTTTCGTTACACCCAAGCCCGGTATCACGACCGTATCGAATCAATCGATCAACAGGTGGGGCGATTAATCGCCCGGCTCGCCGAGGACGAATTGTTGGATGATACGTTCATTTTTTATTTTGGGGATCACGGAGGCGTTTTGCCTCGCAGCAAGGGCTATGTTTACGAGACCGGTTTGCATGTCCCCCTGATTATCCACATTCCGCGCCATTTCCGGCAACTCTCCCCGTTTCAACCTGGGGACCGGACCGGTGGATTTGTTGAGTTCGTCGACTTCGGCCCGACGGTATTGCGACTGGCCGGATTGGAGATACCAGCTCATATGGATGGAAAACCCTTCCTGGGACCGGACGTGAAGCAAGAGGAGGTCAGCCGACGCGACAGCACTTTAGGGTACGCTGACCGGTTTGACGAAAAGTACGACCTGGTCCGATCGCTGCGAGTCGGCAACCTGAAGTACATCCGGAATTTCAATGCGATCTACCCGAATGGCTTGGAGAACCAGTACCGCTACAAGATGGCTGCCTACCAACAATGGCAAGCACTATCCCGAGCGGGCTCTCTCAATGAACGGGAAAACCGGTTCTTTCAACCGAAACCCGTGGAGGAGCTCTACGACTTGACGTCGGATCCATACGAAACCAACAATTTGGCCGGCATGGCCAGTTCTGCACCGGAATTGCGACGCCTACGCCAAGGATTGGTACGCCGAATGAAGGCGATGCCTGACACCAGCCTCTACCCTGAAAGCTACGTGATTGAGAACACGGCAAAACAGACCGTCCTGTTTTCTGAAACCGCTCGACAGCAGATCAGCGAACTATTGGACACGGCGAACCTGAGCCTGGAACCATTCCATCAAGCCGCCGGGAGGATCAAGGCTGCCCTGGATTCGACCTCCCCCTGGCAGCGGTACTGGGGCTTGATCGTTTGCAGCACGTTTGGCCAGCAGGCGAGCAAGTTTCGCGCCCGAGCCGAAGTCTTACTGAATGATTCACAACCGGAAGTAAGATGGCGAGCCATCGAATTCCTCAGCTTACTCGGCTCTTTCGACCCGACCCCCCACTACCGCAAGGAGCTCAAAAAGTCAGGTAAACTGGCTATGACTTTGAGTCTGCTCAACTCACTGGTCTTCTACAACGACTACCTTCAACAGCCGCGCGGGCCGATTTCGCTGGGCAACATCCCCTTTGCCGAGGAGAGATTTGTCCAGCATCGGCTGGAGCATCTCGCTCGCCCCGCGGATCGCTGATCTCAATCTCAATCTGACGGGTCGGGCTGCACGACGTTGATTCCCAATTCATCCAACTGGGCCTGATCCACTGAGCTCGGCGCTTCGGTCATCAAGTCCGTGGCCCGCTGGGTTTTGGGAAACGTGATGCAATCCCGGATGTTGTCCAGGCCAGCAAATAGCATGACAATCCGGTCGATTCCCAAAGCGATCCCCCCATGCGGCGGCGCGCCAAACTTGAGCGCATCCAGTAGAAACCCAAACCGTTCGCGCGCCTGCTGTTCATCCATCCCCAACAAGCCAAAGACCTGTTGCTGAATACCACTATCATGAATCCGGATCGTGCCACCCCCTGCTTCATAACCATTGATCACAAGATCGTACGCCTGGGCGCGGGCTGAACCCGGGTCGCTGTCCAACTGCCCTAAATCACTTTCCAAGGGTGCCGTAAACGGGTGGTGCATGGCAACCCAGCGATCTTCCTCTTCATCATGATCGAACATCGGGAACTCAACGACCCAGGAAAAGTGCATCTGCTGATCATCGTAAAGCTCGAGTTCCGCTCCCATTTTTTTTCTCAGTCCATTGAGCGCCTTGCAACTGACATCCCAAGAGTCGGCGATAAACAACAGCAAGTCACCCGGTTTTGCATCCATGCGGCTCTTGATTTCCTCAAGAATCGGGGCCTCAAAATTCTTTGCAATCGGTGAAGCCAATTCTCCTTCTTCGTTGACCTTGAACCACGCCAACCCTTTGGCGGAAAAATCTTCTTGCACATACGTGGTCAGTTCATCGATCCTTTTGCGGGAGAAAAGGGAAGCAGCCCCCACGGCATTGATGCCGCGCACAAATTGGCCCGCATCGGCCACTCCGCGAAATACCCGAAACTCGGTTTGAGCGGCCAAGTCGGTGCAATCGAAGATTTCCATTCCAAAACGAAGATCGGGTGCGTCGTGCCCAAACCTTGTCATCGCTTCCTGATACGTCATTCTCGGCAGCGGCAACTCGATGTCGATTCCCAAAATATCGTGGGCCAGCTTCTTCATCAAACCGTCGATCATTCCCATCACGTCATCGGCGTCGACGAACGACATCTCCATATCCAACTGCGTGAATTCTGGCTGTCGATCCGCGCGGAGGTCCTCATCTCTAAAACACCTGGCAATCTGAACATAGCGGTCATAACCGGCGATCATCATGATTTGCTTGTAAATCTGCGGCGACTGAGGCAGCGCGTAGAACTCCCCGTTATGGACACGACTAGGAACGAGATAATCACGAGCGCCCTCTGGTGTACTGCGGCCGAGGATCGGCGTTTCGATATCGACAAACTGATTGGCTTCGAAGTAATCTCGAATCCCCTTTGTCACTCGGCTTCGCAAGGCAAGTGTCTCCTGCATCTCCTTACGGCGTAAATCGAGATAGCGATACTTCAAGCGCAAGTCCTCGTTGGGCAACTCTGCCTGTGAGGGGAGAAAAGGCGGGTTCGGGCAACTGTTGAGCAAGACAGCCTCTTGAGCCTCGATCTCGATCTCCCCCGTTTTAATTTTCTCATTCTGCTGCCCGGCGGGGCGGGCCGACACGACCCCCGTGATCTGGACAACGCACTCGCGGTGAAACTCACCGACGACCTGTTTCACATCGTCCGGAGAGTTCGGGCCAATGGTGATTTGGGTCCGACCATACCGGTCTCGTAAATCGATAAACTGGCCCTGCCCAAAATCTCGGATGGTGTCCACCCAACCGCAAAGCGTAACCGTCTGGTCGATATGATCCTTATTCAATTCGCCACAATTATGGGTTCTCAGCACCTGATGTTCCTTCCATCCATGCAAATGGGCCAGGGAATACGGGAATGACAACCATCATTCCACGGGACAAATATCGCAGCAAACCGCCATCAACGAAAGGTCGAGTTGGCCAGATTCCGAAAAGTTGAGAGGAGACGCGGCGCCCGGCATTCAGGCGTTCGCGTTCGGGGCCCCAACCATCAGCTGCCAGGACCGTCCTGTGCGACAACGTCCAGCATGGTTTGGGCGGTTGCTAATTCATCATAATCGACCGGAAGATCGATCATTCGACACTCCTTCATTCCGCGAAACCAGGTTTCCTGATGCCGGGCAAAACGCCGGGTTCTTACGCGCACTTTCTCCATCGTCTCCGGAAGACTCAGTTGGCCGCCAAGGTGTTGCACAACCTCCTGATACCCCACTGCCTGGGAAGCCGTATGCCCCAAAGTCTCCCATTGCTGAAGAAGCGACTGGACCTCTTCCACCAACCCTTGGTCAAACATCCACTGGACACGGGACTCTATCCTTTCATGCAGGATGTCGCGAGCATGGCGAATCGTGAACACTCGACACTGGCACGGGTCCGTCGACCGATCATGCTCCATTTGCCAGTGGCTGATCGGCTTCCCGGTAAAACGATAAACTTCCAGGGCACGGATAATTCGCCGCCGGTCATTGGGATGCAGCTTGTGTGCCGAGACGGGGTCGACCATTTGCAGCCGTTCGTAAAGCTTGGCGGACTCAACTTCCGCCAACTCCGCTTCGATCTGCTGGCGAAAATCCCAGTCAGCAGGCGGACCGTCGAACAATCCCCTCAGCAATGCCTTCAAATAGAGGGCGGTCCCGCCCACAAACAGGACCTGCTTGCCACGTCCCCGGATGTCATCGATCGCGTTGGCAGCCCGGGTCAAGTATTGGGAAACGCTGAAGGACTCGACAGGATCGACGATGTCAATCAGATGGTGGGGCACCTTTGCTTGGTGCTCGACCGAAGGCTTAGCGGTCCCGATATCCATACCCCGGTAAATCGCCATCGAATCGAGGCTGATGATTTCCGCATCCAGCAGCTCGGCCAGCTCTAAACCGATCCGAGTTTTACCCCCAGCGGTCGCGCCCGTCAGGTACCAACACTCAATCGCTTTTTTGCGCGTCTGCTCTCCGTCAGGAGCAGCCTCTTCGGCACCCCCACCGGCGCCAATTTCTTGTTCTTGATTCATGGCCTCTATTGCGGATTTAAAGTCACAGGCAATTGTCAAACCAGTCCCCTAATCATACGATGAAACGTGCGACAGGGCGATCCGTCGATCTCGCCGCAATTTCCCCTCATCTCAAAACCGCGAACAAACCGATGAACCAACGACCGAATGAGGGTATTTTCGAACAGCTCATGGAGACCGTCAGGGACCGTAAATCAGCCTCAGCGGACGAATCTTACACAGCTTCCCTGTTTTCAGGTGGTCTCAACCAGATCTGTCAAAAAGTTGCTGAAGAGGCGGAAGAACTGCTAGAAGCGGCTCAGCAACCAGGCGATTCCCAACATCACCAAATCCACGAAACCGCTGACCTCATCTACCATGTCTGGGTCTTGTTAGCCCAACTCGACATCCCTTTGGAAGATATCCAAGCCGAACGGACTCGAAGATTCGGCACCTCTGGACTGCAGGAAAAAGCGGCGCGAACCGACCCTCAACCAAAGCCGAATCAACCATGAAAAGAGATTTGAGAATTGGCATCCCCAGCAAGGGAAGACTAGCAGAACAAGCGTCTTCTCTATTGAACCAGGCAGGCATCCGCTTCCGGCGACCAAATCGAAGTCTGTTTGCCAAAGCCGGGCATTTCCCAATCGACATCACGTTCCTCCGACCGCGGGATATCCCCGTACTTTGCAACGAGGGGGCTATCGATCTGGGAATCACCGGACAGGACCTGGTCGAAGAAGCGGAGGTTGAAACGGTGCAGAGATTGCGTCTCGGTATCGGGGGCTGTCGTCTTTCAGTCTGTGTCCCCGAAAACTTCAAAGCAGGAGTGGCCCAGCTCGATGGCAAGAAAATTGCCACCAGTTTCCCTAACATCACTCGCAAATTCCTGGCCGACCACAACGCCAGTGCTCACCTCGTACCACTCTCCGGGAGTGTCGAAGTGATGATCCAGCTGGGGGTCGCCGATGCGATCGTCGACCTGGTAGAAACCGGGAGCACGCTTGCCGCAAACCAGTTAAAGATCCTGGCCGACATTGGGGCCTATGAATCAGTCCTGATCCAACGCCCCGGCATCGAATCCAGCGATTTAATCAACCGGGTCGTCCGTCGACTGGAGGGAATCGTGATTGCTCGAAGCTACTCTCTTCTCGAGTACAACGTGGCGAGGGAGCTTCTCGCGGAGGCGGAAAAAATCACACCTGGCTTTGACAGCCCAACCCTCAGCTCGCTTGAGAACGATGCAATGTGCGCCGTACGCGTAATGGTGCCCAACCGAGAAATCATCGAAAAAATGGAGCTACTGGAGCAGCTGGGGGCATCGGCGATCCTGCAAGTGCCCATCGAGAATTGCCGCCTCTAGACTGGACGGCCAGCCAGTCCGGCAGCTCAGGATGCGACCGAAGCGTAGCGCGCTTGATCGACCGCCCAATGCAAGTCGCCGTGTCGAAACGGCTTGGCAACGACCTGGCTCACACCCAACTGCCGCAAGTTTGCCACATCGTCGCGGCGGGGGAAATTCAGCAAAACGATGAGCGGGATGTCGGCAAAACGCTCGCGCAAGTCTGCGACCTTATCCAGCAAAGGGTCCGTCAGGGACAGTGCATCGATACAGATGAGATCCAATCGGCCGACCAACGGAGGACCATGTTCCTGTTCCGACATCCAAATCGACTGGCAGCCAATTCCCACCAAGGCAGCAGCCAACATTTCGAATTGGCCCTCGGTTGCGGCATCAACCGCCACGCAGCAACTACCGTTGTCGGCGTCATGCCTGCCGACATCTTGAGCAATCTGCACTTGATCTACCGCGGTGGCAGTGGCAGGGGCTTGCCACGCCGTCTTCTCGCCCAGCCGCACCTGACGGACAAACTGGTCGAAACGAGCTGACCATTGATGCCAAAAAACCTGCTTTACACCCTCCAGCCCCGAGCCGCTCCTCCCCACCCCTTCACACCAACTGCCTAATAGATTGATGATGGGAACCAACGGGAACGCGCACCTTATCTCTTCGATCACAGCCTGACCAATTTGCCCGCGCCGGGATTGGGTCACGACCACCAGGTCAAACGTGGTGCCCTTCCATTGCCCCACTTGCGATAAGGGAACCAGCAACGTAGCGACCTCTGTATCTTCCAAGATCGACCGAAAATCATCATGACGATAATCACCCGTCAACAAAATTCGCACCGCTTCCATGACTTCACCCTTTTATCGCTCTGGCAACTGCCTAGGCCTCAACATTGGGCACACCTGGTTCGCAACCGGATGTCAGTGTCTCGCCAGCAGATCGATATCAAAATCGTCAACTGCCATTTCTGCAGAGCCATTCGCATCACAAACCGGGAAGGACAAAATCTCAATTGCCAGCTTACGAACAGATCTCTGAAACACCATTCATACCAGATCAAGCCGCGAAAACAGATGGGGATTTCGGGACACCAGTCTCGATGCTGGCATCCATCCTTTCCTGCCTGGCAGATTTGCTGATTCGTCTTGACTCTGAACAGGCAATGCCGAGAATCAGCTCTGTCATTCGGCAAGGATGCGGTTTGGCCAATACAGAACAGAAATGGAAAACTGTGATTCAAAAGGCAAGGAGGCCTGATGAGTGTCAGTCAATGCAAGACGCAGCCAGAGGGCATACGTCTCGACAAAATCTTACCCTCGGCTCAGAACGTGGGATCACCGAATGTGATCGTTCGTTCGTGTTGCGGACAATGGAATGAATGTGAACCGAGCGACCTCTACGTCGCCGTCGTTGGCAATGAAATGGACGGCCACGACTACGCTCCCGACGCGGTCCGACGCGGGGCCACTGCAGTGGTGGGCGAGCGGCTGCTGGCTGTCGATTGCCCCCAGTTTATCGTGGAAGACTCACGCCAAGCGTACGGACTGATTTGCCACGCTTTGGCCGGCAAACCGAGTGAATTGATGACCACCATCGGCGTCTCTGGGACCGATGGAAAAACCGTCACCAGCCACCTGGTCCACAGTGTCATCCAAGCTGCCGGACATCGGGTCGGCCTCACCTCGTCGATCGAGTCCCAACTCGGCTCCCTCCGATTGCCCCCCTCCCCCAGTGTCAACCCTCCGGTCATGGCCGACCAGCTAATGCAAATGGCCATGAACGGGTGCACGCACGCAATTGTCGAGTCTTCCAGTGTCTCACTGGCTCAACGAGCCTGCTCAGGGCTGGCGCTGGACGCCGCGGTATTGACTAACATTCGCCGTACCTCGCTCGGCATGCACGGCTCTCGTGAAAATTATTTGCGAGCTAAAATGCGATTGCTTGACTGCTTGAAACCGACCGGTTTTGCCGTGGTCAACGCCGACGATCCAGCCACACACCAGCTCCTCGATGAGGTCGACTCCCCCGTCCTGTCCATTGGGATCCACCAAGCAGCCGAGCTCACGGCCAAGCTGCTGGACCGCG
>JAYZCF010000210.1:0-16844 GCA_036338455.1 Planctomycetota bacterium
CCCCAGCATCCGCTGGACCATGATTGCATGGCGTTGCCGCCAGTTCGTGAAGAGACCGTCGATATCCACCAACAACGTCAGGTAACGGAACGGCGAATACAGCATCGGCTCATCACGGTAAAGATGAATGAACAACGCGGCTAGGAAAGCGTGATGAGACAATCGAAATTCGCCCGCTTCCCGCAGTTGCTCAAATTCGTCTGCATTTAACAGCGACAGGAACCGGCTTCGCGTTGCCTCGGCCCCGGCAACCTGGAATTCTTTTTCACGATCAGTCAATGTCGGGTTGGACTTGATGATCTCCATATCGGAGCGCAACATCTTCTCCACCGCATCGGCATAAACCGTCCAGAAATCAAAATCCCCATATTTCAGGAAGGGCATCCGCTGCAGCCATCGATCCGTCAACTGCAACAGGCTCGGTTGTTCCTCACAAGCTTCGAGAATGGCCAGATCCTCCGGGCTCAGGCGAGAGTGAAAAAACTCCCGATCAGGAGGAACCCGATCGCTCCTTTTGATACCCAGCATGATCTCGATCTGCTTGAACTGAATACTCTGGAAACCGGACGCTGGGACCAGCAAGTCACGAAATTCTAGAAAATCAAGCGGCGTCATCGTCTGGATAACATCAATCTGTTGCAGCAAAAGATGCTGAATCGTCTTCACCCGGGCCAGGCGATGCAGAACCACCCCCATCCGCTTATCCTCGACAATCGGGTCATCAAAGACATCGACGACCGAGGCAAGCTCGAAAATGATCTGCTTGAACCAGAGTTCATACGCCTGGTGCGTGATGATAAACAACATCTCGTCATGCGCTGGCTTGCCCTCCAAATCACTTTCGGGCTGCTGGGCATCGAGGATTTTGTCCAGTTGCAGGTATTCTCCGTAGTAAACCTGCTTATTCCGGGCGACCATCTATCTTCCTTAACCTGGCTTGGGAACATCACGGGGCTGGTAATCACCCCAAGCCCAATTCTCGGGACCCAATTTGTCTTCAGAGGCGTAGTACTCATCCCATTTGATTTTCTTACCAGAATAACTCGCATCGCGGCCCATGATCGCCATCAGCGTACTCTTACACATATAGTCACCGTTGTTGATCGGCTGTCCTTGTCGAATACTTCGGAACAGGTGGATATGCTCGACATCGTACATACTCGGTTTTTTCTGGTCGTACTTCCAGACGATGTTGCCCTTACGATCCCGAATCTCGTGCTTCAGCACCTTGGCGGTCCCCTCGGTTCCCACGACGTAATCTTCCACGTCGTTGAAGCAACCGGCCATCTGCCGACAGTAAGAATACGTCTTCACACCGTTTTCCCATTCATAACAGGTCGCGAAGTGATCGTAGACATTCCCCCACTTAGGCTGGGTTCGAACGAGCCGCCCACCACTGCCATAAGCTTGAGCTGGCCCTTGATCTCCCATAATCCATAACGCTTTATCCAGGGAGTGAATGTGCTGCTCGGCGATATGGTCTCCCGACAACCAGTTGTAATACAACCAGTTCCGCATCTGGTATTCCATCTCGCTCCACTCCGGGTTTTCACCCCGGTGCCACAGCGTGCCAGTCAGGTAATTTTCCTGAATGGTCTGGATATCCCCAATCGTGCCCCCATTGATCTGCTCCATCGTGGCCCGCACACCATCGTCATAACGCCAGCACAACCCGGAAACAACACTCTTGCCCATCTCGGCGGCCATTTTGCAGCTCTCTTCGACATGCCGCACACCCGGGGCATCGACGGCAACCGGTTTTTCACAAAATACGTGCTTTCCAGCCTCGACAGCCGCCCTCAATTGCGAGGGGCGGAAATACGGCGGGGTGGCCAGAATCACAACGTCAACATCGGTTTGCACCAAGTTCTTGGCACAATCGAAACCGGTAAACTGCTTTTCAGCGGGAACATTGAGCCGATCTTTGGCGATCTTATTGCGACCGAGTGATTTCAGGCAAACATCAATTCGATCCTGAAATGCATCGGCCACAGCCGTGACCTCTGAATTGGAATCCGCTTTCAAGGCGTTGATCGCAGCGCCGGTCCCTCGACCACCACAGCCGACCAGACCGATCTTTAACTTATCGTCCACACCGTGATGGTATCCCGCGGCAGGAGACGCGCTGGCCAACAGCGAGCCGGCGACGACCGTTCGGGTCGTTGACTTGATAAAATGACGGCGGTCCGGCGAATTCTTAGATGTCATATAAAGACTCCGTTGTAGGGAGGTTTTCGCACAATACAAAACCTGATCATAACGTCCGCTGCAAAGTGATCGCAAGCAGTGATCTCGTGTGGATGCGAATTGTTATTGGAATAGTCTTCCCGCCCGGGGGGGCGAACAGACAACGCTTCAAGGACATCGTGATGAGGAATGTCGCAAACGGGTGAGTCCCACCTTGGCTACCTGGCTTTTTGCATGTACTGCACAAACTCCCGATCCAGGGAGGCAAGATCCTGTTCAAAAAACTGAAGAAACTCTTTGAGCCGGGTTTCTCCCGAATCGTATTGAAGTCTCGGTTTCCCGGACATGTGTTTCAGGAATTGGACATATTCATCCGGGTATCTGTTAAGCAGGAAATAATTGAAAGCCCATGCCTCCGCATACGCGTCCAGTGACTGATTTGGATCTCGAAATTTTGCGTCACTCGACAGCATGGTCTGCAGCGAATCCGACCCTCGCGCGCTAATCAATTGACGAAAACGCCCAATGCGCATCGGATTGATTTGGCCAATCGCCCGCCAACCGCGCGGATTGGAAAGGTCGGGTGTTTCAAAAAACATGGCCAAGCCTTCGTTGATCCAGAGCGGGGTATCGGAAAACCTGGTTTGCATTCCCATGTTGAACATCAACTGGTGGGTTGCTTCGTGGATCACGGTGGCCACCATGGGAATCGCTTGGGGGTTGGACAGCACCTCGGCAATTTTTCGGTTGTCGCCCGGCCTCGCACCTGCTGCGCGTTGCCCGCCTGTCAGGTCATACATCGCAACCCGATTGTTAAGCAAGTTGTAGTAAGCCACCAACACGCCAGGCAACTCTCCCAACTCCTTTTTGAGGTATCTCTCGTATTGCAACTTGTCCCCAAAAATGATGACGCCCAGCGGGAAACCAGGGTCTACCAACTTCATCTTTTTCCGCTGCCAGTATTTCTCAAAGCCTCGCTGCAATCGCTGATAAAGCCCACCAATCCACTGGGCATACGCGCGCTCCGTATTGTAGGCGATCACAAAATCGCCATTGATGTGGATCTTAAAGCCGTCGGGCAATTCTGTTAACAATTGCTGCCCCAACTGCTTGTGGCTCATCGGAACCACTTCGTCGTCCGTGTCGATCTTGGACTGGATCTCGTCGGCCTGGAGAATCCACAGGCGTGCATCAAGAGTCCGGAACAGAAGACTACCGTCTTGGGCCTCTTCCAGAATCTCACCCTCGAGTCGCTTTTCCGTTCCCTCGCGTAAAACGACTACCTCATCGGCAAGGCAATCGGTCCGGCAGCACGAAGCAAGAACCAAAACAACCAGCCCTACCAGACTAAAGCCCCGGCATACGGATAGCCCGCTTGGCTGAACGTGTTTTGAATGCAATTCCATCAGTCACTCATACTCCTGGCCAACATTATACCGGCAAGTCATGATTAAAGGAAAATCGCGTCCATTGCAACACAGTTGCAATAAAGGAAGAAAGGCAATTCAGCCCCCATTTCTTCGCGATTTACGGAGTAACGGCCACACCAACAGGGCAGTCAGAAATATCACTGAGAAATTGACAATTGAAAAGGCAGCCGTCAGTTCGTTAACCCCCGAATGCAATAGACCGAGCATCCGGCGGGGAACGGTGTCGATTCCGGCTGGCAAAACCATCTGACTGGCCGAAAGCTCCCCAAACCCAAGAATCAGCGCTATCAGGAAACAACCACTAATGGCCGGAATGTTCTGGCCCAATGCGATTCGGACGAGACGGGTGAACCGACTCGCTCCCTCCATTCGGGCGTGTTCCAGAATATCTGCTCCCGTTTCTGCCAAAATGCTATACATAATCAGACCGACCGGAGGCCAACAAAACGCGGCGACCACCAGGGCACTTGGAAAAATAGTGCGATCAAACAGGTAGTTCAACCAGTCGACATCCTGGCAGGTAAACAATTGCAGAACCGCGACGCCCAACAAAGGCCCAGGCACTGCAGCCAGCACCCCAATCGAAACAACAAACAGTGCCCGCCACCACCGGTTTTCAACGGCCAACCAGGCAAACCCCAAAGCAATCAAAGTCAAACAGAATGCCGCGACCATCGCGATCGACAACGACCACTGAAACTCGTAAAAATAATCGGTGAACACTTGGCCAAGCGAACGCGTGAGCTGATACAGGCTGTAACCGGGAACGGGCTGGCCGCTCACACGATCCACCCCAAAACTGGCCCTGATAAAAAGATTACCCACAGGGACAATCGCCATGGTTGAGAGCAGAATCAGACCCACCCACTGCTTCGAGCGGGTCATCGGGTCCAGCGTTGAGCGGTTTCCGATCTTGTCGCGACTCCCGCGGTAACCTCCTAAATAATAAGAAATAGTCACTAGCAAAACCACGACAATCCAAAACATCACGGCCACGGTCAATTGCCAACTCGTCGACTCAGCCTGGGCAATCGCCTCGTCCGACCACGGGTTGAATCCTGAGTTGAATTGGCCCAAGGAGTAGCCGAGGTAAACCTGTTCCGCCAAAGTTCCAATCCGGTAGATGTCGGTGACGGCAATTTCCCGGGCAGATACCACCAGGGTCCAGACAAACCCGACGGCGACCAACGGTAACAGTTGGCGCAATGTAATATTCATAAAAACGGCAGAAGGAGACGCATCCAACATCGCCTGCTCCTCGTCGGCACGCCCGGCCATACTCAACCCGATCACCATGATCAGGGCGACTTGTGGGGCAGCCGCAACTCCATGAATCCAAACCGCTGCCGACCAACCGGTCAAAATAGGTTGTAACGACTCGCCTCCGGTACTGAGCCAACCTAACTTACCAAAGGCACTATCCCAAGCGCTGACCTGCAGAAAAAGGGGCATGAAGACCAAGCCGATACAAGTTAGCAGAAGTAAGCGGGAGACAAGCGATGGAGAGCGACAAACCCAGGTGATAACGACCCCCAGCGGCACCGCAATCAGTCCCGCCCCCGCTCCCAGGGCTAACGTGCGAAGGGCAACCTCGCGATCTTCGGCACTTGCACCAAAACAGAGTAGCCCGAGCGACAGAATTGTCGCCCCGCCGAGAAAGTAAAATACACGTTTACCCTGCCTGCTCATCCCAGTCAGTCAACTCTCGCGGGTTCGAAGTTCGGGACTTGAAAAACCGGCAATCGTGCCGACCCACTAGGCCAGCGCCGATTCACTCAAGGGCTCCAATCGTTGTTGGACCAGCTCACCAGCCCTTACCATATCAACCTGTTCAATCGATTCAACGTCGTCAATCAAATCCTCAAGGATCGCCTGTTGAATCACGCCCCGACGCTTCGCCTCGGCATAAGGAATCCGATGAAACATGACCATCGAATAGCGAGGAATAAATCGTGAAGGATATTCGCGTTCGAGCTGGAACCCAAGAGATTTCTTTAAACTGAAACGGGGATCCAGCACACTGTCGCGCATGGTGACGTAATTTTCCAAAGCCATGTCAGCCAGGGCATTGGCATCGGAGGGACGAAGTCGGTTGAATGCCTCCATGGCGACAGTCCAATCATCTCCCGACTGATCCAACAATCCCATCAGCAACCCGCAATCCTCGAAACCGGAATTCATCCCCTGTCCATGAAAGGGAACAATGGCGTGAGACGCGTCACCGATCAAACGGACTTGGTCATGATCGATCCAGGGGTCGCAGCGTACGGTACCCAGAATACCGGTCGGGTTGGCAAAAAACTCATCCACCAAGCCCGGGATCAAATTTAAGGCGTCAGGGAATTGAGAGTGGAAAAAATGTTCGACCGAGGATCGGTCCGTGAGTTCGGCAAAACTGGGGCTCCCCTCTTTCTGTAAAAAAAGTGTGACCGTAAAGCTTCCGTCCAGGTTCGGCAAAGCGATCAACATAAAACCGCCCCGAGGCCAAATGTGCAACGACTCGCGGTCCATCTGGTGCTGGCCACCCTCTCCAGGGGGAATCGTCAGTTCCTTGTAATCATGATCCAACAATTCGGAGCGTTCGGTTCCGTTGACATGCGGTAAAAGGGACCGACGCACGCGCGAACCCGCGCCATCCGCGCCGACCAGGAGTTCGGTCGAGACGTCAAATGATCGAGAACTCGCAACATCCGTAAATCGAACCGTGTTCGATGCGAAATCGATCGATTCCAGCTCGTGCTCGAAATGGATTTCCACCTGCCGGGAATCTTCTGCCGCGGTCAACATCAACTCGTTCAAACCGCCCCGTGACACCGAGTAAATCACTTCATGAGCCCGCTGCCCATAGGATTGAAACTCGGTCTCCCCGTTCAAGTCGTGTAGCATTCGACCACGCATCGGTATCAACAAGGGCTCCACCGCCTGCATGAGCCCGGCCTGTTTCAATGCATGGATTCCGCGCTCAGCCAACGCGAGGTTAATCGACCGACCTGCCGAAATCTGTTTCCCGCGCATGTCGGGACGCTGCTCAAAGATCTGGACACGGTAGCCCCGCTTGGCCAGCATTACCCCCAATAAAGAACCTACCAGGCCAGCCCCGGCAATCGTGATCACTTCCGGACGTTTCATGGAGCGGCTCATCAATCTCCAATGTAGATAAAAATTAACACCATTGACATTTCAGCCAGCCTCCATAATCCGGGCCAGTTCCTCGACAAACCGATAGACATCCTGGAACGAATTGTAGAGAGGGACCGGAGCCGCACGAATCACATCTGGCTCTCGCCAATCAGTCCGCGCACCCACCCGTTCCAGCTGTTCAAATACGGCCTTCCCTGAGATACCCCGCAAATCGACCTTCAGTGACAACTGACAACCGTGGCCCTCCGGTTGTTCGGGGGTCAAAATCTGCACCAACCCGGGTAAACGCTGCTCGAGGCACTTACGAAAGAAACCAGTCAGCTGAAGTGATTTCTCTCGCAAAGGCTGCATTCCGCCTGCGCGGCGGAACACCTCCAGCGAAGCGCGAACCGCCGCCGCTGAGAGAATTGGGGGATTGCTCAATTGCCAACCTTCGGCGGTCGGAATAGCCCGGAATTGGTTTTCCATTCGGAAACGTGTCGCCTTGGCGTCTCCCCACCATCCGGCCAATCGAAAACAGCTCGGGTCACTACTGTGACGAGAATTCACAAAGCAACCACCGATCGATCCGGGCCCTGAATTGAGGTACTTGTAAGTACACCAACAGGCAAAATCGACATCCCATTCGCTCAGCTTCATCGGGATATTGCCCGTCGCATGGGCCAAATCAAAACCGACAGGAATATCAAACTCATGCGCCTTTTGTGTGATGGCCTGCATGTCGATAACCTGCCCGGTGTAGTACTGGACCCCCGGTAATAGAATCATCGCCAAGGTTTCGCGGTGCGTCTCAATCGCTTGGCAGACCTGGTCGGTCGAAAACGTCGAATGCCCTTTCTCCGGCTCCACCTGCACAATGCATTCGGCAGGATCCAGGCCGTGCCATCGGGCCTGCGATTCCACGGCATAAAAATCCGAGGGGAATGCCTGGCGCTCCATCAGAATCTGCTTCCGTTTTCCCCGAGGCCGGTAAAACGTCGCCATCATCAGGTGGAGATTGACCGTCAAGGTATTCATGACGACCACTTCCTCCGGCTTGGCCCCAACCAAATCGGCCATCGTTTCCGAGAGGAACTCGTGGTAAGGCATCCAGGGCAACTCACCCTCAAAGTGTCCTCGAACCCCTCGAGTTTGCCAGGAATCGAGTTCCTGCAAGATAAATTCCCGCGTAATCTTCGGCTGCAAACCGAGAGAGTTACCCACCAGGTAGATCTCGGGGCACCCGTCGTCCGTTTGCGGGAAATGGAACTCATTGCGAAACGGGCCAAGCGGATCGGCCGCATCCAGTTGACGGGCTTCTTGATTCAGCTGTTCTGACAACATCTGCCGGGATTCGTTCTTCATAAATGGCAATCGAATAAGGACCGATCAAACAGGCTGACAGGGAAACAAAACAGGGCGGGAGGGTGCCGCGTCGGTAAAAAATGGCGGTAGCTGGAGGTTCAACAGGTAAAACCCATCCGACACCCTATCCGGAACAAAAATCATCTCCGTGATCGTCTTATCTTTCCAGCTGTCATCCGTCACACGATGGGTTCCTTCCGGAACATTCCAAAACAGGTGATGGCAAGTCAGTAGACCGTCGTCTTGCATTCGGTCAACCGAGGGTACATCAACCAACAGGTGCTGGATTCCCATCTGGTTAATTCTTTGAATTGCCTCGACACTGAAAAAAGGGGGTTGGTTCTGCTCACCATAGGCGCGGTTTGTCTTGGTTCCTTCGTTGGGCAATGTACGTACGACGAGCGCTGCCGGCGCGAACGGTTGATAAGTTGAAAATGCTTTGTCGAGCGACTTCGAACTGATAATACGATCACCTTCAGCAAACTCAGGCCGGTACGTTTCCCCGGTTGCACTTGCTGGCACTGTTGGCAGGCTCAGGACCACCGCGGGGTACCAGGCCTGGGTGACCATCGCCCCGACAAACACATCATCATCAACGATGTGACCAGCAGATTCGGTGTGAGTACCGTTGCAATGAGGAATCATCTCAATCACATCAACGTTACAACTGCCACCTTGCTGCGTATTCCCCACGAAACCGCCCAGTTGCAGGGAGTGTCGCGAAGCGCGCTCCGTTCCAAAATGGTTCGGCTGCGGACCTTCAAAATCAAGACCGATCGCAAGTGACGTTGGAGCGTCGGTTCGAGTCTCGTACTTACGACCTGAATGTTCAAATTCAAATTTCATTTGGGATACTTCCGATCCTCGGGACGCCTGCAATTAGAGCGGCTTGAGCCGAGTCGAGAAAGAGACGCGAACGATCGCCCTACTGCAAACTTGTCGTAAAGCCGCTAAATTAATACTTAAATTATTTTCCAAAACCATTCTTTGAGTCACTCGCATGGAAATCAACCTCTCCAACCTCCGCGCGGTTGTCTGCGGCAGCAGTCAGGGCATCGGCCGCGCTACCGCCATGGAACTGGCCTCGCTGGGTGCCAGTATCACCCTCATGGCCAGGAATCGGGAACGCCTGCAAGCGGTCATGGAGGAACTGGACGTCAGCAGCGGTCAGTCCCACTCATTGATCGTCGCCGATTTCTCTGATGCCAAACAAGTCCAAGATGCGATCAGCCAGCTCACCAACGAGGGACAGGTGGCGGAAATCCTGGTCAACAACACCGGTGGCCCTCCCGGTGGAACAGCGATCGACGCGGCCACCCACGAATTCCAGGCCGCCTTTGAAAGCCATCTGGTTTGCAATCAGATCCTCGTACAGGCTTTGTTGCCCGGGATGAAGAGTCGAGGCTACGGACGAATCATCAATGTGATATCGACCTCCGTCAAACAACCCATTGCAGGGCTGGGTGTCTCCAACACAATCCGTGGAGCCGTCGCCAGTTGGGCCACGACGCTGGCCACCGACTTGGGGCCTTTTGGCATTACGGTAAACAACCTGCTGCCTGGGATGACACAAACAGCGCGACTCGACTCGATCATTGCCAGCCGCGCCGAGAAATCGGGCCAGACAGTCGGACAAGTTGCCGAGGCGATGCAGTCCGCGATCCCTGCGAAACGATTTGCCGAGGCACAAGAAATTGCCGCTGCCATCGCTTTCCTGGCCTCGCCCGCTGCCGGCTACATCAATGGCATCAACCTGCCGGTAGACGGGGGACGGACCCAATGTCTCTGATTCGTATCAAAAACTACATCGCTGGAACCCTGGTCGACCCGGTGTCGGGCAACTGGATACCGAACGCGGAACCGGCGACCGGCCAGGTCTACTCGGAAGTTCCCGATTCGGGTAGCCAAGATGTCGCCAATGCAGTCGATGCGGCTGCCGTTGCCCTTGAGACCTGGTCCCGCGCACCAGTTGACGAACGGATCGCCGTCCTGCATCGGCTGGCCGACCTGATTGACCAGAACCGGGAAGAATTGGTCGCCCTCGAATCGCAGGACAACGGAAAACCGGAGAGCCTGGCCCGGATGATCGACATTCCTCGCTGCTCCAAAAACATCCGTTTTTTTGCCAACCTGGCAATGGGCGCCGCATCGGAATCTCATGCGATGCCAGATGCGATCAATTATACGCTCCGCCAACCGGTCGGGATTGTCACCTGTATTTCCCCCTGGAATCTGCCCCTCTACCTGTTCACCTGGAAGATCGCTCCCGCCCTGGCAACGGGCAACTGCGTGATTGGCAAACCGTCGGAAGTGACACCCATGTCAGCCTACCGATTCTCCGAGCTCTGCATCGAGGCAGGCATGCCCGACGGGGTGATGAATATCGTCCATGGGAGTGGTAACGTGACCGGCAATGCCCTCTTGGAGGAACCTCGAATTTCGGCCGTTTCGTTCACCGGCAGTACAGCTACCGGTCAGCACATCGCCCGCGTAGTCAGCCCTCAGTTCAAGAAACTCTCGCTCGAATTGGGCGGAAAAAACCCCAACCTGGTTTTCGCCGACTGCCATTACGAATCGATGCTGGAAACAACCTTGAAGTCGAGCTTCGCCAATCAGGGACAGATCTGTCTGTGTGGTTCAAGGATTCTGGTCGAACGTTCCATCTACCAACGTTTCCGCGACGACCTGGTTGAGCGAGCCAAACAAATCAAGGTGGGTGATCCCCGCGAGCCCGACTCGATCCTCGGTGCGATGGTCAGCCAGGCCCACTACCAAAAAGTCCTGGACTGTATCGAACGTGCCCGCAGCGAGGGAGGAAAAGTCCTGTGTGGTGGCAGCCCCGCCAAGGTCGGTGGCCGTTGCCAGGAAGGGTGGTTCATTGAACCAACGGTAATCGAGGGCCTGCCCAACGACTGTCAAACCAATCAGCGGGAGATCTTCGGCCCGGTCGTCACGTTGCAACCGTTCGACTCGGACCACGAGGCCCTCGAACTAGCCAATGCGACCCGCTACGGCCTGTCGGCAACCGTCTGGACCCAGGATGTCAGTCGTGCCAACTGGATGGCCGATCGGTTGCAATGTGGTGTCGTGTGGGTCAACTGCTGGCT
The DNA here is from genome assembly GCA_036338455.1 of Planctomycetota bacterium. GTDB lineage: Bacteria > Planctomycetota > Planctomycetia > Pirellulales > Pirellulaceae > Mariniblastus. The sequence continues at coordinate 11,210 of JAYZCF010000210.1, forward strand.
GATCCGAGACCTGCGGACCCCTTTTGGTGGTTACAAGCAGTCGGGTGTCGGTCGCGAGGGCGGCCTGGAAGCGATGCGCTTTTTCACTGAAACCAAGAATGTCTGTATCAAGTATCTCTAAGGACCGCGTCATGAAGGACTCTAAAGTCGTGTCCGGCCAAGCGCCCGAGCCGGTAGGCCTGTACCCCCACGCCCGTCGCGTCGGTAACCTGTTGTTCCTCTCCGGCCTCGGACCACGCCAGAAAGGGACCGACCAGATCCCGGGAGTGGAACTCGATTCGGCCGGCAACGTCGTCAGCCATGATATTGAAGCTCAGTGTCACAGCGTTTTTCAAAACGTGCGAACCGTCCTGGAAGCAGCCGGTTCCAGCTGGGAGCGGCTCGTCGATGTTACCGTGTTCCTGACCCACATGAAGCAGGATTTCGCCATCTACAACCGAGTCTACGCCGAGTACTTTTCCGACAATCAACCATGTCGCACAACGGTTGAGATCCGCTCCTTGCCAACGCCGATTGCCATCGAATTGAAGTGCATCGCCACCATCGACTGACGGGCAGCCCAAAATGGCAATCATTGAAATACCGCTGCTGGCCGATCACCACTCCCACCCGCTACTGTACGCCACGTTGCAGCAGGCCGTTGATCTATCCGGGGTGACCGACCTCGATTCTGCCTCGGATCAAATTTGGGAAGCCGCCGCGCCGCAGGGCGGCCTGGTGTTAGCATTCGGTTGGAAAGATCACGAATTTAAAATCCCCACAGCTCGGTTGGAGCAACTTCCCCCGCTGGCCCTATTCAATGTCAGCCTGCACCAATTACTGCTCAACCGAGCAGGCGAACGACTTCTGGCCGAACGGTACGGCAACGCCGTTTCCCAGATCCGGGACCGGGATTGGTATGAATCTCACCTACCCACCGTCCTGAGCTGGTTCGCCAACTTGGCGGGCTCCGCCAGCCACCTGGTCTCGTTTTACGAACAACTCGAGCAACTGGGAGTCTGGTCGGCCGAAGAGATGTTATTGGCCGGGGAGCGCGAGATTGAGTGGTTTGATGCGGCGGGCTTGTTGGATCGGACAAAGTTCTGGGCGGCTCCCGAGACGTATAACCAATTAAGCTCGAACGCAAAGAAGCAGGTGGAAGGACTGAAATTGTTTACCGATGGCGCCTTGGGCGCGCACTCGGCGGCGCTATGGACCCCCTACCAAACGGGCCATTCGTCTCGAGAGAACCGCGGGATACTGATTTACACCGATCCCCAGCTCCAAAGCGAACTGCACGCAGCATCGAGCACCGGGAAATCGATCGCGATCCACGCGATCGGTGACCGAGCGATCGAACAGGTGATCAGCAGTCTCGAAGAAATTGGTCCTTCGATACACCCATTCCCGCAAATCCGTCTGGAACATGTTCAATTTATCGATCTAACCCAAGCGGAACGCGCCAAGCAAATGGGTATTACGCTTTCCATGCAGCCCAACTTCAACATCGATTCGCACCATTATCAAGACCGACTTCCCGAGGGTTACGCCGAGCGGAACAATCCGTTCCGGATGTTGATCGACCAAGCCGGTTATGAACCGGGTGTTGACCTGATTCTCGGCAGCGACGGCATGCCTCACGGCGCAACGTTTGCCCTCGAACAATCACTCTATCCTCCCTTTGAAAGCCAAGGCTTGACCTTGGTCGAATTTCAGGCGGCCTACGGATCAGATTCCAACGAGCTGTTCCGAACCGAGATCCAACCGCCTGACCGGGGTGAGACGGATTGAAACCTAACTGTAACGCGGCTGGTGGCAGGCTGTCTTTCGATTCAATTCTGCGAATTCCTGTTTGGCAAAGGCAGCATCCAAGTAGGGAACAGAGATTAAATGATCGGCCGGTCCGGCTGCCGCTGTGTCGATCGAAAGCCTTGCCATTTTCCAGCGGCGGTCAAAGGGCGACTGGTCAATTCTTAGTGTCTGGATTTTTTCGAAAAACGTCACGCTGGTTTTACGAGTCAGGATACCACTCCGATAAACCACTCCGTAGTCGGTCCGAGCATACTTCTTGGAGCGACTCTGTTTGAAAGCATGGATCATCAAAACGGGCGGAATGATAACACCGAGCGCCACCGAGAAGGGCCACCAACTCCCGATAGAAAGCGCCCCCGGATGATTGAGGTAGAGCGCCTGAACCACGCCGAAGGCAATTAATAAGAAAAAGAAACAGGATTGTATCAAGGCCAATCGCAATAACCGGTAGCCGGCGCGGGGCGCTAACGAGTGCCAATCCAAGTCCTCTGTACTCCACTGCAGATCTTTTCTTAAGCGGTTCAGTATGGAGGGAACTTGGTCGACAGGCAGGACCGGGATGAACCACCGACGGCCGACTGTGGTGGTCGCACTCTCCTTTTCACTACCCGCTCCCCCGGCTGTTTCAATCCGGATCGACGCCATACTCATCCACCTCATGATGAGGTTCTGGTGGACACTAATGAACTGCACGCGCCGTACCGGAACCGTCGCGCTAACCTTCGTGAATAAACCACAGCTAATCCTTAAATCTTCCCCGATCCGCACCAGTCGATAACCGTGAAACTGGAGCAAAAACCAAGCAATCCCCACCAAACGGAGCAGGATCAGGAGGACCATGGCGGTGAGTATACCGATCAGCAATTGTCCCCAAAAACCGAAATTCCCAGTCAACCAGTCGGCGGCCTGCTGGATGTTCCATTTCTCCAAAAACTTGAAATCCTGATCAAACTGAAAATAGAGCCCGAGCAAGATACCGACCATCACGAACCCCCGGTTGCTCGCCAAACCGGCCCGCACCAACCAGCCTGTCGGAATTTGTAATACAGTTTCCGACACCTCAGGATCCGACGTCGTTTCCGTAGCGGTTGCTACCAAATCGCCCGCTACAGGACCTGCCACCTCTCCTGAGCGGCGAGAAAAAATCGCTTCTCTCAAATGTGCAATTTTGGCCAACGACAAAACCCTCAGTACTGCCTCCGGTTCGGTTCCACTGGCTGTCTCCACACGCACCTCGGCTACGCCAATCAGTCGATGCAGCACGTTTTGCACCAAGTCGACATTTTGGATTCGCTGAACGGGAACGATCCGAACCTTGCGAAACAGCAGACCCTCGGTCACGACCAGCTCACTGTTTCGGATAACAAACCGTAGCGTAAAATACCTGACGGTCGAGGTAGCAATCGCAGGAATAAAGAAAATGGCGGCAAACCAGACCCCACCCCAGGTTCCGCTGGCGGCACTAAATAGGGCGATCAACACTGGGATAATATAGGTACGCCCATGGGCTACCACATCAAACAGAAGCGAAGTCGGGTGCAACGACTCCATCGACCTGGAGTTTGGGGGAACCACCTCAGCAGTGGATGATTTCGCGGAATCAACACTCTCTGACTCGGAAGTGCTCCCTGCCGCCCCCCCGACAACGTCGGTCTCAATCGGCTGCAGGTTTTCTGAATCCCGGTGCTCCTCACGATCATCGGGACCATTCCGAGGGGTGGAAGAATCAAACGACATGGATCTCTTTTCCTTGCCGCACCAACTGGTCACGCAATTCGATCGCCACCTGATGGGTCAAACCATCCAGTGAGACCGAAGCGTTTTGAGTGCCCGCCGTATAAACAATTAATTGCGCGATCCCGTAATGTCGCTGCAGGGGGCCTTGGGTTACATCGGCATGCTGCACACGGGCTCGAGGGACTGAAATCTGGTGTCTCCACAACACACCCCGGCGAATCTCTAGCCCGTCCTCATTGAGACGCCAAGCGGTGTGCCGATAACTCAGCGCCGGCCAAACAAAATTCATCACCGCAATGAACCCGGCCAAGATTAACGCTGCCCCATACAAGACCAGAAAGACAGCGGAGTTCATCCCGATAATGAAAGCGCAAATCAGAATTCCAACCAGGATGGCACCGCCAAAAAAAGCGGAAAAGATAGCGCCACCAATCCGCTCTAGCAGAATGTGGACTGGATTAACCGGCTGAAAAACATCGGGAGAGTCGATTTCCAATTTTGCTGGTTTCCTGATTACCGGTTTTTGATTCGATGCCTAACCCGCTGGGTAACCGTTAATTTTAGGGTCTGCCAACCGCAACGGCCACGTCTCGGTGCAAATTTATCTCTGGGGGGGGACATTTCGCCCCCTTACCAGCTGACAAAACCGCCAGTATCTACCCGACTTGGACCCGCCAGGTTTCGTCCGACCAGCTTCGACCGATTTTAGGCCAAAGATTTCTTGATCACCACGCTGCCATCTTTGACCAATTGGACCTCGTAGCCCGCATCCAAAATCTTCTGTCGCGCTGCATCGGAGGCATCCCAATCCTTGCGAGATCGTGCATCTTTCATCTCGTCACCCCACTGCTGAACCTGTTCAAATACAGGGTCCGCACCGGTCTCAGCAACCTCTTCATCGACAATCCCCAACACCGAGTTGACTGCCCGCCAGACGGCCAGCGACTCACGGGGATCCGCATGGTCCTGACGCATCCAGGGGATGACTTCGGCTAACGCTTCAGAAATATTCAGATCGTTGGCCAAGGCGGCCGAAAACTTCGCCAACAGTGGATGAGACAGGTCCACCTCGGCAACCTCTCCACCAGTCTCGCGTTCCAGACGGGTTTCAAAATCGAGCATTCGCTGCACCACGCCTGCCGAGTCTTCCAGCCCCTTTTTGGTGAAGTTCATATTGGCACGGTAATGCGATTTGATCAACTCGTAACGCAACACAGCCGGGTGAACTTGGGACCCGGTTGCTACGCCCGAAAAAACATCACGGGCGGTAAAGAAATTACCCTTCGACTTAGACATCTTTTCACCCTCGACCATCAGGAAGCGGGCATGAATCCAGTAGCGAGCGAAATGATCGGCGCCGCTGGCGCAACACGATTGGGCAATCTCGCACTCATGGTGGGGAAAGATCAGGTCTTCCCCCCCCGTGTGGATATCGATGCCGTCTTGCCCCAACAGTTGTCCGGCCATCACACTGCATTCAATATGCCACCCCGGGTAGCCGACTCCCCAAGGAGAGTCCCATTTCATCACGTGATTTTGATCGGGCTTCCACAACATGAAATCTGCTGGGTGACGTTTACGAGATTGATTTTCATCCGAGACGCGCCCTCCTGCACCGCTCTGCAACTTCTCGAGCGTATTGCCGCTGAGTTCGCCGTAGCGTGGAAAACTCTCGACACTAAAATAGACCACGCCATCTTCGGCCACATAGGCATGACCGCTATCAATCAAGTCACCGATCATCTTCTGCATACCGTCAATGTAATCAGTCGCCTTGGGAACATTATCCGGGTATTCGAAGGCAATCTTGTACTGCAACTTGCGGGCATCTTCGAGGAAAGCCTGCGTGTAATAATTCGCAATCTGGTAAGGGTCGTTCGGATCTTCGATGGCCCCTTCCGGAACCCGTCCTGATTTCTTGTTCTCCTTCATCCGGTTGGCAGCGAGAGACATTTTATCCGCCTCGCCTTCCACCATATGGCCCACGTCCGTGATATTCATGACATGATGCACCTGGTAATCAAACAGCTCCAAGGTCCGTCTTAACAAATCACCAAACAGGAACGAGCGAAAATTACCAATATGGGCAAAGTCGTAAACGGTTGGA